>DATBZX010000388.1:0-19455 GCA_036512955.1 Terriglobales bacterium
TACCTGAAGTATGAACGCATCTTTCATCCGCTGCGATTTCTCAATCTGCTGCCGTTGAGCCATGTCTTCGGACAGTTCCTGGGAATCTTCCTGCCGCAAATGCTGGCGGCAACCGTACTCTTCCAAGACACGCTGAATCCCAGCGAGGTCATTCACACCATCAAGAAGGAACGAGTGTCGGTGGTGGTCGCTGTCCCCCGTCTGATGGAGTCACTGAAGGAAAAGCTGGAGCGAGACGTGGAGGCGGCGGGGAAGGCCGACTGGTTCCAACAGCAATTGGAAGCCTCCAAAGATGAGAAGTTGGTCAAGCGGTGGTGGCGATTCCGGCGTATTCACAACCAGTTCGGCTGGAAGTTCTGGGCGTTCATTTCAGGCGGCGCCGCGCTCGACGCCGAGACGGAAGAATTCTGGCGACGGTTGAGTTTTGTGGTCATCCAAGGCTACGGACTGACGGAAACCACGTCGCTGATTTCGCTGAACCACCCTTTCCATACCGGCAAGCGCTCCATCGGCAAGGTGCTGGAAGGCCGCGAGATGAAGCTCGATGAGAATGGCGAGATCCTGGTGCGCGGAGCGAACGTGGCGGCAGGTTACTGGCAGGGCAAGGAACTGAAGCCGGTGCTGGCAGAGGACGGCTGGTTCCGCACCGGAGACCTGGGCGCGCTCGACGAAGATGGCAACCTGTACTTCAAGGGTCGCAAGAAGAACGTCATTGTGACCCGCGAAGGGATGAACATCTATCCCGAGGACCTTGAGGCGGTGCTGCGGCAACAACCTGAAGTGCGCGACTGCGTGGTCGTGGGGTTGGAGCAGGGCGGAAACGCAGAACCTTGTGCCGCACTTTTGCTGCATCATGCTGCAGAGGCGCCGGCCGTCGTTTCAAGAACGAATCAGCAACTGGCTGAATTCCAACGAATACGCCGGTGGCTGGTGTGGCCCGAGGAGGACTTCCCTCGCACTCCTACGCAGAAGCCAAAGATCGGCGTGATCCAGCAGGCGGTGCAGCAACAGTTCTCATCGAATGCTGCCGCAGCTCCTGCGCAAGGCGGGCTGGGGGAACTCATCGGCCGGATCACCGGGCGCAGCACCGGAGCGCTTGCGCCAGACGCTAAACTGGAAGGCGACTTGAACCTAAGTTCCATGGACCGGGTGGAACTGATGAGCGCGCTGGAAGACCGCTACCAGGTGGACTTGAGCCAGGCGAATTTCGCGCAGGTCAACACCGTGGGCGAGTTGGAGCGAATGTTACACGAGCCGCAGCGCGCGCAGCAAAGTGGGTATCACTATCCGCGCTGGGCGCAACGCTGGCCTGTCACCTGGATTCGCAACTTCTTCTATTACCTGCTGTCGCTGCCGGCGACGCTGATCATGGCGCACCCCAAGATTGTGGGCCGCGAAAATCTCGAAGGCATTGACGGGCCAGTGCTCATCACGTGCAATCACGTCACATACGTCGATGTCGGATTTGTGCTCATCGCGATGCCGGCGCGAATTCGCAATCGACTTGCGGTGGGCATGTTAGGCGAACGGTTGTGGGGAATGTGGCGTCCTCCGGCGAGCATGAACGTGATCGCCCGCTGGTGGCAACAGGCTGGTTACTACCTCGTGGTAGCGCTGTTCAACGTGTTTCCGCTGCCGCAGCAATCGGGCGTGCGCGAGAGCTTTGCGTTCGTGGGCGAGTCGGTGGATCGGGGATTCAGCGTGGTTGTCTTCCCGGAAGGGCGTCGTACGCCAGATGGCAAGCCTTCACCATTTCGGTCGGGCGTTGGCATGCTGGCTCAACGACTTGATATTCCGGTGGTGCCCTTGCGAATTGACGGCCTGTTTGACATGAAACTTTCGCGCCGTAAGATCGCCCGCCGGGATGAACTTAAAGTGCTGATTGGAAAGCCTTTACGTTTCTCCCCCGAGGTTCCTGCGGAGGAAATTACCAGCCAGTTGGAAGACATCACCGTGTCATTGTGACGCGCCTCATAGCCCCGCCCTGCAGCGAAGTGATACGAATATCCGTTTTGCTGATTGCGTCGAGTTCCGGTTGGTAAACCGAAGGACGAAACGCAGCCGCCGTGGCCCGGAGGGAAACGAATGCGCGAAGCAGTCCTGAAGTTGTGGCCCGAGATTGAGTGGATCAAAGATCCCGGATTGCGAGAACAAGTCACGCAGGCCTGGGAGAAAGCGCTGGAACGCAGTCCGTTGACCCCGGACGACTTGAACCGTATTCCGTTCACGCTGCTGGTCGCGAACTGTCCGACGACCTTCATGGAGCACAAGCGCTGCGTGGTGCACATTGCGCGCAAGGCAGCCGAGAGCATGACGGAGTTCATGGGCAAGGCGCTGCCTATTGATCACGACACTGTTATTGCCGGTGCGATTCTCGCCGATGTCGGCAAGTTGCTGGAGTACGAAACTGTTGATGGCAAGACGCGCCAGAGCAAACGGGGCGAGATGTTGCGCCACCCATTTACTGGCGTTGCGCTGGCGATGGAGTGCGGTGTGCCCGATGCGGTGTGTCACATCATTGCGGCGCACGCCGCCGAGGGTGATCTGGTGAAGCGCACCACGGAAGCGTACATCGTGCATCACGCCGACTTCATGGCGTTTCTGCCCTTCAAGAACCTCGGCAAGTAACAAGGAGAAAGATTCGTATGTCGACCACCACAACGCCCGCACCCGCCAAGGCCGCAGCAAAGCCGACCATCACAGCGACCATGTCCCAGTGGGCGGCAGGACTGAAGTTCGAAGACCTGTCCGCAGACGCAATCTACCAGGCGAAGCGCTTTCTGCTCGACAGTGTGGGATGCGCGCTGGGTGGGTATCAGCAGCATGATGTGGTCATCGCGCTGGAAGTGCTGGACGAAATTGCCGGGCCAGGGAAGGCGACGGTCATTGGCACTGGAAAGTCGATGGACGCGGTGTCGGCATCGCTGGCCAATGCGCTGATGATCCGTTGCATGGATTACAACGACATTTACTGGAAACAAGACCCGTCGCATCCTTCGGACATCTTTCCGGCGGCGATGGCGTGTTGTGAACGTGCTGGTGGAGACGGGAGAGAGTTGATTGTCGGATTGGTGCTCGGGCATGAGTTTGAAATGCGGCTTTGCGAAGCGGCATTTCCGGGAATCCGCGAGCGGGGATGGCACCACGCGACGCTGACAGCATTTGTTTCGCCCATAGTTGCTGCAAGAATGCTGCACCTCGACTGCAGCAAAATGCAGCATGCCATCGGCATCAGCGCCAGCGCGCGCGCCACGCTGGGCGCGGTCACCGCGGGCAAGCTGACCATGATGAAGAACACCGTCGATCCAATGGCAACCCAGAGCGGAGTTTTTGCGGCGCTGCTGGCGGAGAAAGGCTACAGCGGGCCTGAGCATGTGATCGACGGCAAAGAGGGGCTGGTCCACTGCTTCGGACCGGAGTGGAAGCTGAACACCCTTACTGACGGATTGGGTGAGTCGTGGCGTATCACACAATGTGGGATGAAGGCATTTCCCACGGAAGCGCTGACCCACACCCCGATTTCGGCCACGTTGGCGCTAGTCAAGGACAACGATCTCAGGCCAGAAGACGTCGCCAAGGTGCACATCCGTACCACCGCCCGCGGAGCGGACATTCTGAGTGATGCCAGTAAGTACGATCCACATACGAAGGAGACAGCCGACCACTCGCTGCCTTACGTGATTTCGGCTGCCATCGCGGAGCGGCAGGTGACGCCGCTGCAGTTCACTATGGAAAAGATCATGGACCCGACCATCCGGGCGCAGCTCAACAAGATCGTGGTAGTCGCCGATGCGGAAATCGAGAAGGTCTTCCCGGCGCTGCAGCGGGTGGTGGTCACCATCCAGACAACCGATGGCCGAGAGTTCAGCAAGCAACTTGATTATCCCAAGGGGGATCCGCGAAACCCGCTGACCGACAAGGAAGTCGAGGAAAAGTTCGAAGCGTTAGCCGAACCGGTGATGACACCGGCAGGGCGTCGTCGCGCCATGGACGCTATCTGGAACCTGGACAAGCAGGCCAGTGTTACTGAGTTGATGAAACTGTTCCGCGCCGATCGCTAGTCGGCAGGAGGGTTGAGTATGGGACAGACAGTTGTCGAGAAGATATCGCAGACCCACATGGCCGAAGGTCCGAGCCGCCCGCTGCGCGCGGGGGACTTCCTGTCGATCCGGCCCGATCACGTGATGACGCACGACAACACTTCTGCGGTGATGAAGAAATTCAAGACGATTGGGGCGCGAGTGATCCACGATCCGGCGCAGCCGGTGTTCACCGCCGATCACGATATCCAGAACACGGACGAGCCGAACCTGGCGAAGTATCGCAGCATGCAGTCGTTCGCCAACCAGCATGGGATCGATTTCTATCCGCCGGGCACGGGCATTGGCCACCAGATCATGGTGGAGAAGGGCTACGTGCTGCCCGGCGACTTCGTGGTGGCATCGGATTCGCACTCCAACATGTACGGAGCCCTGGGAGCGATTGGAACTCCCGTGGTGCGTACGGACGCGGCCGCGATCTGGGCGACGGGCGAATTCTGGTGGCAGATTCCGCGGACGATTCAAGTCGTACTGGAGGGCAAACTTGCAGCGGGAGCAACCGGCAAGGACGTGATCGTCACGCTGTGCGGGCTTTACAACCAGGAAGAAGTCCTCAACGCTGCCGTCGAGTTTGCCGGGCCGGGAGTGGCATCGCTCAGCATGGATGCACGCCTCAGCATCGCCAACATGACCACGGAATGGGGCGCGCTGGTGGGATGGTTCCCTGTAGACGAGATCACCTTGTCCTACGTTGAAGAACGTAGCCGAGAGTTGTGTGCGCAAGGCGTCACGAGGATTTCCGAGCGGCGGATCGAACAGATTCGCAACAGTTCTGCGGTGGCAGATAATGACGCGGTATACGCCGGGCGCATTGTACTGAACCTCGCCGAGGTGACGCCGCATGTGTCGGGCCCCGATACGGTGCAGGTGATGCAATCGGTGGCGGAGATCGAGAAGAGGAAGGTCGCGATCCAGAAGGCATACTTGGTTTCGTGCGTGAATTCGCGACTGGAAGACCTGGCGGCTGCAGCGAAAGTACTCGACGGCAAGAAAGTGGCGACGGGGGTGAGATTCTATCTTGCTGCAGCCAGCCGCGCGGTGCAGGAGGAAGCCCAAAAACAAGGTATCTGGCAGACGCTGATCTCTGCCGGCGCACAAACGCTGCCTCCGGGATGCGGGCCGTGCATCGGGCTCGGCACGGGACTGCTGGAAGCTGGAGAGGTTGGCATCTCTGCCACCAATCGCAACTTCAAAGGACGCATGGGATCACGCGATGCACAGTGCTACCTGGCGAGTCCGGAAGTGGTAGCCGCATCAGCGGTCGCAGGCCACATTTGCGGTCCGAATCCAGCCGAGTACCGGGAGATCAAGAAGCGCTTCGAGGTGTTCGCGTCGGCGCCGCAGGCTGAGAAAGTGGAGATCCTGCCGGGCTTTCCCCAAAGCGTAAGAGGACGGCTGGTGTTCCTGCCACAAGACAATCTGAACACCGATGGCATTTACGGCAAGGACTACACCTATCGCGAGGACATGACTTCCGAGATGATGGCGAAGGTAGTGATGGAAAACTACGATCCAACATTCGCCGGACGGAGCAGGGCTGGAGACGTGGTGGTGGGAGGCTTCAACTTCGGCACTGGCTCGAGCCGCGAGCAAGCCGTCACCGCGCTGAAATGTGCGGGCATTCCGCTGGTGATTGCGGGCAGCTTCTCGCAGACTTATCTGCGCAATGCGTTCAACAACGGCTTTCTGTGTATCGAGACGCCTGGGCTGGTAAACCGTCTGCGCGCGAAGTATGGGGATGCGATCGCACACAAAGAGAAGACGATTATTCCGGGCGACGAGATCGAGGTTGACTTCGCCGCAAGTACGATCCGGTATGCCGGGGAGCAATTCACGTTCCCGGCGTTGGGCTCGGTGCCGCAATCGCTGGTGATTGCCGGTGGAGTGGAGAACCTGGTGAGCGCGAAGCTGGGACTCACTCACGCAGTCGCACAAGTCTAGCGGGCCGCGAGGGAAACAGATCCCTCGGGGCTGAGCCCCTCGGGATGACAAAACGGAACGGCGTATTGGCACGGCTGAAGCCGTGCCCTTTCAAGGCCCGAAAGGACTGTGGGAAGACGCAAATGTGTTCCGTTTCAAAACGCGTGGAATTGCGGCGCGGCTCGATGCGCGCCGATCTAAAAGGAGTTTGCATTCATGTCGAAGCATACAGTCGTAAGCATGCCGGGAGACGGCATTGGGAACAAGGTCCTGCCCGAGGCGATTCGCGTGCTCGACGCTGTCGGCTTCGAGGCTGAGTACGTTCATGCAGACATTGGCTGGGAAAGTTGGAGGAACGAGGGCAATCCGCTGCCGGAACGCACTATCGAATTGCTGCGGAAGCACAAGGTCGGGCTCTTCGGGGCGATCACATCGAAACCGAAAAAGGAAACCGAGGCCGATCTCATCCCCGCGCTGAGGGGCAAAGGCCTGCAGTACTTCAGTCCCATTGTGTCGATGCGACAGATCTTCAACCTCGACATCTGCATGCGGCCGTGCCTGTCGTTTCCGGGAAACCCGTTGAACTTCATCCGCAAGAAACCTGATGGCGGATTTGAAGAGCCCAAGGTGGATGTGGTCGTCTTCCGCCAGAACACTGAGGGTCTCTACGCCGGAGTCGAGTGGACGAATCCGCCACAGCCGGTGCGTGACGCGCTGGCAACACACTCCAAGTTCAAAGCCTTCGCCAATATCGCGGGCGCAGACCTCGCGATTTCTGTACGCGTCATCACTCGTCCGGCAGCGCGTCGGATTTGCGAAGCTGCGTTCCGCCATGCGCGCAAGTTTGGATACAAGTCGGTCACCATCTGCGAGAAGCCCAACGTGCTGCGCGAAACTTCGGGCATGATGGAAGAGGTCGCGAAGGAAGTGCAGAAGCAATTCGCCGAGATCGCGCTGTGGTCGACCAACATCGACGCGCAGACCATGTGGCTGACCAAGAATCCAGAAGACTACGGCGTCATCGTGGCCAGCAATCTGTTTGGCGACGTCATCAGTGATGCCTTCGCCGGACTGGTGGGCGGGCTAGGTTTCGCCGCGTCGGGCAACATTGGCGACGAAGCGGCGGTGTTCGAGCCGACGCACGGATCGGCGCCTAAGTATGCGGAGTTGAATCCACCAATCGTCAATCCCATTGCGATGATTCTGTCAGCGGCGATGATGCTCGATCACGTAGGCGAGAGTGAAAAAGCGACGATGATCCGGGCGGCTATCGCAGACGTTGTCGCCGAAGGCAAGGTGCGCAGCTACGACATGATGCGCATTTTCGGCGGCGCAAAGTCGCTGGCGCAAGGCGCGGCCTCGACGACGCAGGTCACGGACGCCATTCTTGCAAAGCTGGGCGTCGGTGTGGAGAAGGCATATGCCGGCAGCAGCCGAAGCTAGTCAGTTGAAACGCGGAGAGGCAGGCCGCGCGGGCAGCGATGTGCGCTCGGATCTGCACGTAACCGTGGAAGAGCGCCCGGGTGGCGGCGTCGAAATCGAACTGCGCTCGCGCGTGGCACTGTATTACGGAGACAACATCCGGCATCAGGTACGCGATGTGTTGCGTGCGCTGGGTGTCGAGCATGCTTTCGTCAAAATGGTGGACGAAGGCGCGTTGCCGTTCGTCATTGCTGCCAGGGTGGAGGCGGCGGTTTGGCGGGCTGGACTGGGCAGCCAAAAATCGGCGTTGCCCGAAGCGATTCCGTTACCTGCGGCTTCGGCGAGAGACAGGTTGCGGCGATCGCGGCTTTATTTGCCGGGCAACGAGCCCAAGTATTTCGTCAATGCTGGCCTGCACGGGCCCGACGCAGTCATCCTCGATCTCGAAGACTCGGTGCATCACTCGGAGAAGGATGCCGCACGGTTGCTGGTGCGGAATGCGCTGCGCGCGGTGGATTTTGGCAAAGCTGAGCGCATGGTGCGCATCAATCAGTTGCCACTCGGGATGGCCGATCTGGAAGAAATTGTTCCGCAGTCACCCGACCTGATCCTGATTCCCAAAGTTGAGACGGCTGCGCAGGTGACCGAAGTGAGCGATGCGATTACGCGAATCGCGAAGCAGTCCGGCGTGACGCGGGCAATCTGGCTGATGTCGATTTTGGAGTCGGCGCTCGGCATCGAGAACGCGTTCGCGATTGCAACCGCGTCAGAGCGCATCGCGGGCATCACAATTGGTCTCGAGGATTACACCGCTGATCTCGGAGTGGCGAAGACCGCAACGGGCAATGAATCTCTGTTCGCTCGCATGCGGGTAGTGAATGCCGCGCATGCTGCGCATGTGCAGGCCATCGATTCGGTGTACGGCGATGTGGTCGACTCCGAAGGACTATCGCACTGGGGTGAAGCGTCATGTGCCATGGGTTTCGAGGGCATGGGGTGTATTCATCCCATGCAGATTGAGATAATCCATCGCGCATTTGCGCCGTCGCAGTCGGAGTTGGAGAAGGCATTGAGGATTGTTGCCGCCTATGAAGACGCACAGTCCCGCGGACTCGGCGTGGTCAGCCTGGGATCGAAGATGATCGACGCTCCAGTGGTGCAACGTGCGTTGAAGCTGGTGGAGCGTGCGAAGCAAATGGGATTGACTGCAACTACGGCTGCGGTTTCCAGCACAAAAGGAGGCCAGCCATGAGCACGGATATAGCGGCCGATATGGTGACGAATGTCGCAGGCCGCCGCGTTCCGACCGTGGTGAACGGCCGCGAGCAGGTTGTGTATGCAGGTGTGGACGGACACCGCCCGATGGGAAACAAGTACGCTCCGGCGATTCGCAGCAACAGCGACTATCCCAGGAATGGTGACAAGCGGGTGCCGGATCTCGCAACGGCACTGCGGCTCTGCGGTTTACGAGATGGCATGACGATCAGTAGTCATCATCATCTGCGCAACGGGGACCGGGTCGCACTCACCGCGCTGCAGACCGCAGCGGGCATGGGAGCGAAAGACCTGGTGTGGTTCCCCAGCGCGTCGTTTCCCTGTCACGAGCCAGTGATCGAGTTGATGAAGTCAGGGGCGGTACACCACATCGAAGGCAGCATGAACGGCCCACTAGGCGACTATTGCTCGCACGGGCAGATGCGCGGGATGGGTGTGCTGCGCTCCCACGGCGGACGCTGGCAGGCGGTGCAGGATGGCGAGGTCCACATCGACATCGCGGTCATCGCCGCGCCGACGGCCGACTTCTTCGGCAACGCCGACGGTTCGCACGGCAAGTCAGCTTGCGGATCGCTGGGCTTCGCGCTGACCGACTCCGTCTACGCCGATCGGGTGATCGTGGTGACTGACAACCTGGTGCCGTTTCCGTGTATCCCGTGGCAGATCCAGGGCAACAACATTGACTACGTCGTGGAGGTCGACTCCATCGGCGATCCTTCGAAGATCGTCAGCGGCACTACGCAGATCACGCGCAGCCCCGATCGTTTGCGGATCTCCGAGTTGGTGGCGCGCTTCCTGCGCGACAGCGGCATCATGCGGAACGGCTTCTCGTTCCAGGCGGGCGCGGGTGGCATCGCGCTGGCCTTCGTGGACTACCTGGCGCGCATGATGAAAGAGGCCAACGTAACTGCCAGTTTCGTGCGCGGCGGCTCGACCAAGTACCTGGTCGACATGCTGAAGGAAGGGCTGACGGGCTGCATTCTCGACGGGCAGACGTTCGATCTTGACGCTGTGCGCTCGATTGCCACCGATCCGCGGCATGTTCCGACCAGTCCTTTTACGTCGTACAACTTTCACGGCAAGGGCAACTTCGCTTCGATCGTGGATGTCTGCATTCTGGGTGCGACCGAGGTGGACGTGAACTTCAATGCCAACGTGGTGACGCACTCCGATGGGCGGCTGCTGCACGGCATCGGCGGCTGGCAGAACTGCCTGTTCGCGGGATGCACGATTCTCGCGGTGCCCTCGTTCCGCGACCGCATTCCGGTGATCGTCGACGAAGTCACCACGATCACTGGGCCGGGCGAGTTGATCGATGTAATTGTCACCGAGCGGGGGATGGCCATCAATCCGCTGCGGCAAGACCTGCTGGACGCGGTGAAAGGCAAAGACCTGCCAATTCGCACTATCGAGGAGATCAAGGCCGAGGTTGAACAGATCTGCGGCGGCAAGCCAGCCAAGCCGAGATTGGGGGATCGTCCAGTGGCAGTGGTGAAGTGGGTGGACGGGACTTTGCTCGACACGGTTTGGGAAGTGCTCGACGAGAATCCCTACGCGGTGAAGGTCGCGGGCGGGGAATAATAGTAGGGTTGAAGGTTGTGTAGTCAAGGAACCGATATTCGCTAAGACGAAAGTGTGTGGGGACGTATACCGTCCCTGCCGGGACTCGGATCATATCTTTGGCCTTGACCCAGCACTCCGCCTGCGGCTGCGTGCTGCGCTAGACTGAGCCGCCCCTGCGGGGCTGGTCTTGCGTTGGTGTGTACTGCCAATCAACCCGAGCCGGATACCGAGGCCATCGCCGAAGCCCCAATTCTTCCTGTTGCCAACAGAGCGTAGATAGCCCTTCTGCTTCAAAACTCAGTGTGGCGTATTCGTTCCGGTGGTGGTATCTCCCTTCGCATCGATCGGCACGAGTTTTGGCTTGGCGCCTTCCAGCCTCTTGAGTTCCTCACGCTTCGGGCCACAGGTTGTTTCCCGCAGGAACTTGGGCATCGGGCCGGTGGAGAAGATATACGCGCGGATCTTGTAGCAAATATCGGTATCTGGATGAATGGCCATCGCGTCGAATGATTCCGACTGCGATTCCTCAACATTCAGAGCCATTTCAGGGTGGATGGCGACCCATCGCTGGGATTCGATCGCTAGCGGATCACTGGAAACAACCGTCGACTGAACCGACGCCGAAGGAGTCGACAGCACAAGCGACAGCACAAGAAGGCTGATCATAGGGCCTCATGGCTGCAGATGTTAGCACTGTTTTGCAGGGCTGGGAGCGGAATTGGGATGAACGCCACTAGACTTTTCAGAACCATTCCTGCGTCATCGGTGGGCAGGCGACGGCGACCAAAATGATTCCCTACGTCACTGGAATTAGGCGGCTGTGATCTAATGACAAGGTCGTAGCGGCGGCGGTTGGACGCGCCGGTACGCGCGGAGGGCCCCGATGGAAGAGCGTGATTTTTTCGACGAGCGGCAGGAAACCAAGAAAGCCACCATGACTTGTCCGCACTGCCATCAATCCGCCGAATACGATCTGGGATGGTTTGTCCGCACCAAGAAAAAACAGCTGCCCGGACGGGCCGACGAGCGCGACCGCGCCAAGTTTGCCAAGGCAAAGTCGTACATGGTGCGCCGCGACGATCTGGTGGCGTGCAAGAACATCCGCTGCCGCAAACGGTTTGAGGTCACCAGCGTTCAGTCAGTAGCATTTCTCGACTAACCACTGTCACTGGCGATGGTGGATGGCGATTCCTTGCGAGATCTCCATCGCCCTGTTGCTGGCCGCGGTACTTAGCGAGAGACCCGACCGACCGATATAATCTCTTTCACAGCTCCCATGCCTCGTGGAACCCAACCCGCTGGTCAGCCCTCGCAGCTCAACGACCCACTAACTGCGAAAGTCGCTCCCGTGATGGAACGCGTTGACAAGTTCTGGTTCCGCGTCACCGAGGGCATGCGAGTCGGCCAGCTCTGGAAACAATTCCAGACCGACGCGCGCTCCAGCTACCGGCTGTATTCCAAAGACGTTGATTCCACCCGATTGCAGGGAGCGCCAAGAGTAAAACACTTCTTCCACGTGGCTGGCCAGTTTTTCTGGGCGTTCCTGGAGAAACTGTCGCCCGCGCGCCGAGTGCTCCTGCTGATCGCGATCGTGCTGATGGTTGGCCCCAGCGGTGAAGCCACGTGGCAAAGCGGCAATGGGCAGATGAGGTTCCTGGCTTTCGATGGGCACTTCTGGGGCGCCCTGCTGATGCTGGTTCTACTGCTTCTGGAAGTTGGCGATCGCGTGGTGATGAAGCGCGACCTGCAGATCGCGAAAGAAATCCAGACCTGGCTGCTGCCGGCCAGCCCTCCATCGGTGCCGGGGCTGGAAATTGCGTTTGCCACTCGCCCCGCCAATACCGTCGCGGGTGACTATTACGACGTGTTTCCGCGCGCCGGGTCAAATCCCGGCGAGCAGAAATTCGTCTTTGCCATGGCGGATGTGGCGGGCAAGAGCATTCCAGCCGCCCTGTTGATGGCCACCATCCAAGCCAGTCTGAAAACCCTGGCGTCCGCCCCGGGCAGCTTGGCCGAGCTGGTCAGCCGCATGAACCAGTACGCGTGCAGCAATAGCCAGAATGGACGCCGCTTCACTACCGCATTTCTCGCGGAGTATGAACCTGCAACTCGTAGCCTGACCTACGTCAATGCCGGGCACAACGCACCTGTACTGCGCCGCCAATCCGGCGCGATGGAGAAACTGGAAAAGGGCGGCATTCCGCTGGGGATTCTTGAGGCCGCGCCTTACGAGGCTGGCTCGGTGGTCCTCGATAGCGGCGACTGGCTGGTGGTTTTCACGGACGGGGTAGTGGAAGCGGAAAACAATCTTACCGAGGAATATGGCGAGCCCCGACTGCTGTTTGTCGTGCACAGTGGCGCAGCCTTAGCTCCCGACCAGCTTTTGCAAAGCATCATGACCGACCTCGACCGCTTCGTCGCCGGAGCCCCGCAGCACGATGACGTGACCTGCATGCTGGTGAAAGCAACCTAGTCCCCTGCGCAAATGACCGCGATGAAATCGAGTCCCTGGGATGCCGTGATTTTCGATTATGGAGGCGTGCTGAGTTACGCGCCCTTCCATCGGGAGTTAGCGGAACTCGGTCGGAGCGGTGGGCTGGATGAAGCGTCCTTTCTCAAGCTCTATACCAATACCCGCGACTACTACGGCCGGTCGCCTGCTGAATATACGCAACACTGGCTGCGAGTTGCCGAAGCGGTTGGCGTCGAAATCCCGGTGGCCGCGGTGGAGACGTTCATCGCCATGGAGTCGGACTTGTGGACGCGGCCGAATGCCGAGGTGTTGGCGCTGGCTCGCGCGGCCAAGGCGGGTGGTTTCAAGACTGCAATCCTCTCCAATATGACATTCGATTTACTCGGCAAGTTGCGCGACAGACTGGAATGGTTAAGAGAATTTGAGGTCCAGATCTGGTCGTGTGAAGAGGGTCGGGCCAAACCCGATGCAGCGATTTATCGCACGTGTTTGGCGGCTTTGGGATGCGAGCCGGCGCGCGCACTGTTCTTTGACGATCGCCCGCGAAATGTGGACGGAGCGAGGCGAGTCGGCATGGAAGCGCATGTATTCGAATCGGCGGAACAGGCGCGAGGGATCGTGGAGCGCGGGCTGACTCTGAATTAGCGCCGTGGGACTCGGCGTTACCGCAGTTGCAGACGGCCGCATCTGGTGGCAACCTTAGGCATGTCACCGACTCCATCGGAACCGTACTCCGGGCCGCTTCCTGAGCTACTGCCGCTCCTGGAACGAGTTCGCAGGGTGGTGACGTCGTCGGTGCGCGGATTTGTCCGCCATGATGGCTTCACGTCCTCAGCGGCGCTGGCGTTTTTCTTCCTGATGTCGCTGTTTCCGTTTCTCATCTTTCTTGCCAGTTCGCTCGCGCTCATGCCGATCCCGCACCTGGCTACGCGGATGGTCCGGCTGGTATCCCACTTCGTCCCCGACCAAACGATGCCGATGGTGGAGAGCATGTTTGACTCCACCATGCGCACCAACAACGGACTGCTGTCGGCGGGATTCATACTCGCCGTAATTTCGGCATCTAATGCGGTAGCAGCGATGTCGGATGCGCTGAATACGATTTACGAGGTGAAAGGGATTCAGAGTTTCTGGAAGAGCCGCCTGAATGCCGTTTCCATGACCTTCGTCCTCGGCGCCCTGGTCAGCGTTGCTTTGAGCGCCATACTTCTGGGCCCGCACTTCGCGGGAGAACTTGCCCGGGTCTTCAATGTCAGCCGTTCCTTTGTCGCATTTTGGCCGTATATTCGGTGGGCGCTGGTGATAACCAGCGCGCTAGCCTCCATGGAGTTGCTCTACTTCCTCGGGCCAGCGCGACAACATTCGCTCAGGAAACAATTCCCGGGTTCAGTATTTGCGGTTGTGGTGTGGATCGGCAGCTCCGGGCTGCTGGGAATCTACCTTCGCAAGTTTTCGTATTTCAATGCCATGTACGGAACGCTGGCGTCGTTCATCGTGCTGATGATGTGGCTGCAGTTTACGGCGATGGCGATCCTGCTGGGGGCGGAGTTGAATGTGGAACTGGAAAAGCGGAAAAAGAATGCGACTTGGCCGGTAGAGCCTGTCCGAGAAAGTCCGGGCACACAGACCGTCGCTGCAGCCAAAGAAGCGCCGAAGCAGGTTTAGGACAACTCAGAGCTGGAACTCGATGTGTTCTAGTGTTGTAATTGTGTATAACACAAATAATTTTTCACACGGTTGTTTAGAATCAGTCGATTAGGCGGAAATTGTTCGCATGTCATTGATAAATAATAATGTTATACGTATCCATTTCTGCCCGTGGGAGTTAGGTGGCATGGTTTTCGCCTGTTCTTCGCCTTGTCGCTTTCCTGAGCGGTAATAGCCGAGTGTGCCATGCGCCGGAATTTGTTCAACTGGAGCGGTGGTTTAACCCGGTTGAACGTCCCAACACTAGTTCCGGGCAAGGGTGCGATTCGGGTTTTCAACGAGCGGTTTTCATCCGCGGCCTGGGCGCGGAAGTGGGCAGAGACACATCTCCCCTGACCCACACATCCCTTGTAACGGGCGAGAAGCCGAAGCGCCAGAGAAATCAGGCAGCGGAAGAAACTAAAGTAACCAGGGAGTTCGGAATCGGGAACGGCGGGAGTGGTCGATTCCTTCAGATGGTGCGGGCCATAATGCGGACTCGGCTAATTTGACTGCTACCGTTTTGGGATAACGCACGGTTTGGCCTGTTCACGCCAACAATCACCTCGCGGCCGCTGTGACTCGACGGGCATTAACCGTAAACTTCCCACCGCTGGATGCGTATAGTATGTGCGACGACAATTGTCCTCCGCCAAGACTCAGAGAAGCGCCAAGGAGATATCACAATGCCGGAAGCCGGGGGTTCCAACATCGAGGTGGCCCATCACCTCAGCGAACATGAAGAGCAACGCGAGTACCGAATGCCCCGTACCGTGGAGATCGTCGAAGGCATAGTGCTCGCCATCGTCGCCATTACCACTGCGTGGAGCGGATACCAAGCGGCGCTCTGGACCGGTCATCAGTCAAAACTATACGGCGTAGCTGGCAAGCTGCGAGTGCAATCCGGAACAGCAGAAGCCTCTGCCAACTACGAGCGTTTGTACAACGCCGCCACGGTGGCGCAGTGGCTGCAGGCCGAAACCAGTGGGCAAAAGAAGCTCGCCGACCTGTATGAGCGTCGTTTCTTCCCTGAGTTTCGCCCGGCATTCGAGGCTTGGAAGAAGACCGATCCGCTCAACAACCCTGACGCTCCTCCTGGGCCCTTCCACATGCCTGAATATCGCAGCTCCAAGGCGGAAGAGGCAGCCACGCTGGCTAAGCAGGCCTCGGACACCTTTGCGCAGGGTGATGTGGCGCGTCATCACGCCGACGACTACGTGCGGGAAACCGTAATGCTGGCAACGGTCCTGTTGCTCACAGCCATCAGCCAGCGGTTCAAGGTCCGCGGTGTGCGGATTGGGCTGATTGTGGTGGCTGGCGCGCTGCTGAGCCTTTCGATTTACCATATCCTCGCGCTTCCGCGAGCCTAGGAGCGAGCTCGCGAGTGGCCTCATTCAAGATCGGATTGCTAAGGGATCTGGGATGCCGTGCTCGTCTCGCCGGTCGTCCATGGGGCGGTGATCAGACCTGTGACTGCCATCGCAGCAGTATTCTGTGGACGCACATCACCGTAGTCTTTAAGGTAGTCGCTGAACACCTCGACATGCTGGCAACCAAGAGGAGTCTCGTCTGCGCCATCTGTGCGCTCGCTCTGAGCGCCACGGGCTGTTATCGCCCGATCGGTCCGCAGTCGGTGGCGCGCGATCGTCACCTGTACGCCTCCTCCCTTTCGGATTCCTGGAAGGAGCAAACGCTGCTGAACATCGTCAAGATGCGCTACCTCGACCCACCCATTTTTGTGGATGTGGGAAACATTGTGGCCAGCTATTCGCTGGTTCAGGGTATTTCTGCCACCGGGAACATAGTTCCGAATAACCAGACGCCCGACGCAACTGTGGGTGGATTCGGAACCTATAGCAACACCCCCACGATCACCTACACCCCGCTGACCGGCAGCAAGTTCATCCGAAGCCTCGCGACTCCATTACCCCCCGAGGCGGTATTCTCCAGCATTGAGGCCGGGATGCCGGCTGACGTCATCCTGTTCGCGTCGGTGGCTTCCATCAATGGTTTGAGAAATCAAGAAGCAACCTTGCAGGGAATTACGCCTGCCGATGCGGACTTTCATCGCATGCGAGCGCTGGCACGCCAGATCCAGCTTTCGGGTGCGGTGAGGATTGTGGTCAAGAAAGATGCCGGCGAGGAGATGGTGAGCTTCATGACCTTCCGCTCGGAACAAGTTCCGCCGGACGTACTGTCGGAGATTGCGGAATTGCGGCGACTGTTGAAGCTCGACCCTAACGCTACTGAGTACAAGGTTCGCTTCGGCGCCGTACCCGAAAATAACAAGGAAATTGCGGTTATTACGCGCTCAATCCTCGGCTTGATGCAAACCATGGCGGCGGAAGTGGGAGTGCCCCCCGAAGACCTGGCGCGCGGGTGGGCATTTCCAGGATTTGAACGTGGTAAGGGTGTTCCGGGCGTGGTCCGCCTGATTAGCATTCACAGCGGGAAGTCTGTGCCGTCTGACGCATTTGTGTCGGTCAAGTACGAGAACAGCTGGTTCTGGATCGACAAAGGTGACCTCGAATCCAAGCAGATGTTTTCCCTCATCATGATGCTCTTTACTATGGTCGACACGGGGCCAAGAGAGAACCAGCCGGTACTCACGATTCCCGCGCATTAGATCGTCGAGTGAGACTCAACCCGGGCAGCTGGCAAGGGTTGCCAACCAAAATCGGAGAGGACTCTATGCTGACACGCCGAACCTACATAATCTTCTTGCTCTCGTTGTTACTTCTCGGGCTGGCTGCCAGTCCGAGCACCGCGCAGCAGTACAAGATGACCACTCCCATCGCGCCGGGCGTGGCCACGCCGGACAAGCTCGACACCTCCATTGGCACGTTGAAGCTGTCCGACGGTTACCCCGACGCCGACACCATCAAAAAGGTCTACGACAACCTCGACGCGTCGCGCGCCTTGCAGGCCTACCTTCTCGCAATTCCTATCGTTAACCAAGCCGGGATGCGCGATTCGCAGCGGAAATTCGGCCCCGACAACCAGACCGACGTGATCTGGGAACACCTGGTCGATTCGAAGACAGTAGAACTGACAGCGAATGACAACACCGTGTATAGCTTCATTTGGATCGACACCCACAAAGGGCCCCTGGTCGTAGAAGTTCCACCGAAGGTGCTGGGTTTGGTGGACGACTTCTATTACCGCTGGGTCGGCGACGTCGGGATCACAGGCCCGGACAAGGGACAAGGCGGGAAGTATCTCATCTTACCGCCCGGGTACACAGGGCAGGTTCCTGAAGGCTATTTCGTTATGAAGCCAGCCACGTACGGGAACTGGCTGCCCTTCCGAAGCTTCCTGGTCGATGGGTCTCCGACCCCCGGCGTCGAGGTGGTCAAGAAGACCTTGAAGATCTATCAGCTTTCCGACGCCGCGAATCCGCCCGCCATGAAGTTCGCCGACGCCTCTGGCGTACCGGCCAACTTCGTAGCGCCCGCTGACTATTCGTTCTGGGAACTTCTGAACACGGTCATTCAGGAAGAGCCCGCCGCACCCAACGATCCGACCATGATGGGACTTTTCGCTTCCATCGGGATTGAGAAAGGCAAGCCGTTCAATCCCGACGCGCGAATGAAGAAGATCCTGACGGATGCCGCTAACATCGGTGCGGTGACGGCGCGAACCACTGCCTTTAGAATTCGCGACACCGACGCATACTATTACCCGAACAGTCAGTGGCGCCTGCCCTTTTTTGGCGGATACCAGTTCCTGAGCGCGCCGGGAGTCACAAACCTCGACGGCTACGTCTTCTTCTACTACATCGCTACGGGGGTAACGCCCGCGATGGCAATGAAGATGGTTGGCGAGGGATCGCAGTATCCCTGGGCCGCACTGGACTCAAAGGGCAACCCCTTCGATGGCGGAAAAACCTACAAGCTGCACTTGCCGCCGCATATTCCTGTTAAGGACTTCTGGTCGGTCATTGTGTACGACATCCAGACTCGCTCGATGCTGCAGACCGATCAGCAGTATCCGAGCATCAGCAGCCAGGACAAAGGAGTGAAGGTGAATGCGGACGGGTCAGTGGATGTGTACTTCGGTCCGAAAGCTCCCGCGGGCGAACAGAACAACTGGGTACAGACCATCCCCAAAAAGGGTTGGTTCATGATCCTGCGACTGTATGGTCCGCTGGAACCATGGTTCGACAAGACCTGGCGGCCGAGCGAGATCGAACTTCAGCCATAACTCATCGGGGCAGCTCTCGTAGGCTGCCCCGTCGCTTTGCAACTGATGACTGTAATCAGCTGCCACCGGCAGTAAAATCCCAAGTGCAAGAATTTAGTTTGCCCGCAAGCCCCGGATAGCGGTTCCGGTGCGGCGGCGTTACCTTTGCAACATGCAATCCGAGACACAGTGGCGACAGGTGATGGAGCGGGACGCGCGACAGGACGGCAGGTTCGTCTTTGCCGTTCGCACGACCGGCATTTACTGCAGGCCGTCATGTCCCAGCCGACGGCCGCGGCGGGATTCGGTGGAGTTTTTCTCCGATCCGCAGCAGGCCGAGCGAGCCGGTTATCGCGCCTGCCTGCGCTGCAAGCCAACGGAAATCTCCTCGCAAGTGCAGGCGGTGACACGAGCACGGCAATTGCTCGACTCTGCCGAGGGCGTGCTGACGTTGGCGGACCTGAGTAAGCGTGTCGGCGTCAGCCCGTTTCACTTACAGCGGCTGTTTAAGCGAGCCACCGGGCTGAGTCCTCGCGAGTACCAGTCGGCGCGGCGTATGCAGCAAGTGAAACTCGGATTGCGCAAAGGAGACGACGTGACTACAGCACTTTACGACGCGGGATTTGGCTCGCCCAGCCGCTTGTACGAAAGAGCTGGCCAGCAGCTTGGCATGACTCCTGGAGCTTACAGACGCGGTGGAGCGGGAATGACGATTCAGTATGCGATCGTACCATCGCCGCTGGGGCGATTGCTGGTGGCGGCGACAGCTCGCGGGCTATGCGCCGTTCGCTTCGGTGAGAGCGCCAGCGAGTTGGAGCGCGAATTGCGCGAAGA
>DATBZX010000389.1:0-8596 GCA_036512955.1 Terriglobales bacterium
AGCGGAAAAAGGTGAAGTGAACTGGATTACGGCAGCCTTCATGGCCGCGTTTCACGTTGGCGCCATCGCCGCACTTTTCTTTTTCACGTGGAAGGCGTTGTTTGTCGCGATGTTTTTGTGGTGGGTGTCGGGCAGCCTCGGCATTGGGATGAGCTATCACCGCCTGCTGACGCACCGCGGGTTCAAGTGCCCCAAATGGTTTGAGTACTTCCTCACCACCTGCGCCACACTGGCGCTCGAGGGCGGACCGATCTTCTGGGTAGCAACGCACCGCGTCCATCACCAGCTGACCGACAAACCCGGCGACCCGCACAGCCCGCGCGACGGCGGCTTCTGGGCGCACATGGGATGGATCATGAGCGGCGAAGCCATGCACAACAAGATCCAGGGCCTGCTGCCGTATGTGCCCGATCTCCGCAAAGACAAGTACCACGTCTGGATCAGCGAGTGGCATTGGATCCCGATGGTTGTCGTCGGCCTCATTTTGCTGGCAGTCGGCGGCTGGAAGGTGATGTTCTGGGGAATCTTCCTGCGCACCGTGTTCCTGCTGCACTCCACCTGGTTCGTAAACTCGGGCACGCACATGTGGGGCTCGAAGCGCTTTGCCACCGACGACGATTCGCGCAACCTGTGGTGGGTTGCCCTGTTGAGCTTCGGCGAAGGCTGGCATAACAATCACCATGCCCATCCGCAGTCGGCGCGCCATGGCTTGGCCTGGTACGAGGTGGACTTCAACTGGTATGCGATTAAGGGCTTTGAAGCGATTGGCCTGATCTGGGACGTGAAGCTGCCCAAGCTGCGCGAAGCTCGCATCCAACCTGTCGCGGACATCGCCGCCAAACCGGCAGAGCAGTTGGTCGGCGCCTATAGCGGCGACTAGTCCGGAATTTCGCATTGACGAGGGACGACGCAAAGCGCGCCGTCCCTTTTTGTTTGTCCGTCTACCGTGCCGACTGCGCTTCCCGCGGTGCTATCCTTCCTCTGAAAGTGCCATGCGCATAACCAGCCGCAAAAAGACCATCGCGTTCGCCATCACCCTCGGCGTGCTTGTTGCCTCCGTGGCGCTGGTGCTCAATGTCAGTTGGATCGTGCTCAACTGGCGCGAGGTGGTGCCGCTGATTCTCGGTGTCATCTTCTTCGGGTTCATCATCGCGGGCGTCATTCTCAACACGATCTTTCTGGTTCGCGAGGTGCGCCGTAACGAGCAGCAGGACAGCTTCCTCAACGCGGTCACCCATGAATTGAAAACGCCGATCACATCGATCCGGCTGTATCTAGAGACCTTGCAGCATCGCGATGTGGACGAAGCCCAGCGCCGCGAGTTTTATCAGGTCATGCTAGAGGATACCCAGAGGCTAATGGGCACGGTTGACCAGGTTTTGCGTGCCGCACGCGTGGTACAGAAGAACGCCGTGCTAAGCAAAGCTGAGGTAGAAATTGGGCCGCTAGTGCAGGACGCGGTGGAGCTGGCGCGGACACGGCATCATTTGCCGCCCGAGGCGATGGCTTGGGAACTCGACGGCAAGTCCACGGAACGGCTCAGCGTGGCGGGAGACCGAGATGAGCTTTCGACTGCGCTCTCCAATGTTCTCGACAACGCAGTGAAGTATTCGCAGAAGGAACCGCGCATCCGGGTCGAGGTTGTAACCCCTGACCTGCAGAGAGTGCTGATCAAGGTGCAGGACAACGGTGTCGGCATTCCGCGCGGCGAACTGAAACGCATCTTCAAGCGCTTCTATCGCGTGCTCACACCCGGCTCGACCCAGGTGAAGGGAAGCGGTCTGGGATTGTTCATTGTGCGCGCCATTGCCCGCCGTCACGGCGGCAATGCCTACGCAGAGAGCGAAGGCGCGGGTAGGGGGACGGCAGTCACCATCGAGTTGCCGAGGTACCAGCAATGACGGGCCGAATCCTGATCGTCGAAGACGAAGAGCATCTAGCACGTGGGTTGAAGTTCAATCTCGAAGCCGAGGGCTACAAGACGCAGGTAGCGGGCGACGGAGAGACCGCGCTCGACCTGTTGCTCAAGGAGCATCTGCAGTTTGATCTGCTGGTGCTCGATGTCATGCTGCCCGGCAAGGACGGCTTCACTGTTGCCTCCGAGCTGCGCAAAGCCAATCACTTCATCCCTCTGTTGATGCTCACCGCCCGCGGCCGTCCCGAGGATGTTCTCAGCGGCTTTGCCGCTGGCGCTGACGATTATTTGCCCAAGCCTTTCGACCTGAACATTCTGTTGGCTCGCATTCAGAGTCTGTTACGCCGCCGCGAATGGAGCCGTACGCTGGTCGCGGACCCGCCGAACCAGTCGCGCGTGGCCGAGTCGGACTCTGCATATTCGTTGCGCGAGTTTGATGTTTATTCGTTTGCGGACAAGCAGGTTGATTTTGGCACGCTTGAGTTGCGCGCCCACGGCAAAATTTTCCGTCTGACGCTGATGGAAGCCGAACTTTTACGCCACCTCATCGCAAGCAATGGCAAGGTGGTTTCACGAAAGCAGATCCTGGAAGAGGTTTGGGGGCTGCACGAAGACACAGACACTCGCGCCATCGACAACTTTGTCGTAAGGTTGCGCAAATATATTGAGAAGGACCCCGCTAAACCAGAGCACCTGCTGACGGTGCGCGGCATCGGCTACCGCTTTCTGCCTGCACCCTCTACGGCGGGTCCCACTGCGAGGGATTGAGACCAAAGGCCCCGTCCTGAAGCTCACGGCAGGTGCTTAACGTGCCCTCGCCAGGACCAAGGTCACGTCATCGGGCTGCTCGTTACCACCGATCCAGTCCGCCACCGCTCCCGTTACCACGTCGCTGATGCGCGACAGCGGCTGATCGCGATGGAGGTGAATCAATTCAACCAGGCGCTCTTCGCCGAATTCGCCGAATTCATTCTCCGGCTCCGTCACGCCATCGCTGAACGCTACAAAAATGTCTCCCGGCTTCATGTGAATCCGCGACTCTTCATAGCTCATGCCGTCGAACAGTCCCACCACGGTTCCGGACGTGTCCAGTTGCGTTATGCTGCCGTCGCCGCCAATCACGTAGGGAGGCAGATGTCCTGCATTGGAGTAGGTCAGCGTTCGCGCCACGGCATCGTAACTGCCCAGGAACATGGTCGCGTACTTTGCCTCGGGCGTACTGCGATAGAGCTGGTAATTCAGCGTGGCCATCAGCATTCCGGGAGACAGACGGCTGTCACGATCGCCATTGCCGCGATAATACATCTGCGGATCGCCGCTAGTTTCGCCGCCTGCAGTCGCAACGGCTGTAAGTGCCAGGTCGGGTTCGAGCGAGTACGCCCGCACGAAAGCATGAACGGTAGCCATCAACAGCGCCGCTGAGATTCCCTTTCCGCTGATGTCACCCACGGCGAGCACCATGCGGTCTTCGTGCAGGGGAATGAAGTCGTAGTAATCGCCGCTCACGGTGCGCGCCGGACGGCACACACCGTGCACTTCCAGGGTCGAAAGGTCGGTAATTTGTCGGGGAAACAGCAGTTCCTGTACTTCATGAGCAATCGTCAGTTCGCCCTCGAGCCGCTGTTTCTCCTTCTGTTCTGCGATCAGTCCGGCCAGCGAAGCCGTCATGGAGTTGAACGACTGTTCCAGGGCCGCCAGCTGATCGTTGCTCGTCACTTCGATGCGGTGGCTTAGGTCGCCCCGATTCACATGCTGAGTCGCGGCATAAAGTTCCGCCACCGACTTGGTCATGCTACGAGTCAGGCGCACCCCGATGTACAAAGCGATCAATTCGATCAGGCCAAAAAATACCGCGATGATGATAAAGGCCTGTACGAAGATCACGCGGTTGGCGTTCAGACTGCCGAATAACACGTTGTAGAGCATCGATGGCCGGGTTCCGACAACAATGAGTCCGGTTAGCTCTCTGCCGCTCTCCCAGTCGACTACGTTGAACGGCGTCCACCAACGGAACTCCGGATCGAAGCGAGAGGCCGCGGGCGCTACCCGGCCTGCCTCGATGTCTTGCGGCGCGCTGTTAGCTCTCTTTGCCACCAGAGACTTGGGGGCCGCAAAACTCTCGCTCGAGGATTCCGCCGATCCTGACTTCCTTTCCGACGACAGCGGTGCGGGTTGGTCAGCGTGCATGTCCTGGTCCGGCGGATAGAGCCCAACCGACCCAACATGGGCCGCGCGCTGCAGAAGTTCGGGTGTGATCGGAAGGTTCGACAGGATGACCATGGTGCGCTGGCCGGCCTCGACCCGTTTCGCCGTCCGCAGATGTAGGCGGCCGCGATCCATCACGAAGCGATTGATTCCACGCTTCGCGGTTTCCGGCAGCTTAACTTGGATTTCAGTGACCTTGCCTCCCGGCTCGATCACAAATCCCTTATCGCCTTCGACCACCGTCAGCGTGCGCTGGCCCAAGCTCTCGTCGGACGAACTCGCGATCTCGGCAGCCAATTGCGGCGTAAGCCTGCCCATGACAGTCAGAGTGCGGAATTGCTCTGCCAGGGCGTTGTTGACAGCAGTCAAATGCTGCAGTTCGTTGTCCAGGTCAGAGAGCGCGATGTAGGTGGCAAATTGTCCCGCAAATAGGTATGCCGCCAACAGCACCATTGCAAGCAGCAGCACGATGGGTATGACACCGATAAAAACGTAGGTGAGGATCAGGCGGTTACGCAGCCGCCACATCAGTCGCTGTCGCGCCCAACGCATTCCACCGAGTACCAGGCAAAAGACAAACACATACGTGATGAGCGAGGCCCACACACTCCGCATGGTGCCGGCCTGTGCGTGCGTCAGCCACTTCAACAACTGCAGCACCACCGCCAGGCCGCCAAACCAAAGCGTAGTTCTGCCCAGCTTGCTGGTAGGACGCAGCATCCGCGTCAGCGCAAGCCGTAGTTGGGTCGGGTTGGGGAGTTCAATCACAGACGGTCTGCATTCTACTGCTCGGTTAGGGGATTATCGTTGCGACGCGCGGGCGCCACTTGTCTCTATTACGCTATCGCGAAGGTTAACGTTCCCGAAAGCCATGGAATCGCTCGGTTATCTGGAAGAATTTCTTCGCGTGCGAGTTCCTGTTTGGGTCAAATTTCCGGATAGAGATCAAAAAAAGCTTCAATGCTCGTGCGCAGCTGCTTTTCGATGTCATCCTTCGATCCTTCCACGATGTGAAGGGTGACTGCGGCCTCGCGGCCATTCTTAAGCTTCACCTGAGCTTCGCCCACCTCTTCGATCTCCTCTGACGGTAGCAGACGCATTCCATATACCAACGTGAGCTTTGCCATGCAGTCGATTTTACCGCCCATTGCTTGTGATTTCCCAAATGCATGGCACTTGTTAGAATCCGAGGGGCGCCATTTTTGCTCACCGAGTTGCAACCGAGGCGTTTAGTCCATTGTGACTGGGTGAGTGCAGCGCTCCCGCATCTTTCTGCGTTTCACGGAATCTATTTCAACTTCTATGACCGACAACGTTCGCAACGTCATTATCATCGGCTCCGGATGTTCGGGGTTGACCGCCGCCATTTATGCCGCCCGCGCCAATCTCAGTCCTCTGGTCATCGATGGGCATGAGCCCGGAGGACAGCTGGCCATCACCACCTTGGTCGAGAATTTCCCCGGTTTTCCAGAAGGAATACAGGGCCCGGAACTCATCGATAACATGCGCAAGCAGGCGGCGCGCTTCGGTGCCGAGTACAAGACCGGACATGTAGTCAGCGTCGATTTGAGCCGGAAGTCTGAGGGATTGGGCACGAAGCCCGTCGAAGTGAATCTGGGTCGCGAGACCTTACTGACCCGCGCTCTGATCATCGCCAGTGGCGCTTCCGCACGCTGGCTCGATCTTCCCAACGAGAAAGCCCTGATCGGCCATGGTGTCTCCTCGTGTGCCACCTGCGACGGCTTTTTCTTTTCCGGCAAGGAGATTGCGGTCATCGGCGGCGGCGACTCCGCCATGGAAGAGGCGCTCTTCCTCACCCGGTTTGCTTCCAAGGTCACCCTCATTCACCGCCGCAGCGAATTCCGGGCTTCGAAGATCATGCTCGATCGCGCCCGCGAGCACGGCAAGATCGAATTCCTGACTGACACGGTGGTGGACGATGTGTACGACGCAAGCAAGAAAGAAGTCACAGGACTTCGATTGCGCAACTTAAAGACAGGCGAACAATGGGATTTCTCCACCAGCGCCATGTTCCTCGGCATCGGACACACTCCCAATGCAGGTTTCGTCGGCGATCAGCTTAGCCGGGATGGCGATGGCTACCTGCTGGTCTCCGATGGACACGTTTGCACCAAGGTTCCTGGCGTCTTC
Organism: Terriglobales bacterium; assembly: GCA_036512955.1. Lineage (GTDB taxonomy): Bacteria > Acidobacteriota > Terriglobia > Terriglobales > Acidobacteriaceae > DASRAA01. The sequence continues at coordinate 6,272 of DATBZX010000389.1, forward strand.
GTGTCGGGCGACGTGGCGGACCGTCGTTATCGCCAGGCAGTCACCGCTGCAGGAACGGGTTGCATGGCCGCTCTCGAGGTGGAGAAGTACCTGGAAGAAATCGGGAAATGACATCGTCCACCGGTTGCGACTCTGACCAATTCAATCGAGCGGAACAGGCGTCGCAATTCATCTTGGCACGCACCAACTTGCGCCCGCGCATTGCTGTCGTGCTCGGTTCGGGACTTGGTGGATTCGCCGACGAACTGGAAGCCGCAGTCCGCATTCCATACGCGGAAATTCCGTCGTTTCCACGCAGCACCGCGGTTGGTCACGCCGGGACGCTGGTCATCGGAACTGTTTCCGGCGTTACGGTCGCCGCCATGCAGGGACGGGTGCATCTCTACGAGGGTTACTCGCCGCAGCAAGTGACATTTCCCATGCGCGTATTTGCCCGGATGGGAGTGAGGGCCGTCGTGCTAACCAATGCTGCAGGTGGAATCAATCCCAGCTACGGACGGGGAGCTTTGGTCGTCATTCGCGACCATATCAACTTGCAGGGAAAGAATCCACTGGTGGGCGCCAACCAAGATCGCTTCGGCCCGCGTTTTCCCGACATGACGGACGCCTACAATGCCGAGTTTCGCAAGTATGCACTGGATGAATCCGGGCTATTGGGAGGTGACATCCACGAAGGCATCTACGCCGCCATGCTGGGGCCGAACTATGAGACGCCGGCGGAGATTCGCTACCTGCGAACCATTGGCGCTGACCTTGTGGGTATGTCTACGGTGCCGGAGGTAATTGTCGCCCGCCACATGGGGCTCGAGGTCATGGCCATCTCGTGTGTAACCAACATGGCTGCCGGAATGAGCGGTGAAAAGATCAACCACGAAGAAGTGATGGAAACCGGCGAACGCGTCCGCGGCAAGTTTCTCGCGCTGCTGCGGGCGGTGTTGCCCAAGATCAACAGCTATCTCGATCGCCCCGCGCAGTAGGCATTTCGCGGCGGTAGGCGGCCGCACTTGTCCGTGCGATAAACTGGAGCCGCATGTCGGGGAAGTCCTATCTCATTGGCATCGCCGGGCCCTCGGGGGCCGGGAAGAGCTATCTTGCCCGGTACCTGGCTGAACGTCTGCAGGCGCCGGTGCTGTCGCTCGACCACTATTATCGCGATCTCTCGCACCTGCAACTGGATGAGCGCGCTCGTACCAATTTCGACGATCCCGCAGCCCTCGAACACGATTTGCTGATTTCCCAGGTAGCGCAGCTGAGTGAGGGACATTCAGTCGAGATTCCAACTTACGATTTTTCCGTTCACGCCCGCACTGGCGAGACGCAGCTGTTCGTGCCGGCACCTTTTGTAATCGTCGAGGGTTTGTTCACGCTGCATTGGCCGGAACTACGATGCCTTCTGGATACGCGCGTGTTCGTTGACATGACCGACGACGTTTGTCTGCAACGCCGCCGGGATCGCGATGTGCGCGAGCGCGGACGTACTCCGGACTCCGTCGTCGAGCAGTTTCAGGCCACGGTCGCTCCCATGGCAGATCTCTACGTGCGGCCTACGCAGGCGCACGCTCATGTCCTGGTGTCCGGCGCCACTCCTGTCGGGGAGGAAGTCGAGCGCGTGCTGCAGCACGTCCGGCAGACGACGCCAAAGCCAGGCCTACACGCTACCGCGGACGAAATCGTCCGCTCGCACTCACCTTCTGTGCCATCCCGATGAGGAGTGTCATGAACCTCCGCCGCACTATTGCCCTGATCATCATCGGCCTCTGCGTGATTTCTGCTACTGCACAGGTTGCCACGCAGAAACCTCAGAAAGAGATACCGCTCTCCACCAGTAAGACTCTGCGGGAGCCGGTTCCGGGCGAACCGCAGCGCACCAACAGCCTTCCGGTGACCACGGCGCTGAGCCCCGACGGAAAGTATCTGGCTCTGCTCAACAACGGCTTCGGTTCGGCTGAGTCAAACTATCGGCAATCCATCTCGTTGCTCGATCTCGCGACCAACCAACTGAGTGACTTTCCCGACACGCGACTGGGCCCGAACGCGCAACAGACTTATTTCCTCGGGCTTGCCTGGAGCGCAGATGGCCGCGAACTCTATGCCTCGATGGCCTCGCTCACCGACCCGGAAGGCAAGAAGCCCAATAACATCGGCAATGGCATCGCGGTATATCGCTTCACCAACGGCGCGTTAACGCCCGATCGATTTATCAAGCTGCCGCTTGCGCCGCTCGCCAGGGACAAGAAGAACACCTACGGCGCCAAGTTTGTCTCCGCAGGATTTGTGGCGCCCTATCCCGCCGGTATCGCTGTCGTGAAGCACGAGGGCGGCGAC
>DATBZX010000390.1:0-31370 GCA_036512955.1 Terriglobales bacterium
AGTTTCGCATCGACGACCTGACTCCCGGCAGCTACCACATTGTGGTGAAATCGGCAGGATTCGCTGACGCTAGCGCCGACGCGAAGGTCATCGTGGCCTCAGTGCGCGACATGGCCATTCTGCTCAAGCCGCAAGTGGTTCAACAGAGTGTGAGCGTGCAAGGCGGAGCGTCATCGATTACCACACAGTCATTCGATACGACTCGAACCGTCCAGCAGGGAATCGTGACGTCACAGGACTTGCGCGACATTCCGTTGGCAGCGCGCAGCTTCGCCAATATCGCCTACATGGCTCCCGGAACAGAGCCGGTTGAGCCCTCCGATCCGACCAAGGCGCGAATTACCGCCGTGGCCTTCGGAGGCAGCTCGGGCTTAAATGTGCAGCTCTCGGTCGATGGTGGAGACAATACCGACGACTACATCGGCGGCTTCCTGCAGAATTTCTCACCTGATTCCATTCAGGAGTTTGCGGTGCAGACTGCCCAGGAATATGCCAACACCGGTCGCACGGTCGGCGGTTCGGTCGTGATCGGCACCAAGCGCGGTACGGACCAATGGCATGGCGATGCCGCCTTCTACGAACGCGCGGCCGCCATGAATGCGCGCTTTCCTATCGACAACCCAGCCCCGCAGCCTAGGCAACCATTCTCCAGGCAGAATTATGTCGGCGCTATCGGTGGTCCCCTGAAGCCGGGGAAGGTGTGGCTGTTTTCGTCGTTCGAGTATGTGCACGAAAACGCGAGTATCAACTACAGCCCTGATAGCCTGACGCAGTTCAACGCCCTCTCGCAGCTCGCATCCGACGGCCTGATCCCCGGTGTCAATAGCATTCCCGTTCCCAATTACGTGCGAGTTCCGTTCAACGACTATCTCGGCACGATTCGATTCGACTGGTCGCAGTCGGCGCGCTCGCAATGGTTCCTGCGCGGTGGCGTTGACAGCTACCTGACGAACAACAACCTGATCCAGCAAGCGACCCTGCAGTCGACCGGCGTCACAACTCACGCGAACTATTTCAACGTGGTGGTGAACAACACATTTGCGTTTACGCCAACGTGGCTGGGTTCTTTCACCTTCACGGCGTCAACGTTGAACAATACCCAGGCCCGTAATTCCAACCTGGGATTTGCACTGGCCTTTCCCTTCAGTGCCACTACCAGCACCATCTCGGGTTTCGAAACGTTTGGGGACCAGCAGTTCATCACCGGTATTACGGCGTTTCCCGTGATTCGCAAGCAGGACAAGTATCAGTTTCGCTATGACGTGAGCCATACCACGGGATCGCATGCGCCGCGTTTCGGGATTGATTTTATTCACGAGCCGGTGCTGAGCGGAGCGCTCTCCGGCACTGCGGAAAATCTGACGATTTTTCCGTTGAATCCGACCGACTACGTCTCCAACCCGTTGCAATTCTCCGAAGACCTGGTGTGTAGTCAGTTCGCGACACCGGGGACCACCTGCCAGAACACACCGGCGGGTAATGGCAGCTTCTCGCAAAACGTGCAGCGGCTCGGCTTCTACGCGCAAGACTCGTGGCGCGTAACACCAACTCTCACCGTTAATTATGGACTGCGTTACGACACGACCTATGGATTGTTCCAGGCGTCGGGTCGCGATCAGTACGCGAACCCTGCCTACTCGACCCTCAAGGCCTTGCAGGTTCCGTTGGTGAACGGAATTCCGCACGACTATCGCAAGGCGTTTGCACCACGGCTGGGAGTTGCCTGGTCTCCTGGAAAAGAAAACCTCGTGCTGCGGGCCGGTGTCGGCCTGTTCTGGAACGACCTGGCCCAGAACGGATGGGTCGGGGCATTCCAGGCCGTAAACTCGCCGCTGGTGCCTTGCCTGCAGCCGGGCGATCCAGGCTGCATTGCAGGCGCTGCGTCAGGTGGCGCAGGTGCGCTGATTGATCCGAACTACCACACGCCCTATGCGCTGCACTCCAGCGCGGGAGCGCAATATGCATTCGGTAAGAACTGGACTGTGAGCGCGGACTACATTCGCGAGACGGGCATGCACGCCTATCGCGGATATTCGTACATCCCCGGCTATAGCCTGTTCTCCCCACTCTACCCGCAAGACGTCGCGAGTCAACAGGCCAATGTTCCTGGGATCTCGCTTTACAAAACGGACAACCGTTCCAGCTACGACGCGTTGGCGATCCACGTACAGGGCAACATGGCGCGGTGGTTTTTCCTGACGGCGAACTACACGCTGGCCAGCGCCAAAACCTGGGGCTGCACCGTCGGCGAGCTTTTCGATTACGTAAACGGAGTCTGTAATGCGCTGGACCCGTTCGGTCCCGGAGATTACGGACCTTCCGGGGAAGATGTGCGCAACCGTTTCGTGCTGGTGGGCACCCTCTATGTCCCCGGGGGATTTCAAGTTTCGACGCTTACGCAGTTAGAGAGCGCGCGACCCTTCACCATGGCCACTCCGGTCGATGTGAACGGGACGGGGAACGATACCCAGAATCGCGCCGTGGTGAACGGCGTGCAGACTTCGATGGACCAGTTCCGTGGCACGCCTTACATGCAAGTGGATTTGAAGGTTGCGCGTCCGTTTAAGATCGGGGAGCGCTGGACCGTCAACCCATTCATCGAGTTCTTCAACCTCTTCAATCGCAACAATCCAGGCAACAACTATATCGGCGACATCGCTGCGTTACCGAATCCTGTCAACGATCTTTCGAATGCGACGCAGATCTGTGGGCCTAACGGTTGCGTACCCATCAAGAGCCTGAACCAGTTGGCGGTCCCGGCGGGCGCCCTCGGCGATTTCTTCGGACCGGGCACCACTGTGGGCATTCCCTTCGCGGCGCAGATCGGTGTGAGGGCTACTTTCTAGACCATTCGGTAAACCTCTGTTGCCAAATGACGGTGGTTAGGGATTGGCACCCCCTCCCGTTTTCTAAAAAATACTCGACTGTAACAGCAACCCGTCGTTGACACGATTTGGCAACTACCTATAATCGTCCAACACGATTAGGCGGTGAGGGTTGCATCAACGACTCTGTAGGCGTATTGGCTGCGCACGGTTGGCGACGCGTTCGCGTGGCCGGTTATGGGCGCTGTTGCTGGCGTTCCTGGTCGCCGGAGGAATGACGGTTCACGCCGCCACCCATCCTCCGGACGCAAAATTGTTGATCGTCTCCGACGTGCACTTTGACCCGATGGCGATCCAGCGCTGGTGAGCGAGCTCGCCGCCGCCGATCCATCCCAGTGGGAGCCGATCCTTGATCGGACAACGCCAGCCGCCTTCAGCCAGTACGGCTCCGACACAAACTGGTGGCTGCTCAAGTCCGCCATGGACCAGTTTCCGGCAACGCTGCCTCATCCCACGTTCATCATGGTTACGGGCGACTTATTGGCGCACGATTTTCCGGCAACCTTTCGAAATGTCACCCATGACTCAGACCAGCAGCACTACCGCGCATTTGTGCTCAAGACGGTCCAGTTCCTGGCAATGCAGCTGCAACGCAGATTTCCTGGCACTCGGATACTTCTCACTCCTGGAAACAATGACAACGACTGCGGAGACTACACCATCGAGGCCAACGGCACGTTTCTCGACGATACCGCTCCCATCGCGCGTGAATTGGCCACTGGGGATGACGAGCTCGTAAATAATTGGAAAGCATTGGGCAGCTTCAAGGTTCCGCATCCGGCGCTCTCCGGCGTCCGAATCATTTCGCTCAACAGTATTTTCCTGTCGAACAAGTATCGCGCTCTCAGCTCCAGCCAAGGATGCAGGGAAGTTTCCTCGACCGCCGCTTCCGACCTGCTGGCATGGCTGGAAGTTAATCTCGCGGCGGCAGCTCAGGCCAACCAAAAGGTCTGGCTAATGTTCCATATTCCACCCGGCATCGACGGCTATGCCTCGTCCACTAGCAACGGATCCCAAAGCCACGATGATGCGGCGGCAAATGCCGGCACCTGTGGCAACTCGATCGTGCCGATGTGGGTCCCTGAATGGACGACGCAATTCGACGCCTTGTTGGCGAAGTATCGCTCCACGGTTGTTGCCGGTTTTGCCGGTCACACCCACTCCGACGATTTTCGCTTGGTTGGCCCAGCCGGACCGGAGCGCGAGTTCATTCTCATCAATCCTGCAATATCACCGGTGTACAAACAGAACCCCGGCTTCCGAGTGGTGAGCTACCGCAGCGACGGCGCCGTCGTAGACCAATCCACGTACTTCCTGACCAACCTAAACTCAGCTAGCAGCAAATCGAAGGGTCGCTGGAGGCTGGAATACACCTTCACGCGGAAGTGGAAGACGAGAGAGTTGAACACCACCAGCTTGGGCAACTTGTACAGCCACGTCGCCGCGAGCGAGAGAGTCCGTGGCGACTGGCTGAAGTTGTACGCGGTGTCCGGCCCGGCCGAAGCGTCGGAGAAGGGTATCGCTCGCGGACTCTACTGTGCTGTCGAATCGCTCACTGTGGAGAGCTATAAGGCTTGCTATTGCTCGGCAACACCGAAACCGTGAGGGCGCGGGCAATTAACGCCGCTTCGGCAACCTGGGTGCGAGTTCCTACCAGGCCGGCTTGCCGTCTTTGAAGCGCAGCGTCAGCGTGTCGTCGCCCTTCACCACCTCGCGCGCCAGAATAAGGTCCGCACCACCCTGCTTGACTTTGGATCCGGTGACCTCGATCTTGTCGTCTGCTTTAAAGCTCGCACCCATGTCGTCGAGAAAGCTCTTCGGGCAAAGAAACACCTGCAGCGTGTCCTCCCCGCTTTTGATCACCAGGTAGGCCGCGGGCTTTCCGCCGGTTGGCGGAAGGAACTTCAACTCTGCGACGATCCCCTTGAGCTTCGTCTCCGTCGCCGGATCGTATTTGGGTGGTGCCTGCGCAAACGCCGAAACGGCGAGGAAAACGACGGCTAACTTCAGGAGATCCTTATGAATAGGGCCGAACGGAGTCATGGCGCTCACCCCATGCCGCGAATGTTAGGCTCGCGGGGGAGGAAAAGCAACCAGAGCGCGTTCCGGGGTACGGCAACTCGGTACTTTTGGCGATTTGGCAGCGGGTGGGGGATATGCTCTTTCTTCCACCGCGACGATGTGAGCCAAGTCTCACATTGTGGGACAGCAGAGCTTAGCCCAGCCCGCCGCGGCGGGGTGGGTCCACGTTTAAGCTCTGTCGTCTCGCGAGACGGGACCTGATTGTCTGGGGTTCGGACTCAATTGATGTTCCCGGTCGGCATAGCCAACTCGTTCGACTTCGCTCAGGGTTGAATGGGCTACCCGTCCCAACAGTCCTGCTCGATTACGCGGGCTCGGGCGGTGCATCGCTGGGCGACTTGAGCATGTGGATCTGGATGCCGCCGTCGCTAAACCAGACCTGGTCCATCAGTTGGTTAATCAGGTAGAGGCCGCGACCGTGATCGGAGTAGAGCTGCTTGCCGGCCAACGGACTGGGCACAGTTGCGGGATCGAATCCCTGGCCCGGATCGGAGACGATGATCAGCATGCCGCGCGACTCGTCACACGCGACACAGCAACGCACCTGCTTGGAGGCGTCACCACCGCAGCCATGCTTGATGGCGTTGGCCAGGGCCTCGCGCAGGGCGATCTCGATGTCCATCTCGTGGCCCCGCGCGCATCCCATGCGGCGCGCGGTGTCCAGCGCGGCATCCACTACGGGAGAGATGGAGTCAACGTCGGCCTTGAAGGTTACGTCAAGGCGGATGAGGAGCTTGTCGGCCTCGAAACTGCAGGACTCCGGCATGAATTAGTTTTAGTCGAATTTCCGGTTTTTGGGAACTGCGTACGCGTCGTCGCCGAAGCCGCGATGGGAGGGAGGCGCCAGCAGTTAATCTCGGTCGGGCTGAAGCCGTCGCGGAAGAGTGCCGTACCTGCCGAGACTCCCGATCTATAAAACGAGCCTACCCAGCGCCGAAGAGTCTGTGTGAGAACTCGATTTACGGATTCGCAGTGGGAGAAGAGACCGTAACATCGCCGAATTCAGCTCCTCAGGGGCGAAAGCTCTTAGCCTAGGACTTCAGCGCCTGTTACGAAACTCGGTAACCGAAAAGAAATACAGATGGGAGTTGGAAGCGGGGGGAGTAAGTTAGCGGACATGGCTTACATCACAGGGGAAGCGCGGGAACAGGTGACGATGTTCCCGGTGACGTTGGACGAGTTCATTCCAGAAGATCATGTATGCCGGGTGATCGAGGCGTTCGTGAACCAGTTGGAGATGGGGAAGCTGAGGTTTGTGCGTTGCGAACCGGCGGAGACGGGGCGACCGGGCTACGATCCGCGGGATCTGCTGAAGCTGTATTTGTAGGGGTACATGAACCAGCTGCGTTCGTCGCGGCGGCTGGAGGCGGAATGTCAGCGCAACCTGGAAGTGATGTGGCTGCTGGGGCGGCTGCGGCCGGACTACAAGTCGATCGCCGAGTTCCGGCGGCTGCACCGGGAGGCGGTGAAGGAGGCGGGGGCGGAGCTGGTGCGGCTGGCGCGTGAGGTGGGACTGGTGCGCGGGGAGTGGGTGGCGATTGATGGCTCGAAGTTCCGGGCGGTGAGCAGCGCGGCGCGGGTGAAGGAGCGGGAAGCGGTGCAGCGCTATCTGGACGAGATGGAAGCGGCCGATGTGCAGGAGGACGTGGTGATCGACCACAGTGCGGTGGCGGCGGCGCTGGAGAAGTTGCGCAACGATGGGGAGCCGGAGGCGCGGTTTATGCGGACGACGGAGGGGAAGCGTCCGGCGTACAACGTGCAGACGGCGGTGGATGCGGAATGCGGCATCATCGTGGCGCAGGAGGTGACGACGGAGACCAACGATACGTGCAGTTTGCTGCCCATGGCGGAAGCGGCGAAGCAGGCGTTGGGTGACCCGGAATCACTGCAGGTGGTGGCGGATGCGGGCTACTCGAATGGGGAGCAGGCGGCGAAGTGTGAGGCGCAGGGGATCGAGCCGCATGTACCCGCCAATCGCGGAGTGAACCATTCAGGCGACGGCACTCTGTTGGACCGCAGTGAGTTTCATTATGACGAGGCGAGCGACACGATGCGGTGTCCGGCAGGAAAGATTTTACGGCGGCAGGCGGTGCAGAAAGCGCGGCGACAGGTGGTGTACGCAGGCGAGGCGGCGGTGTGCGGGGCGTGTCCCGTGCGGGCGCACTGCACCACGGCGGCGCGCCGCATAGTCAAGCGACATCTGTATGAAGACGCGCTGCAACGTATGCGGCAACGGGCGACGGCAGAAGCGATGCGATTGCGGCGATGTGTGGTGGAGCGTCCGTTTGCGGAATTAAAGTACCGCATCTTCGGGCATCCGCGCTTTCTGTTGCGCGGTCGCGGCGGAGCGCAGACGGAAATCAGTCTGGCGACCATGGCTTACAACCTGAAACGCATGCTGAGGGTGTTGGGAGGCGGGGCCTTGCGGCTTGCCCTGGCCCGCTAAGCGTTGCTCCTGCCGCCAGACGCGAAAGGACTCAAAGAAAACCGCGACCGGAGGCTGTCGGAAACCCCAAAACGCTGGGAACCGGACCATCGGCTCGACGGTTTCGTAACAGACTCTGAAGCGCTGGGCTATGATCTGTCGCCCCTGCGGGGCTGGTTACAAGGCGATTCGCTCCGCTGTCGCACCACGAAAATAATTCCCAGTCCAATGCGAAAGCCGTTGTTTTGTGCCCTAGTGGTATGGCCGAAAACCGTGCCCCTAAAACTGATTTATGACACTGATCCTAGCGGCGGTAGTCGAACCAGAATTCCACCGCGACGTAATTTCCTGAGTAGCCCGCGGGCAACGGACCAAATGTATCGATGCGTTGCAGGGCGCGCACTGCCGACTGGTCGAGCGAGGGGATTCCACTCGACTGTTCCACGCGAATATTCGTAGGTTGTCCCGATCGATTGACTTCGAAATAAATGTAAACGCGGCGGGCATCGGAGATGCGGGGATCGACTTCATACTTCAGCCAGTTGTCCGACACCTTGCGGCGCACGATGTCCACGTAATAGGCAAAACGGCTGCCGAAATCGCCCTGGCCGCCCTGGAATCCGAATCCACCCTTGGTGGCGCCCGACGTAAATGACCCGTATGGGCCGCTGACTGGGCCGCCTTGTCCGTACGGAACCTGATTGTCGGGCTCGGCTTTGGCAATCTGCTTGGGTGGCTCCTTCTTGGGAGTCGCAGCCTCGTGTTGTCCCTTCTGCTTGGCGTCACGCGCAGGAATCGGGATCGCCTTGGGCTCCTCCTTGGGAACTTCTTTCGGCTTTGACTGGGACAGGCCCTTCGATTCGTTGGCTAAAACGTTCTGCGCTTCCGGCTGGGCATGAGGCAGGGGAATACTGGTGACCAGCGTCGCGCTCATTGCGCCTCCACCTCCGTTGGTGCCACCCCAGTTCTCGCCACGCCCGCTGGGAATGATGTTGAAGATCGCAAGCGCGAACAACGCCACGTGCAGTCCCAGGGAGCCGACCAGCGACAGGCGGGACACATGGTCGTGCGGAAAGATGTCAGCGTTGGCTGCCATTCTTCTCCAGCGGTTGGGTAACGATGCTTACGTTGGTGATGCCGGCCTGCTTGACCGCGTCCATGACGGTGGCGAAGGCGCCGAAGGGAACATCCTCATCAGCACGCAGGAAGACGGACTGGCCCTCAGGATCGCGAATCTTCTGGCGCAGCCGCGCGCCGATCTGGTTGATGTTGATGGGGTCGTTGCCGAGAAATACTTTTTGCTGGCGGTCGATGGTGATTACCAGACGCTCTTCGGTGATTTCCTTCACCGTCTTGGTGTGCGGCACCGCCACTTCAATGCCGGATTGCAGCACGGGAGCGGTCACCATGAAGATGATCAGCAGCACCAGCACCACGTCCACCAGGGGGGTGACGTTGATGTCGGAGAGCGAGGACTGCGTTCTTCCGAGATTGTTGGTGAAGGCCATTACCGCCGCTCCACATTTTCGGGAACGCCGCGCGTGACTTTGCTTTGGGCGCGCTCCACTTCGTTGATGAGCTCGAGGCCGAAGTCGTCCATGCGGGAGCCGAACTCGCGGATGTGCTGAGTAAACATGTTGTAGGCGATGACCGCGGGGATGGCGGCGAACAGTCCGGCGGCAGTGGTGATGAGGGCTTCAGAGACGCCGGGAGCGACGGCGCGCAAGGTGGCGGCCCCCGCAGTGCCAAGTCCGTGGAAGGCGTCGATGATTCCCCACACGGTCCCGAAGAGGCCAATAAAGGGAGTGACGGATCCGGTGGTGGCCAGCCACGGCAGACGGCTTTCGAGTCGGGTCAGTTCTTCCGAAGCGGCAATCTGGACCGCGCGCTGCAACGAAGCCACGCGAATGGGTTGCGCCGCCTGCTTGCGCAGTTCGGTATAAGCCCCATCAAATACAGCAATCAGCGGGCTGGGCTTGAACTGTTCGGCCACGGCGGCGACGTCCTGCAGCCGCTCGGACTTGCGGAACATGCGGATGAAGCGGTTGCTCTGGGCACGGGCGCGGCGGAACATCCCCCACTTGGAGAAGATGATGGCCCAGGATACGACGCTGAATATCAGCAGGATGACAAGAACGGTTTTGGCGACGAGACCGCTGGTTTCGATGAGACTGGAGATTTCACCGCCGATGACAGAGCCGAGCAGACTGCAATATAAATTCATTTCGTTAGTTGGCCTTCGCTTCCATTGTCCGCATTATAAGGTTTAGACGAGGGCAGGGCGGGTTGGTGTGATGAGGTTCCCGCGGAGTAACCACGGAGGCGGGGCGTCAGGCGCGGAGCGGCTCTCGAGTAGAATGTAGCCATCGATCATGAGATTGTTTCGTTACATGGCGCTGCACTGCGGGCATTTACTAGTTGCGGTGATAGGAACGGCCATAATTACTACGAGTTTTGGGAAGTTATTTCACCCGCGTTCCGTCGCCGGCGTTATTGCGAGAGAGTGGGCGATGAGCATCGTGTGCGCCGCAGTTATTGGTCTCCTTATGTACCGGACGTGGAGATGGAGACCGGCAATTTGGGTGTGGATCATCGGGACAATTGCCGGATTTCGGCTCTTTGCTGGACGCAATGAACTGGGTGCGAAATCCGAGCCTGTCGCCGCTGACGCGGCTCGCGGTCATTCTTAGACGTGCACCCGGGTTCCGCTTCGCTCCACCCCGGCGCTAACAACGCTATCGCCGCTCCGCGGCTAGGGCGTCGGAATATGCACGATGTCGCTGTCTTGCTGGCAACTGGTTACTGACAACTGACTTTCCTGCTACACTGCGGCGTAACTACGCAAGCGAGAACGCACTGTGCTGCTGGAACTGCGGGTAGAAAACTACGCGGTTATTGACAACGTTGCCGTGGAGTTCGCCCTCGGGCTCAACCTCCTGACCGGCGAAACCGGCGCCGGAAAATCCATTCTTATTGATGCGCTCGCTCTGCTGCTGGGCGACAAGGCCTCGGCTGAGGCAGTGCGCCACGGCGCGGAAAAGGCCATTGTGTCGGCGGTATTTGAAGCCGAGTCGAAAACACTCCACGAAGTGTTGGAAGCGAACGGCATCGACTCGGGAGAGGCACAGCTCATTTTGCGACGCGAGATTTCTGCCGGAGGCAAGGGCCGGGTGTTTGTGAACAATCAGCCGGCGACCGTGACCGTACTGCGGCAGTTGGCGCCGCACCTGGCGGTGATCCACGCGCAGAACGAAGCGGTGCTGGCCTTCGATGCCGCTTCGCGACTGGCGCTGCTCGATAGCTTCGCCGGGTCCGAACTCGCCCCGGTCGCACAGGCCTTCGCCGCCTGGAACGGCGTGCGCGACCGGATTGCCGACTTAGAGCGCGATGAACAAGACCGGCTGCGTCTGCTCGACCTCTGGAGCTTTCAGCGCACAGAGATTGCCGGTGCGAACTTACATCCCGAAGAAGACACGAAGCTCGAAGCCGAGAAACGGGTGCTAGCGAATTCGGAACGCATTCTGACTTCGGCCATGGGCGCCTACGACGCGCTGTACGAAGGCAACGTGTCGGCATCGGCGTTGATTCGTTCGGCCGCGAAGCAACTGGAAGATCTGTCGCGGTTCGACGAGAGGTTTCGCGAACCGCTGGCGCAACTGGATTCGGCGCGCATCACAGTTGAGGACATCGGGCAATCGCTGCGGGATTATGCGGAAGATGTCGAAGCCTCTCCAGAGAGACTGGCTGAAGTGGAAGACCGGCTGGCCGCGATCGACCGGTTGAAACGCAAATACGGGCCCACACTTCAGGACGTGATCACGCTGGGTGAGGAACTCGAGCGCAAGCTGAACGAAATGGAGAACAAGGACGAGGTCCTGCGCAAACTGCGGGTCGAGCTGGCAAAATCGGCCGAGGGATATCTGGAAGTCGCGCGGGTTGTGTCGCGGCACCGCTACGAAGCCGCCCGCAAACTGGAGAGGCAGGTCGAAAGCGAAGTCAACGAACTGGCGATGAAGGCGCGGTTCAAGGTCGAGGCCAGCGGTGCGGACGAGGAAGGCAACTGGACATCAAACGGTTTCGACGCCGTGCAGTACCTGATCTCGGCGAATCCGGGTGAACCGCTGGGGCCGGTGGAAGAGATCGCGTCGGGCGGCGAACTCTCGCGAGTGATGCTGGCGCTGAAAACGACGATCGACGCGGCGGTATCGAAGCGGGTGCGGCAGAACGGCGCCAAGGGCGGAGCCGGGCAGAGAACACTGGTGTTCGACGAGATCGACTCAGGCATCGGCGGTCGCGCCGCCGAGGCTGTCGGTAAGAAGTTGAAGCAACTGGCTGCGACCAAGCAGGTGTTGTGCGTCACCCACTTGCCGCAGATCGCGTCGTTTGCCGACCAGCACTACCTGATTGAGAAGAAAGAGTCAGGGGGAAGGACGAAGACCTCCGTCCGCCAACTCGATACCGAAGAGCGCACCCGAGAGCTGGCGCGCATGATCAGCGGAGCGGAGCTGACTGACACGTCGCTAGCGCACGCCGAGCAGATGTTGAAGACGAACCGGTGAACGAAAAGAAAACAATCGCGGGCGTCGCGCTGCCGACCGGAACATGGCTGGTCTGGTCTCTTTGCGCCGGCTTCGCGGCGTTTTGCTGGGAGATGGTGCGAAGTCAAGTTCACCCAGGAAGATCAGTGCTTGGAGGTCCCGTCACCACCAACACCCTTGATAAAGCGGCGGGTCACCCAATTCTCTTGGGCGTAATGCTTCTGCTTGTGACGTATATAGCACTCAAGGGGAAGCTGCAGCCATGGAAGCTGCTCTTCATGGCCGCGTTTGCGGGTGATCTCCTGGGCCGATTAGTCAGAGGAATCGTCGGCTACTAGCGACCTTGCTCCTACTTAATCGCCGCTTCTTTTCCCGCCATGCGCCGCAGTATGCCGATCTGACCGTTGTGGTAACCCTCGTGGTATCCCAGACGGACCAACGCCTGTCCTACCGTGCCGAGCAACGGAGCCCTGCGAAACTGCTCGGGAACCTCGGCTGACAAGGTGGCATTACTCAACGCCTGAAGCGCGGGAATCAAATGCTGCTGAGTCTCGTCCAACGCGCTTTTCAGCCGGGCGAGGTCAACCGCGTTGCCGTCTGCGCTGAGGGCCGCCGAACCGCGCTTGTAACAGACAGCTTCGTCGTCGGTGAGGACGGTAGGTGAAGCCCCCGCCAGCATCAGGACCAATCCGCGTCCCGTGACCATGTGGCCGAGGACCCAGTTAATGCAGTTGCCCGCAGGTTCGGGACTGAGCATGCTGTCTTCGTGGGTGAGGCCGTCGAGGTTGCGCTGGATGGCTCCGTAACTGAATTCGTAGATTTGGGCGAGTTCGCTGCCGGTCATAGGTGTGCTCCTCTTCCGTCGAGGCGATTGTACTAGGTGGAGCTACGTCGTCGGTGTCGCCGCTTCCCGGCTCATCCTAAGCTGGCGCAAGCCGACTGTTCGGTCGGTCGCCATTGACTGCTGGAAAAGCGCCACAGACTGCTAAATCTTGCAGTTTCTTGACGTTATGTTGTTGGTTTTACCGCTGTTACAATAGAGTATCCGTGGGGAATCTCGGGTTATTACCCGTGTCAATCAATAAGGAGTTCATGACTCAAACCGACGCTAAGACTCTACTTTTGCTGAAGCCGAGAGGCTTCTGCGCCGGGGTGGTGCGCGCCATCGATATTGTCCGGATTGCCCTGGAAACCTTCGGGGCGCCGATTTACGTTCGCAAGGAAATCGTGCACAACCGGTACGTCGTAGATGAATTGACCGCCAAAGGCGCGATTTTCGTCGACAGCGTGGAGGAAGTTCCGGCTGGCGAGCGCGTGATTTATAGCGCACACGGTGTGGCTCCAGAGGTCCGCGAGGCCAGCAAACTGCGCGAATTGCGAGTGATTGATGCAACTTGCCCACTGGTCACGAAGGTGCACGTGGAAGCGGTGAAGTTCGCGCGCGAAGGTTATTCGCTGGTCCTGATCGGACATCACGACCACGATGAGGTGATCGGCACGCTGGGCGAGGCTCCGGCGGTGACCCAGGTGGTGGATGAGCCTGAGGACATCGAGAATCTGCACGTAGCCGATCCTGATCGCGTGGCCTACCTTACGCAGACGACATTGAGCCTGGACGAGACGACGCATGTGATCGAGGCGCTGCGCAAAAAATTTCCCAACATACAGGGTCCGCACGCGCAAGACATTTGCTATGCAACCGAAAACCGCCAGACTGCGGTGAAGGACGTTGCCAACGAATGTGACCTTTTGCTGGTAGTTGGGTCCGACAATAGTTCAAACTCCAACCGCCTGGTCGAAGTTGCCCGCAACATGGGGACGAACTCGCACCTGATCGAGAATTACCGCTCCATCCAGCCGGAGTGGCTGGAAGGCGCGAAAACCGTGGCTTTGACGGCGGGTGCGTCAGCGCCTGAGATCCTAGTGCAGGAAGCTGTCACATTCCTTCAGGAGCAGGGTTTTACAAACCTGCGCGAAATCGAAGTGATGCCGGAAAACGTACGTTTCGGGCTGCCACCTGAAATCGTGGAAGCCATCGGGGCTGCGCCGGCCCTGGCGGAGTAGGAGCAAGAGAAAGAATGGCAGAAGGGTTACCCCCCAATCCCGGCGAAATGCGATTCGGAAAACTGGACGATATCAAGGCCCGAGTTGCAGCCGCGATCGACGCGTCTCGCAAGTACCTGTTCTCACTGCAGCACGCCGAGGAAGGGTACTGGTGCGGAGAACTGGGCGCCGATACCACGCTGGAATCCGATTACATTCTGCTGCACCGACTGCTGGGCACCGAGAACCCGGAGCGGACGCAGAAGTGCGCCAACGAAATTCTGTCGCACCAGAACGCAGATGGCGGCTGGCCGATTTATGCCGGCGGACCGTCGAACATCAGTGCGTCGGTGAAAGCCTATTTTGGGCTGAAAATGGCGGGCTATGGCCCCGATCATGCGGCGCTGACCCAGGCGCGTGAGCGCATCCTGGCTATGGGCGGTGTGACCGAGGTCAACACCTTTACCAAGATCTACCTGTGTTTCCTGGGCCAGTATGACTATGACGCGGTTCCGGCCATTCCACCGGAGATCACGCTCTTCCCCAACTGGTTCTGGTTCAATCTCTACGAGATTTCGTCATGGTCGCGCGCCATCCTGGTGCCGTTGTCGATAGCCTATGCCAAGAAGCCGTTCAAGAAGATTCCGAACGAACAGGGAATTGAAGAACTTTTCGTGGGCGGCCGCGGCAAGCAGAATCTGCGTTTGAAGTGGGCCAAGAAGCTGGTAAGTTGGCGGAATTTCTTCCTTGTCCTGGATCGAATGGTGCATTTGCTGGAGAAAGTGCATATTCGGCCGTTGCGTTCCATTGCTCTCAAGAAGGCCGAGCAGTGGATGCTGGAGCGCCTGGAAATGAGCGACGGGCTGGGTGCGATTTATCCCGGCATCATGAATTCGATCATTGCGTTGCGGTGCCTGGGGTATTCGCTTGACGATCCGCAGGTGATTCGCGCCATGGACGAGTTCGAGAAGTTGGGCATCGAGGAAGAGACGACCTTCCGGATGCAACCGTGCATGTCGCCGGTGTGGGACACGGCCTACGCCATATTTGCGCTCGCCGAGAGCGGAGTTCCCGCCACGGACCAACGCCTGGTGCAGCCATCCGAGTGGATGCTGAAGAAGCAGGTCACCCGCAAAGGCGACTGGTGCGTGAAGAATCCCCATGCCGAACCCGCGGGCTGGTATTTCGAATTCAACAACGAGTTCTATCCCGACGTGGACGATACCGCCATGGTGATGCTGGCGCTGGGCAAGGTGAAAACGTCGAACGAAAGCTACCAGGACAAGTCGGTGCAGCGGGCGCTGGATTGGGTCCTGTCGATGCAGTGCAAGAACGGCGGCTGGGCATCGTTCGACAAAGACAACAATCGCATGGTTTTCCAGCAGATTCCGTTTGCGGACCACAACGCGATGCTCGATCCGGCGACGGTGGACATCACCGGCCGCGTGTTGGAGTGCCTGGCGGCGTATGGCTATTCGATGAAGGACGAGCCGGTGCGCCGGGCGTTGAAGTTCATCAAGCGCGAACAAGGGCCGGATGGATCCTGGTTTGGCCGATGGGGTGTGAACTACATCTACGGCACCATGCTGGTGTTGCGCGGACTCGAAGCAATTGGCATGGACCACCACGAGCCTTGCGTGCAGCAAGCGGCAGAGTGGCTGCGTATGATGCAGAATCCCGATGGCGGCTGGGGCGAAACTTGTGATTCGTACGACGATCCGAACAAGAAAGGCGTGGGACCGAGCACCGCATCACAGACCGCGTGGGCGGTCATGGGCCTGCTGGCGGCCAATGACACGCGCAGCGATTCGTTGCAGCGTGGCGTTGCGTACCTGTTGCAAACGCAACAGCGCGACGGTTCGTGGAATGAAGCGTGGTACACCGGAACCGGATTTCCTCGCGTCTTCTATCTGATGTATCACATGTATCGTCAGTATTTCCCGCTGATCGCTCTGACTGCGTATGGCAGGGCCTCAGCAGTGTCGAAGGAAGATCAGCTCAGGATCACTCGTATTGACGGACGTACGCGCTGAAAGCTAAGCCACGCACAGCGTCGCAGCCGCTCCGCTTGAGCCGGGACTCGCCATCATGAAATGTTTCGTCACAGGCGCGACGGGGTTTCTGGGAAGCCATGTGGCGCGCCAGTTGCTGGCCAAAGGCGCGGATCTACGGCTCCTGGTGAGGTCGAGCAGCCGCACTGACAATATTGCCGACCTGGCCGCAGAGCGTGTCGTTGGCGATCTTCGCGATCTGGAGACGCTGAAGCGTGGAATGGCCGGTTGCGAGTTCGTGTTTCACGTGGCAGCTGACTACCGATTGTGGGCGGTCAATGGGCAGGAACTGTATCAGTCGAATGTCGAAGGCACGCGCAACATCCTGCAGGCGGCGAGAGATTCAGGCGTGCGGCGGGTTGTCTATACCAGCAGCGTGGCCACGATGGGGTTTGGCAACAACGGCCACTTGACCGACGAGAGTTCTCCTGTCGCGTTGTCGAACATGATCGGGGACTACAAGCGCAGCAAGTTCATGGCCGAGCAATTGGTGATTGAGGCGGCGCGAAGTGGCCAGGATGTAGTGATGGTGAACCCGTCAACGCCGATCGGAGAGCGGGACATCAAACCCACGCCGACCGGGCAGATCGTGGTGGATTTTCTGAAGCGCAAATTTCCCGCGTACGTGGATACAGGGTTGAACCTGGTCGACGTAAAGGACTGCGCAGAAGGCCATCTGCTAGCGATGGAGAAGGCCAGGCCGGGCGAGCGCTACATCCTGGGAGGCGAGAATCTCACGCTCAAGCAGATTCTCGACAAACTGGCCGCGATTACGGGACTGCCGTCGCCGAGTATAAAGCTGCCGTACGCAGTAGCCTACGCTACAGGTGCGATCGACACGTTGATCACGGGGAAAGTAATGAAACGGGAGCCGCGCGTGACGTTGGATTCGGTGCGCATGGGACGCAAGAAGATGTTCGTCACCAGCGCCAAGGCCGAACACGAGTTGGGATGGAATCCAGGCCCGGTGGATGGAGCGTTGCAGCGAGCCGTGGAGTGGTTTCGGGCGCATGGCTATGCCCCGTAAAAGCGTTGCGATCATAGCTGCGATGCCTCGGGAGTTAGCTCCGCTGCTGCGAGGGGTTCCGGGACAGCTAGCTGACAGCGTCGAGTTTTTTGAGTTGGAAAACGCGGTGGTGGCAGTGGGCGGCATTGGACGAATCGCCGCGTGGAGCGCTGCCGAGGCAGCAGTGAAGAGATATCAGCCTTCGACTCTTATTTCCGCGGGTATCGCAGGCGCATTGACGGCGTCGCTTAAGGTGGGAGATGTTGTCCGAGGGAGTGAGGTTGTTGATGCCGACTCCGGTGCACGGTTCACGGCCAGCGGTGGAGAATCGGTGATGGTGACTGTATCGTCCGTGAGCGGACCGGAAGACAAACGACTGTTGGCCGATCGCTATAAGGCGGACGTGGTTGACATGGAGTGTGCCGTGGTGGGCGCAGTCGCGCGGGAACACGGAATCGCGTTCCTGGCAGTTAAAGCCATCTCGGATGAGTTCGACTTCGAGATGCCTCCGATGGCTGGATTTGTTAACGGGAACGGCAAGTTCGAAACGGCGCGTTTTGCAGCTTACATCGCGGTGCGGCCAAAATGGTGGTCAACTTTGAGGCAACTGGCGGCAAACAGCCGCAAGGCGTCAATGAACCTGAGTCATGCGCTGGAACATCTAATTTACGAATACGCTAATACGACCCAAGAGGAGAAGATACCCCGGGCATAGCCTGGGGAATCGGCATGTCGATTGCGACACAAACGGACGGCTTTGTAGGGGATCGAACTATGCCTGCGATCATGCGCGCGGCAGTGTATCGCGGCGTCAACGATGTTCGATTGGAGGAGGTGCCTGTTCCCAAGATTGGCACCGGCGAATTGCTGGTGCGGGTCCACACTTGTGGGATCTGTGGGACGGACTTGAAGAAGATCGCGACCGGTTCGCACTCCGCGCCACGAATCTTCGGACACGAAACCACCGGTGTCGTAGTCGCCGTCGGACAAGGAGTTTCGAGTTACCAGGTTGGCGATCGCGTAATGGTCTTTCACCACATTCCGTGTGGCGACTGCTATTACTGCAAGCACAAGGTTTTTGCTCAATGTCCGACGTACAAGAAAGTTGGAGCGACTGCCGGCTATGAACCAAGTGGCGGTGGCTTTGCCGAGTACGTGCGAGTGATGGATTGGATCGTCAACCGCGGTGGAGTCGTTCACATACCGGATTGCGTTTCGTTTGAGCAGGCTTCGTTTATCGAACCGGTGAACACCTGCATGAAGGGTGTTGAAACACTGAGACTGGTGCCGGGAGAAACTATACTGGTGGTGGGGCAGGGGCCGATCGGCATCATTCTTTCCGTTTTGGTCCGACGGTGCGGTGCGAGAGTAATCACTACCGATTTGTTTCCGCAGAGGCTTACAATAGCTCAGACGTTCGGACTCAACGAAAACATCGACGCCTCCACCTCGGATACGGTTGCGACAATCAAGGAAATGACGGAGGGTCGAGGGGCTGATGCCGTCATTCTGGCTGTCGCTGGGAACGGTTTGATTCGCCCAGCCATGGATGCGACGCGTCCAGGCGGGCGTGTATTGCTGTTCGCGCAAACGCAGCACGGGGAAGCCATCATCGATCCCGCGAGCGTCTGCGTCGATGAAAAGAGTCTATTGGGTTCATACAGCGCTTCAGTCGATTTGCAGGATGAGTCAGTACGATTTGTGCTGGGCGGCGAGATGAATTTGGAGCGCCTGATCAGCCATCGTTTTTCACTGACCGAGTCGGTGGATGCGCTGCATCTGGCTGCCCATCCCAAACCGGACTCCATGAAGGTGGTCATTCAGCCGGGTAGCTTATGGAAGGATGCATAGCGTGAACGGAAACATGACAGCTGCGGTCCTTTACGGCAAAGAGGACGTCAAAATCGAGCAAGTGCCGATCCCCAAACTGGAAGAAGGGGAGGTACTGGTCAAGGTGCAGGTTGCCCTGACGTGCGGTACCGATTTGAAGGTCTATCAGCGCGGTTACCACGCGCGCATGATTGTGCCGCCGGCGCTGTTTGGCCATGAATTGGCCGGGGTCATCCATGAGGTTGGGCCCAACGTCAAAGGGTTTAAGAAGGGCATGCGCGTGGTGGCGCTGAATTCTGCGCCGTGCGGTATGTGCTTCTACTGCTCGAAGCACCAGGAAAATCTTTGCGAAGACCTGCTGTTCAACAACGGAGCCTATGCCGAGTACATTCGCATTCCAAAGCGCATCGTTGAAACCAACATGCTGGCGATCCCGAATCATGTGACCTACGAGGAAGCCGCCATGACGGAACCGTTGGCCTGCGTGTTGCGCGGACTGCACGAAACCAAGATGGAGATTGGCGATTCGGTGGCCGTCATCGGCGCCGGTCCGATTGGACTGATGTTCGTGCAGGTGGCGAAGCTCACCGGCTGCAACGTGATTTCGGTAGTGAAGCGCGATTCGCAGGTGACGGCAGCGCGCCGTGTGGGCGCCGATTTTGCGGTGCAGATCGATAAAGAGGACGATCCGGTGAAGGCAGTGCGCAAACTCACCGCAGATAACCGGGGCTGCGATGTGGTAATCGAAGCAGTGGGACGTCCGCAGGCGTGGGAATGGTCGATTGACATGGTGCGCAAGGGCGGCACAGTTAATTTCTTCGGTGGCTGCGCTAATGGAACCAAGGTCGCGCTCGATACCCAGCGGCTGCATTACAACGAGCTTACGCTGAAGGCGACATTCCATCACACGCCAGAGACGGTCCGCAAAGCCTTTGCCCTGATCTCGGAGAAGAAGATCAAAGGCACCGACTACATCACCGGCGAAGCGCCGCTTTCGCGACTGCAGCACGTGCTGCGGCACATGCTGAATCGCAACGGCGACATAAAGACCGCAATCATCCCGGGACAGTAGGCGTCCGGGAGATATCCACAACTTATGTCTTCCGCACCGACTGACAACCGGGTGTATGCGTCACAGCCGGGCGCTACTTCTCCCGAAAAGGCCGCCGCCAAAGGATGGCAGGCGCTGCCTCCGGAGTACGCCATTCCGGAGCATGGACCCTCTCTTGCTGAAGCACAGAAATATTGCGCGCGGCTGGCGCATTCGCATTACGAGAATTTTACGGTCGTTACATGGTTCCTGCCAAAACACCTGCACCAGCATTTCTATAACGTCTATGCCTACTGCCGGATCTCGGACGATCTGGGCGACGAAGTTGGCGACAAGCAAATATCGTTGATGTTGCTGGACCAATGGGAAGCTGAACTGGGACAGTGTTATTCCGGTGAGCCGCGGCATCCTGTGTTTGTAGCCCTGCGTGAGACAGTGCGGGAGTTCGATATTCCGCAGCACGAGTTCTCGGACTTGCTTACGGCGTTCCGGCAGGACCAGATTGTGACACGCTATCCGCGCTTCGACGACTTGCTGGGATATTGTCAGTATTCGGCGAATCCTGTGGGTCACCTGGTGCTGTACCTGTGCGGTTATCGCGATGCCGAGCGTCAGAAGCTCTCGGACTACACCTGCACTGCGTTGCAACTGGCGAATTTCTGGCAGGATGTTGCTGAGGACCACAGCAAGGGGCGGCTTTATCTTCCGCTTGAGGATTTCTCGCGCTTCGGTGTTACGGAGATGGGCATCGCGCAGCGGCGTGCGACTCCGCAGTTTCTTTCGATGATGAAATTCGAAGTCGAGCGCGCGCGGGAGTGGTTCAAACGGGGACTGCCGCTGGTGAAGATGGTCGACCGGAAGCTGGCGCTGGATCTCGATCTGTTCAGCCGAGGCGGGTTGGCGATTTTGGATGCCATCGAGCGGCAAGGGTACGACGTACTGAGCTCGCGGCCGGTCATTTCTACTCGACGCAAGTTCTGGCTAGTGGCGCGCGCGACCCTGGGAAATCTGCTGTGAGTGAGCACCCGCTACAATTGCGGGCGGCATACGGAGTCTGTCGGCACATTGCACGCTCAGCCGCCAAGAACTTCTATTACGGCTTCCTGGCGCTTCCGGCGCGCAAGCGCAATGCCCTGTCGGCGGTGTATGCCTTCATGCGTCATGCCGACGACATTTCCGACGATCCATCGATTCCGGTTGAGCAGCGCCGCGAAAGACTCGCTGAGTGGATGAACGCGCTGCATCGCGTCGTGGATGGCGAGCGTACAGACGATCCCGTGCTGATGGCGCTGGCCGACACGCAAAAGGCATTTAACATTCCGCTCGACCTTCTGGATAAGCTGGTTCAGGGCACGGCGATGGATTTACCGGAAACGGACGGCAAGGGGAAGACCACCCCAGCAGTGCACTACGAAACCTTCGATCAGCTCTACGACTACTGCTACCACGTGGCGTCGGTCGTCGGGTTGGTTTGCATCAGGATTTTCGGCTACCGCGATCCCCGGGCGGAGAAGCTCGCGGAAGAAACGGGAGTTGCATTCCAGCTCACCAACATCATTCGGGACGTGAAAGAAGACAGCTTGTTGGGGCGCGTTTATTTACCAAGTGAAGATCTGCGTCGCTTTGGAATTGAAGCAGGCGCGCTCACCAACGGAAATGCCGCAACCGGGTTCCGGCCAGTGCTTGAGTTTGAGGCGGAACGAGCGCGGGAATACTACCGCTCCGCCGCAGAACTGCTCCCACTCATCGACGATGACAGTCAGCCAGCGTTGTGGACTCTGGTCGAAATCTACCGGCGCCTGCTGGAGCGCATTGCAGCCCGCAATTACGACGTGTTTTCAGAGCGAGTGCATCTTAGCGCTGCCGAAAAAGTCGGCCTCCTGGCGAAAGGCTATGTGCGCCGGCTGACATGAGTTCCGCCACAGATAACAAGAAGCCGACAGTTGCAGTGATAGGCGGCGGACTGGCGGGCATCTCCGCCGGAAGTGCGCTGGCCGATGCGGGCTATCACGTTGAACTGTTCGAGCGGCGGCCCTATCTTGGCGGACGCGCGTCGTCCTATGAACTCCCCGGGACTGGCGAAGTGGTGGACAACTGCCAGCACGTGTTGCTGGGGTGCTGCACGAACCTTATCGATTTCTATCGGCGGCTGGGGGTTGAGGAGCAGATCCGCTGGTACGACGAGATTACGTTCCTTCTTCCCGATGGCCGCGCGTCCACGCTGAAGCCGAGTTGGTTGCCCGCACCCATGCACACCGGGTTGTCGTTCATGGCTTCTCCGGTGCTCGATGTGAAAGACAAGCTGGCCATCTCACGCGCACTCCTTGCCTTGATGCCTGCATTGCCTGCGGACAACGGCGAAGATTTTCAGACATGGTTGCTGCGACACGGACAGACGAAGCAGGCGATCGATCGCTTCTGGGCGCCGGTGCTGATCAGCGCACTCAACGATGAACTCGACCAGTTGTCCGTGCGCTATGCGGCACTGGTAATTCGTGACTCGTTTCTGAAGTCAGCCGCAGGGGGACGCATGGGACTTCCGGCCGTGCCGCTGTCGCAACTTTACGGAGAAGCGGCATCCTATATCGCGGCGCGCGGCGGAAGAGTGCATCTGAGGGCGTCAGTCTACTCGATACAAGCGGACGGCAGCGGAGTACGTATTGGCGTTGGGGGCGACGAGGTGGCGGCAGATTATGCCATCCTGGCGACGCCGTTTAATGTGGTGAGCAAATTGCTGCCTGATGCCCCGGAAATGCAACCACTGCGCGATCAGGTGAGCCACTTTGGATCGTCACCAATCACGGGCATCCACCTATGGTTCGATCGCGAAGTTACACCGCTGGAACATGCGGTACTGCTGGAGCGGACGATCCAGTGGATGTTTCAGAAGTCAAAGATCCTGAACACGCGACGCGAGTCGGGCGAAACCGGGAGCTATCTGGAACTGGTTGTGAGCTCGTCGAAGTCGCTGGTGGACAAGCCGCGCAACGAAATCATCGATCTCGCCATGCGCGAACTGGCAGAGTTCTTTCCCGCGGTCCTAGAGGCAAAGCTGACCAAGGCGACTGTGATCAAGGAAGTCCACGCGACGTTCTCGCCGGTGCCGGGCAGCGATGTCTATCGCCCCTCGCACGCGAGTCCATTGCCGAGGCTGTTCCTCGCGGGAGATTGGACGGCAACCGGCTGGCCTTCCACCATGGAAGGCGCGGTGCGCAGCGGCTACGGGGCTGCCGAGGCGCTGGCGGCGTCCAGCGGCGGTCAGAGGCAGTTTCTGGTGGCTGATCTGCCGGCCAAGGGATTCATGAGGCTGTTCGGGTAATCATATTTCCTATCCTTCACGTCCATGCTTTTGAATCACGCGAATAGTTTCATCTGCTCCAATTCTTGCGGGGGAGGATAGGCGTGATGCCGGCTTTCGCGGATGATCCCGTGCTTCTTTCGCAGGCTGGACATCAAGTCGGAAAGCCGCTTGCTGTAAGCCTTGCTGACGAAAGAGCGGTCAGCATAGCGTTTGCTATAGCTGGCGACGAGATCGGGGAACTCCTTCTCCAGGAACGGCAGGAAGATACTCACAGAGCATGGCTTCAAGAAAAGTGAATTGGCGGAAATGTACTTGCCTCCGGTCTCCTTGGTTGCTCTAACAAGCTTGTCGAGCGCGGCCGGAGAATCGGTGACGCCCGGGAGAA
Source organism: Terriglobales bacterium (assembly GCA_036512955.1). Classification (GTDB taxonomy): domain Bacteria; phylum Acidobacteriota; class Terriglobia; order Terriglobales; family Acidobacteriaceae; genus DASRAA01. The sequence goes on from DATBZX010000390.1 coordinate 23,598, forward strand.
CAGGCGCGCAGATCACACCCGCGTGCAATCCCGCCGCTGACAGCTTGGCGAGAGCTTGGAGCCTCAGGTCGGGCCGCGGCGCGCGTGGCTCCAGAATGCGCGCCAGCTTGGGGTTGAGTGACGTGATGGTGAGACTGATGCTGAGCGCGTTGTGTTCGGCAACCTGCAGCAAGAGGTCAATGTCGCGAACGACGAGATCTGATTTGGTGACGATCCCGATCTCGAGACCGTGATGCAGGGCCAGTTCCTGCAGGATACTTCGGGTAATCTCGAAGCGCTTTTCGGCAGGCTGATAAGGGTCGGTGGCGGTCCCGATGGCGATCTGCTCGCCGCGCTTGACCTGCTTGAGTTCCTGCCGCAACAGCCAAGCTGTCTGCTGTTTGACGTAAATCTTGCGCTCGAAGTCCAAGGCATCGTGCATTTCCATGAACTCGTGGGTATAGCGGGCATAACAGTATTTGCAGGCGAACTCGCAACCGCGATAGGGATTGATCGTCCAGTTGAAGGGAACACGTCGGCTTACGCAGCGGTTGAGTAGGGCCTTCGCCGGGAGGGTGAAATATTCGACTTCGTGACCATGCTTGAGAAACTCGCCTTGAGCGGCGAGTCTGGCGATGCCGACCAGCGGCGCAGGGGATTCAGACGGTTCGATTTGCAGGAGCGATGGATGCATGAGGCGTACCTACGTTCGCCTTTTGTTCGCCTACAATAAACCGAAGTCAGGGGCGCGTCAAGCGATTTCTATTGGGGACAAGAAATCAATGTCAAGATGAACTTAGTCGGTCGTGGCAGCGTATCTTCGGTTGCGGAGCAGTCGCTAACTCCGCGTCCAGGAGCTCTCGTGAGAATCTCAGTGTCTTCTTCGACGCGATGGTTGATCGTCGCGCTATCTGTCATCTTGGTGTCTTGCGCCAATGCACAATCGGCTAAGCCCACGCCGAATGCGCAAGACGCCCTATATCAGACTGTGGCGTCGCTGGACACCCAGCTTTTCAATGCGGTGAACCAATGCGACCTGAAAACGCTCAACGCCCTCTGGGCCGACGATGCGGAGTTCTACCACGACAAGGGTGGATTGATGGTGGGTCGGCAGAACATTGTTGACGCCATCAAGAACAACCTGTGTGGCAAGGTGAATCGGCAACTCGTGGCAGGAACGCTGGAGGTTTATCCGCTGAACGGTTATGGCGCGGTAGAGATAGGGGTACATCGCTTCTACCATCCCTACGAACAAGATCACGGAGAGGTAGGCGAGGCGAATTTCATTCACGTATGGCAGAACAAAGACGGAGCATGGAAGATCACGCGCGTGATCAGTTATGACCACGGGGCCGCGAAGTGAACGACCATCGCGGTCCCGGACTAGAGCATTCGCACTTTCAGTAGACGCGCTTTACGGTTGACCAGGGCCTTCTGGACCACCCGGCCCCTGTTGCCCCATCTGCTCCATTAGGGCCTTGGGAGGCGGCGGGATGGTGATGTCCACCTTTGTTACTGACCCCAGGGTGCCGAGCTGTTTGTCGAACTCGGCATCGTTGCCGACCACGAGTACCGCCAGCTTGTCCTTCTGGATGTATTTGCGCGCAACCTGCGTCACCTGTTCGGCGGTCACCTTGTCGATCTCGCTGCGATAGCGTTCGAGGAAGTCCAGCGGGTAGTGATAAAACTCGTAGGACATTTTCTCGTGGAGGACCTTTCCCGGCGAGTCGAAGCGGAAGATGAAGGAGTTGAGGATCTGGTCCTGGGCGCGCCTGAGTTCGTCGGCGTCTGGGGCCTTCTGCTGCATCTTGTCGATCTCTTCATACAGCGCCTGAATACCGACGACGGTGGTGTCGCTCTTGGTCAGCATTTCGATGTTGGTCATGCCGGGATGGCTGAAGCTGGTGCCGACTCCGCCTCCGACGCTGTACGCGAGGCCTTTGGCGGCGCGCACATTGTTAAACAGCCGCGACGAGAAGCCGCCGCCGAAAATCTCATTCATCACCGAGACGGCGAAGTAGTCGGGGTTGTTGCGTAGAATGCCGAGGTCCAGCATGGCGATGGTGCTCTGGTTGACGTCGGTCTTCTGCACGAAGTAGTAGCCGGGTTTGGGCGATGTGAACTTGATGTCGGGATCTTTGGCCTGCGGACCTTTGGGCCAGGAATCGAACGTCTGGCGCAGCTTGGCTTCAATGGCCGTGGGGTCAAAATCGCCGCTTATGCCGAGGATGATGTTGTTGGGCTGAACATACTGCTGGTGCCAATTCAATAGGTCCTCGCGTTGGACCGCGAACACGGTGGCGTATTGCTCTTCATGCGCGTATGGGTTGTCCTTACCGTAGGCGAGGATGGCGCTTTCGCGTCCCACGATTGAACTTACTTCGTCATTACGTCGTGCGATGCCGGTATACATCTGCTGCTTGGCGAGTTCCAGTTTGTCGCCGCGGAACTCGGGATTGCGCAACAGTTCGAGGTACAAGTCGAAAACAGGATCGAAGTCTCCCTTCAGACAATTTAGGGAAATCGTAGTCGAGTCGGAACCGTCGCCGGTCTCAATTTTGGCGGCACGCGCTTCGAGGAAGTCGTCCATCTGGTCGCCGGTCTTGGTCTTTGTGCCGCCAGTGCGCCAAACGTCACCGTATAACCCGACGAGTCCGATTTTGCCGGCGGGCTCGGAGACGGACCCACCGCGGATGCGCGCGGTCACGGAGATCAGGGGCAACTCGTGGTCGGGTTGCAGAAAGATCACCATGCCGTTGGCAAGCTGTATCCGCGTCGGTTGCTGCGGATGGAATGCGGGCAGGGGCGGGAACTTCAACTGGTTCCACGGAGTGACTTGTGCCGTGCCCAGGACCGCTGCCAGCAACACGAAGGAGAACAATACCTGCACGAAACGCGATTTCAGAGCTCGCATTAGTTTGTCCCCTTTCCGGCCGCGGCGGGATCCATCACTGTCTCGATGGATCCAATCGTACGGTTGCTGTTCTGGAAGGCTTTGTTGGCCACGCGCCGAATGTCAGCTTTCGTCACCTTGTCCACCTTGTCGAGGTAGCGGAACAGTTCGCGCCAGTCGCCATAGCGTGTCTGGTAGATGGCTAGTTGCTGCGCTAGACCTTCATTGCTCGCCAGTCCACGGATGAGGTCGGCCTTGGTGCGCGTCTTGAACATCTGCAGCTCTTCGTCCGTCACATCTTGCGACTTCAATTTGGCGATCTGTTCCTGAATTGCCTTCTGCATTTCCTGGTTGGTATGGCCGGGAAGCGGCACGCCATAAAACGCGAAGAGATGGCCGTACTTGGTGCCGGGGAATCCGGAGAACCCAGCGGCGGCGGCAGCGATTTTCTGGTCGCGCACCAGCGAGCGGAACATGCGCGAAGTGCGGCCATTCGACATGATGTCGGTGATCGCGTCGTAAACCGCGTCGTCGGGATCAAGGTAGCTGGGGCGGTGGTAGCCCTCGACATAGATGGGTTGCGCCTGATCGCGCATCTTAACTTCGCGTACCGAATTTTGCGGCGGCTCGACGGTGGTCAACTCGGCAGGCTTGGACTTCGCCGGCAACTGGGAGAAGTAGCGCTCGACGATCGGCATCACCTGGTCGGGATCGAGATCGCCCACCAGCGCAATGGTCATGTTGCTGGGCTCGTAATACTGGTGGAAGAAACTTATCGCGTCGGTGGCCGAGAATGACTGCAAGTCCGAGGCATAGCCTACCGTCGGGCGGTGATACGGATTGGCTGCAAACGCGGTGCCGAGAAACTGCTCGATCAGGCGTCCGGTCGGGTTGCTGTCGGTGCGCATGCGGCGCTCTTCCATCACCACATTGCGCTCCTTGTAGAACTCGCGCATCACAGGGTTGGCGAAGCGATCTGACTCAATTGCCGCCCAGAGCTCGATCATGTTGGACGGCATGGAGTACATGTAAGTGGTGTCGTCGTAGCTGGTGCCGGCGTTCATGCCCACACCGCCGTGACTTTCGACAATCTCGCCGAACTGGTTCTTGATGACGAACTTGTCGGCGGCTGCCATGGCGTCCTGCCATTCTTTCTTTAGCTGCGCGAGCTTTTGGGGATCTTGCCCGACACGCTTGGTGCGCTCGGACTCGTAAGCAGCATAGGTCTGTTCGACCTTGGCCAGAGCGACCTTCTCCTCGGTGTAGTTCGTGGTGCCGATGTCAGGAGTGCCCTTGAAGGCCATATGCTCCATCATGTGGGCGAGGCCGGTCTGGGAGAGTGGGTCCTGCGCGGAGCCCGCGTCAACAAGGGTGAAGAACGAGAAGACCGGGGCTTCAGGGCGACGGAGGATCAGAACCGTCAGTCCGTTGGACAAGGTCTTCACTGTGACTCGCTTTTCAAATGACGCCAGGTCCTGTGCGGCCAAGGGCAAGGTCATTACCACTAGCAACAGCAGTGCCGCCAGCGCGGTGTAACGGCGCTTCATCGTGCCTCCAAATAGTAGGAAGACGTTAAGATGCTACAACTCTGAAAGTTACGCAGTATAAGACGGATAAGTCAAACGGAGGGAAGCGGGAGGATTGGCAACGGTGCATGGTGGCGCCCCCGTGCTGGGAAATTGTCGTTCTGCCCTAGACGATCGCTGGGCGGGTTTGCGTGCCTTAGTGGACACGCGGCATACTCTCGGATGCGAAGACGAGGTTCGTACTATGGCGAAGAAGACCCAAACGGCTCACCCTCCCCTCTATGTTGGCACCTCCGGATGGGCGTATTCGATTTGGAAGCCGGAATTCTATCCCAAGGACGTTTCGGCGAAGAATTTCCTGAAGTTCTACGCAACCAAGTTGAACGCTGTCGAAGTGAATTACACCTTTCGCAGGTTGCTGTCGGAAAAAGCGGCCGAGGCTTGGATGAATGACGCTGGGTCAGAATTCCGGTTCGTGACGAAAGCTAACCAATACATTACCCATATGCGGCGGTTGAAGGATGCCGAGGAACCGCTCAAGCGATTTCTTGGTTCACTGGAGCCGTTACTGAGGCGCAAACAGCTTGGTCCGGTGCTGTTTCAGCTTCCGCCGAACCTCAAGGCCGATGTAACTGTGCTCAGCGAGTTTCTGGCGTTGCTGCCGCCCGTGGTGCAATGCGCGTTCGAGTTCCGGCACGAGTCGTGGTTCAACGATGAAATCTATCAGGTATTGAAAAAGCATAATGCCGCGTTGTGTATCGCGGAGACGGAGTCGATCACTACTCCAGAGGAGCGAACCGCGAAATACATTTACTTTCGCTTTCGCAAGCCGAGCTATGACGCTGCCGAAGTCCGTAAGCTGGCCGATCGAGTAGGGCGCTGCCTGGCGGATGGACTGGAAACGTACGCATTCTTCAAACATGAGGAAGACCCCCGCAGCCCGTTGAACGCGGTGGAACTCTTGAACGCGGTGCGGAAAAGGCTAGCGGGCTGAATCTTGCTTGTTATTCCCGCGGTGACGGGCGCAAGCCATACTCACCTTGTGCAGAGTGCTGATCCCAATCTGCGGTTGCTGAATTCGTTTCTCGACTATCTGAAGGTTGAGAAGGGACTGGCGCCGCTCAGCGTTTCGGCGTACAAGTCCGATCTCGAACAGTATTCCGAATTTCTGCTGAAGCGAAAGCGTGCGCCACTGGCGGCGCGCAGGCAGGACGTACGCGACTTTCTGAACCAATTGCTGTCGAATGGAGTCGACGGGCGAAGCGTGGCACGCAAGCTTTCGGCGTTGCGGCATTTCTACAAGTACCTGTTGCTGGACCGCTATATCAAAACCGATCCCACGCTGAACATCGATACTCCGAGACAATGGAAGGTGCTGCCGAAGTCGCTGGCGGCGGATGAAGTCGAGAGTGTGCTGCGGGGGCCGGCGCGTGCCAAAGACGATCGGCTGTCGCAGGCGTTGACGATGCGTGACCGCGCCATCCTCGAAGTGTTCTACGCCGGAGCGCTGCGCGTGTCTGAAGTCATCAATGTCAAGTTAGAGGACCTGAAGCTGGAACTCGGCTATGTGTTGGTGAGGGGCAAGGGGGACAAAGAGCGCATCGTTCCGCTGGGACGGGCGGCGCAGGAAATCCTGCAGCAGTATCTGCGCGACGGTCGCGCGGTGCTGACGGCAGGGAGGTCGTCGCCCATTTTGTTTATTGCGCGAGGAGCAAAGCGCATCACTCGCCAACGAGTATGGCAGATTGTGGACGCTGCCTCCGCGCAATCGGGACGTCACGCCAGTCCCCACATGCTGCGGCACAGTTGCGCAACCCACATGGTTGCAAACGGGGCTGACCTGCGTACGGTGCAGACGATCCTGGGACACGCCGATATATCGACCACGCAGATATATACCCACCTGGCGCTCGATCGTCTCAATCGCGTTTATAAAGAGCATCACCCGCGAAGCAAGGCGCGTACGGCGCCGATTGGCGACACCCGCGAATGACGAAACCCGGTACAACGATTGTCGAGAAAGCGGCGGCGAAATTCATGCGTGCCCTGCACGAACGCAATGCCTCGCCCCACACCATTAAGGCCTATACCACCGACCTGGGGCAATTCGCTGAGTACGTTGGACCGCAGGATTGGCGCGAGATCGACCATGTCCTGATTCGCGGCTATCTGTCGAACCTGTACGAGCGCGGGCTTAGCAAAACGTCAGTCGCACGGGCGCTGGCGGCGTTGCGGTCACTCTATCGCTGGCTGGCACAGGAAGGCGTGGTCGATCAGAACCCAGCGGCCCTGGTGGCGACACCCAAGTTGCCGAAGAAGTTGCCGCGCGTGCCGACCATCGAAGAAGTGAACACGGTGCTCGACTCCAAGATGCCCGAGTGCTCGGCGTTCAAGGAGCGCGATCTGGCGATCCTGGAGCTGTTGTATGGCTGCGGGATCCGCAACGCAGAGTTGATAGGGATCAATGTCGATGACATTCGCTGGTCGAATGAAGTCGTGCTGGTGCGGGGCAAAGGCCGCAAGGAGCGCTACGTCCCATTGGGAGAGTCGGCGAATGCAGCGGTGCGGGCGTACCTGCCACTGCGGCACAAGATTCTGGCAGAGAGGAAACGCACCACGGAACGAGCCCTGCTGATCAATCTACGAGGCAGTCGGCTCACCACCCGCAGTGTGGGCCGCATCGTCAAACAGATTGCGGTGGCCAATGGGCTCTCGCCCGACGTGCATCCTCACACGCTACGACACGCGTTCGGCACGCACATGCTGGAGGAAGGCGCTGATCTGCGTGCCATCCAGGAGATGCTTGGCCACGAGCGGCTCTCTACCACGCAGCGCTACACGCAGTTGACGGTCAAGCATGTGATGGAAGTGTACGACCGCACCCATCCCCACGCGAACAAGGGGTAGGAGGTTGCCGAGAGAGAGTGGGAAAGCAGGTCCCTCCGCTCGCTACGCTCGGTCGGGATGACGACTTCAGAAGGCTCAGCCTGTGTGCGATCCGATTGCTGCGAGCGACTCGTCGTGCTTTGGAGTACCCCGCAACTCGTCATACGCTTCGACGACGCGGCGGCGAATCTCGGCAGTCATCTCCGCGTACTGTGCCTCAGGATTAGGTCCGAGCGCAGGTGGGTACACGGGGTCGAGGAATTGTACTTTCAGCTTGGAAAAGCCGCGGAATTTCTCGCCGCGCGGCCAAGCCTCGAAGAAACCTTCCAGCGCAACTGGGACGACGGGACACTGGCTGTGAATCGCGAGGATGGCGGCGCCCTTCTTGAACAGCTTGGGCGGCCCATCGATGCTGCGCTCGCCTTCGGGGAAGAGTACGAGCACGCGCTTCTGGCGCAAACCATAGGCACCCGCGCGCATGGCGGGCAC
>DATBZX010000391.1:0-31196 GCA_036512955.1 Terriglobales bacterium
TCTTCTTTGCGTACTGCTCAAACCCGTTCGCCATCGCCAGTGTCTGCTGTTGCATCGCTCTACCAGCCCTCCGCCAAATTTCCTCTCAATCTAAACCGCAGATCGGTGGAAATCGAAGTACTTGTTCAGAGTCTCCCTAAATGACACTGCTTACTTCAGCTACACGATTCCTTGCAACTCGGTACAATCCCAGTTTTGTTTCCCAAAACACCTGGAATGGTAACAATGTGCCGGAGTCTAATACTCTTGGTCCAATCGCTGGCATTTGGTACTCCGACTCAAATTCTCCCGATGTAGGCAGCTATTACAGTATCAGCGTGAGTATTCCCGGCCACTGCTGTCCGGTTAAAAGTCGAAGAGAATCAGCTGGTTGGCGTTTTCGGTGGAATTGGAGTCTGCGTCGACGGCCTGAAGGGTGCATAGAATGGGCGTTTTCTCGAAAAGCGTGAGGCTGAAAATCTGTAGGATCTGATACAGGCTGGCCTCCAGTCCCAGCCGTTTGCGCACGATCGCTACCAGCACATACACCGATACCGCAATCCAGATTTGGGTCTTCACCGCGTTCTCGCTGGTTCCATAGAACGCCTTGATCCGTAGGTGCTGTTTGATCCATTTGAAGAACAGCTCCACCTGCCAGCGCTGCCTGTAGATTTGGGCGATGGTCAGTGCCGGAAGTACAAAGTTGTTGGTCAGGAATTGCAGTCGCCTACCGGTTTCGGCATCGAGATAGCTCACGCGCCGCAGGGCGTCGGGATACACCAAGGCCGACTCATAGGACGACAGAATCACCGTCTGGTCAGAGCGCACGCCCGTGCTTTTGTCGACCGGATGCGAGTAGCGACGCTGGAGCAGCACGTTCGACTTGGTGCGCATCACGAAGAAAGCCGAGCTGAGCGTCAGCACGAACAACCGCTCGAAGTCGATGTATCCTCGGTCCATCACGTAGAACGCGCCCGGCTCGGGCACAATCTGATCCAGCACGTTTACATCGTGCACCTTGCCGTCGGTAATGTGAACAAACGCCGGAATATTGCCGCGCAGATCCAGCAACGTGTGCATCTTGACCGCTGCCTTGCGCCGCCGGAACCGGGCCCACGGGAACAGCGCCAGGCATAAATCGATGGTCGTCGAGTCCAGCGCGTAGAGGCTCTGCTCCAGGGCGACACCCATCGGCTCGCAGGCATAGAGTTCGCGCGCGGTCGCAATCAGCCTCTGCGCGAAGTCGGCGAAGATACGCCAGTCGCGCGATTCGTTCGCCTCCGCCAGGGTGGAGCGTGCCACGCTGGTGCGGAAGCCCATGTGATACAGTTTGCCGCCTACGGCGCGCAGGCAGGTCTCGATGTCCCGCAGGCTCTCCCGATAGGTCAACTGCGCAAAAGCCATCGCCAGATACTGGTCCCAGCAGGAGAACTTCTTGCCGTAACGGTCTCCGTGATAACGGGCAACGCACTTCTGAAATTCCTTGTGGGGAAGATGCTCGATCAGTTGCGCAAACACAGTGCGGCCAGCGTTCATCCCGCATTGTGGCCGCCGCAGTGCCACGCTGCCAACTGGTTTCCGGCCTCTGCGATTTCAAATCGTTCCCGCTGCCTACGGAGCCTATCTCCCTCACAACCAATCGCTTACACCAACTTCACGCAATTTTCCCCGGACAGCAGTGATTCCCGGCAATTGGTCGCGCTTGGGCAGTGCTACGAGAGACTTGCAGATTGAGCTTCTACCGAACTCGGACCCGAAGTCGAATTGGCAAATTACAAACGAATTCGTCTACTCGAGCGCTTGCAATTGCACCACTTTCGACGCACATACTGACCATTACCAAGGCTATTACTATTACCCCAGTTTGGAATTCCTTTTGATGGGACCTCCGTTAACGGCCACTCCCGAACCTGGAACTCTCGCGCTAGTAGGCTTCGGTGTGGCCGGCGTTGCAACCAGGCTTCTTCGCGGACGCAGGTAGCCTAGATGCACCGGTCACGGGCCCGAGCAGAGCCTGGGCCATTTTGACGAACAGGTACCGGAGTTGCCATACTTGTTTTCCGGGGTATTGACCCCAGAAGCGCCGCGTCACGATAAGAAGTGCTTACTCATGCGATCGCCTAAACACTTGGATGCCCCCGCCATCCCACAGGCTTCACGCAATGGCGCTGTGTCCGTTCTTGGTACCGGGTCTATCGGGAACAGGCATCTTCGCGTGCTCCGCGACCTAGTAGGGGCGGATCTCTCGGCGATTCCGGTCCGGGCAATCCGTCGTTCAGAGCTTCGGACCAGCGGGATTGAAGTTCGCAGCAACTTAAAAGAGGCGGTTGCGGCGGGAGCCCGGGCTGTCATCGTAGCCACGGATACGTCTCGTCACGTGACGGATCTTCGGACGGCGCTGGAACTCGGTTGCTCGGTGCTTGTGGAGAAGCCTCTGGCCGCTAGCACTTCGGGCCTCTCAGAGATTGCACGTCTAATCGCCCGAGGTCCCAACCGTGTGTATATCGCTTGCAATCTGCGTTTTGACTTGTCACTTCTGCAGTTTCGCAAACGCCTGCACGAGATCGGAACGGTCCATGCCGTGCGCATCGAGTGCCAATCGTATCTGCCCGATTGGAGGCCCAATCGCGACTACCTGCAAAGTTATTCGGCACGAGCTGGGGAGGGCGGAGTTCTGCTTGACCTGATCCACGAGATCGATTACGCCGTCTGGCTGTTCGGCGCTCCGACGCGAGTATTTGCGCGGCTGCAAAACAGCGGACGCTTGGGCATTGCATCGGAAGAAGCAGCCGATCTCTACTGGGAAACGCCGGATGCGGCAGCGATATCGATTCGACTCGACTATCTGAGTCGCAGCGCGCACCGAACAATGCTTGCGTTCGGCGCGTTTGGAGAGATCGCGTGGGACGGAGTCGCGCAAACAGTCACTCTGCGCCTTAAGGACCAACCGCCCCAGACGGCGCATTTTCCGCAGCAGCGGGACGCCACCATGCAAGATCAGGATGCGGCTTTTCTTCTCGCGGCTCGTGGAGGCGACCCAGGAACCCTCACCACCTTCGAAGACGCTGCAGTTGCGGTCAGCATCTGCGATGCAGCGCGCCTCTCTTCCGCCGGTGGAAAGTTCGAGGCCGTTATGGACTGGAGGAAGGCTTGAGTCTCCATCCCGTATTGGCGGTCATACCCGCCCGGGGCGGGTCGAAAGGCTTGCCTGGAAAGAATATTCTTCCCTTCGCGGGCCTGCCGCTCATCGCACATTCGATTCGTATGGCCGCGCTGTGTCCCGAGATTGACCGCTGTATCGTTTCCACCGACAGCCAACAAATTGCAGACGTCGCGCGCCAGCATGGAGCAGATGTTCCATTCCTGCGTCCCTCGGAACTGGCTCAAGACAACACGCCCATGTGGCCCGTGCTGCAACACGCCTTGCGAGAAATCGAACGTCACACCGGAACCCATTTCGGTTCCTTGTTGCTGTTGGATCCTACATCTCCTGGCCGAATGCCGGACGATGTAGTGCAGGCGCTTCGACTCTTGGAATCTGATCCGCATGCCGCCGGTGTCGTTGCAGTGTCCGAGCCGCCGTTCAATCCCCGCTGGGTTTGCGTCCAGGAAGTCGAGGGATATATGAAGCAACTGGTTCCCCAGACTCATACTTATGTGCGACGCCAGGATGTCCCCCCCGCTTATCGGGTCAATGCACTTTTGTATCTGTGGAGACGCGACCACGTGATGAAGGAAGAAGCGCCCCGCTTCTACGAAGCTCCGCATCGCGTCCTGGTTGTTCCGGACGAGCGGGCCATGCACATCGACGAACCCCGAGACTTTGCACTCGCCGAGTTGTTGCTGCGCGCAGGATTCGTGACGTTTCCCTGGCTGTCAACTCCGCCGAATGGTGGCCAATGAAGGCCCTCAGCGAACTGATGTCGCTCAAAGACCGCGTTGCCGTTATTACCGGCGGCGCGGGCAAGATCGGAGAGGCGTTCGCAGAGGCCTTAGGTGAGTTGGGCGCAACCATCTGTATTTTCGACGTGGCCGAGCACTCCGCTAACGAAAGAGCGCGCCAGATGAGCCAGCGGTTTGCGGTCCAAGCGAGCGCCTTCGTCGCTGACGTAGCGCGCGAGGATTCGGTGCAAGCGGCCGTCTCGGCAGCGGTCGAGCAATTCGGCGGCATCCACATTCTGATCAACAACGCGGCGTATCCCAAGGTGGATCTGACAGACGACGGGGTGGAAGTTGAAACCCAAACCCTGGCTCACTGGAAAGCCAATCTCGATGTTATCTTGACAGGTGCGTTCCTGGTGACCCGGGCTTGTGCTCCCCATTTGCGACGCAGCGGTCATGGATCCATCATTAACATCGCTTCCATCTACGGGTTGCTCGGTCCGGATATGCGGCTGTACGATGGCACCGAAATGGGGAACCCCGCTCACTACGCCGCCGCCAAGGGTGGTATCGTTCAATTGACTCGTTACTGGGCCACGACCTTGGCGCCAGAAGTGCGGGTGAACTGCATTGCTCCGGGAGGTGTGTGGAGGCGGCAGCCCGAGTCGTTTCATGAGCGGTACAAGAGCCGAACTCCCTTAGGGCGCATGGCGACCGAGGAAGACCTGAAGGGCGCTGTCGCATATTTCAGCTCGGACCTGTCGGCGTATGTTACCGGCCAGGTGCTCGCAGTCGATGGCGGGTGGACGTCATGGTGAAGCCAGTCTTCATCGGAACCCGCCCTGTCGGCCCCGGACTGCCCTGCCTGGTCATCGCAGAGGCCGGGGTCAATCACAACGGCAGTCTTGATATGGCGTTGCGACTGGTTGACGCCGCCGTTGAAGCCGGCGCCGACATCGTCAAGTTTCAAACCTTCAAATCGGAAGAGGTCGTTACTCCGCTTGCGCCGAAGGCCGACTATCAGGTGCAAAACACCGGTGCGAGTGAGTCACAGCTCGACATGATCAAGAAGCTCGAACTGCCCGATGATGCATTTCGCACCATCCAGGCGCGTTGCCGCGAGCGTGGCATCACGTTTCTCTCGACGCCATTTGACCCTCGCAGCGCCGACCTGCTTGAAGAAATGGGCGTGGCAGCGTTCAAAGTGGCTAGCGGCGAGATTACCAATCACCCATTTCTCAGCCATGTCGCGCGTAAAGGAAGACCGCTGATTGTTTCAACTGGCATGTCGAATCTCGACGAGGTCGCGGCAGCCCTCGACGTGATTTATGCCGCAGGCAATACGAACCTGGTGCTTCTGCACTGTGTCAGCAACTATCCTGCCGCGCCTGCCAGCGTCAACCTGCGCGCCGTGAAAACGCTCGAAGAACGCTTCAACGTACCCGTGGGATATTCGGATCACACCGAAGGTATTGCGATCGCGATAGGCGCTGCAGCGCTGGGTGCCTGCGTTGTCGAAAAGCATTTCACGCTCGATCGGACGCTTCCCGGTCCAGACCACCGTGCCTCCCTGGAACCGCGAGAGCTTGTCGCGATGGTAAAAGGCATCCGTGATGTGCAATCAGCGGTCGGCGATGGAGTCAAACGACCGGTGGCGGAAGAACTCAGTACGGCTGCAGTTGCGCGCCGTAGTCTGGTCGCTGCACACGACCTTCTTGCCGGAACTGTGTTGACAGACAACATGGTTGCGATTCGGCGCCCTGGGACTGGGCTTCCGCCGTCCGATCTGAATCGGTTGGTGGGACGACAGCTTAAGCAGGACCTGGACGCCGGCGATTTGTTCACGCTGGAGATGCTAATTTGAGAACCATAGGCCTGGTAACCACGAGCCGTGCGGACTATGGAGCATATCGCCCCCTGATGGAGGCAATCCGTGAGGACCCTGCGCTGGACTTGCGGCTGCTCGTCTCGGGAATGCACCTGTCAGCGCAGCACGGATCGACGGTTCGTGCAATCGAGGAAGACGGCTTCGAAATTGCGGAACGTATCGAGATGCTGCTTTCCTCCGATACTCCGGAAAGCACCAGCAAATCGATGGGCTTGGGTGTCATCGGCTTTGCGCAACTCTTTGGCAGATGGCGCCCCGATATCTTGGTCGTTCTCGGCGATCGTTTTGAAATGCATGCTGCGGCATTGGCGGCGATACCGTTCAAGATTCCGGTGGCGCACATTTCCGGGGGAGAAGTCACGGAAGGGGCTATCGATGATGCGCTGCGGCACAGTCTTACTAAGCTGAGTCACCTGCACTTTCCCGCAACCGAAGAGTATGCGCGACGAATCATTCAGCTCGGGGAAGAGCCGTGGCGAGTAATGGTCGCTGGGGAACCCAGCCTCGACCAACTGCACACCCTGCAGATGCTGCCCCGCGAAGAATTGGAACGGCGCTTTGAGCTTCGGCTATCGAGCCCGTTCGTGATGGTGACGTTTCATCCCGTCACGCTTGAGTACGAGAATGCGGAGCTCCAAGTTACCGAACTTCTGGGGGCCATCGAGGCCAGTGGCGTGCCCGCGGTTTTCAGCATGCCGAATGCCGATACAGGCAACCATGTTATCCGCGAGAGAATTCGGCAATTCGTTGCTGAGCACGACGACGCGCGACTGGTCGACAACTTTGGAATCCACGCCTACTTCAGCATGATGACTCTGGCTGCAGCGATGGTGGGCAATTCCTCCAGCGGCCTTCTGGAAGCCGCTTCGTTCCAGTTGCCGGCAGTGAACATAGGTACCCGGCAAGACGGCAGAGTCCGAGCGTGGAATGTGATCGACGTGGGCTATGGCCGAGGTGAGATTTTGCGCGGAATTACCAAGGCCATTTCTCCTGAGTTCCGCGCCTCGTTATGCGGGCTGGTCAATCCGTATGGAACCGGCCACGCGAGCCCCACCATAACGGATCGCCTGCGAACTGTCGAACTTGGAGACCGGTTGATCCGCAAGAAATTCTACGACCTACCCGTCAATCCGGAGAACGATGAAGAAAAGGGACGCCAAGCGAGCCACACTACCACCTGAGCGATGGGAAGTGGGTGGCGAGTTTCATTGGATGGGATTGCCACCGGCGCCATTCATCCCGTGGCCGCAAGCGGCATCCTGGTATCTGCTTGGACGACACGCTCTTGCTGCGCTTCTGCAGTTTCTTCCTCAGGGCTCGCGGCGATTATGGCTGCCAAGTTACTTCTGCTTTGACGTCGCGGATTATTGGCGCTCATTCGTTGAAGTTGCCACCTACCATGACGACCCTCGCCGCGCAGAGCCGGATTGGTCAACCCTTTTCCCTGCGGCAGCGGACATCGTGATCGCAGTGAATTTTTTCGGCGTTCGCAGCGACGAGACCTGGCGCCTTTGGCGTGAACGTAATTCATGCGTGCTGGTGGAAGATCACAGCCACGATCCGGTTTCCGGATGGGCCCTGCGATCCAATGCGGACTACGCCTTCGCTTCGCTTCGCAAGACGGTGCCCGTTCCGGATGGGGCAATTATATGGTCGCCCCGAGGATTGCCATTGCCACCGAGCGGAACCGCCCAACATGCAGGGAGTGCAATGAAATTGGCGGCGATGTTATGGAAGGCGGAGTACCTCGAAGGTCACACGGCGCTTAGCGCAAAGCCGGTCTATCTCAAGTGGCAGCGGGCAGGCGAACATGCGTTTGATCACTCTCAAGTCTGCTTCGTCACAGATTTATCGCAGCAATACGTTTGCGCCGGGGTGCCACTGATATGGCATCGAAGGCGCTCAACTAATGCAACATTCCTGTTGTCGAAACTGCGAGGCGCCAGGAAGCTGCGACCCATTTTTACGAATTGGCCCGACGAGGCAGCGCCTTTGGGTGTAGTGGTCGAGTTTGAGTCCGAGGCGGACCGTGACGCCATCCGTCTCAAACTGAAGGAGCATGGAGTGTATTGCTCGGTCCATTGGCCGGCTGCAAAGGGCTGCTCCTCTATGGCTCGCGATCTGGCGAGACTCTTGCTGACACTCCCGACCGATCAACGATATGGACGCAACTATATGGAGAGAATTGCCGGACTCATCCTCGATCGTTGAGCGGTATCGGCTGAATGATAGGCTATATTCGATACAGAGCCCATAGAAATCAGCAGAGGCGCACCCTGGGCTCACAAAAAAACTGAGTGTTTCCAGTCGTGAGTTTGCCATACATTGTCGTTGGAGCGTCGGGACATGCGAAAGTTCTGGTGGACGCGCTGCGGAAGCAAAACGAGCACGTACTGGGCTTCGTCGACCCGCGCGAAGACTTGTGGGGCAAACAGATTCTTGGAGCGCCGGTGCTGGGAGGAGATGAGGTTGTACTTGAACGCACTCCTTCCAGTATTCATATGGCAAACGGAATTGGGTCTATTGGTTCGGTCGCAAAGCGCAAGCGAGCTTACGAATGGTACGTAGAAAAGGGTTACTTTTTCCCCGCGGTAATCCATCCATCTTCCGTCGTGGGAGATCAAGTGACGATTGGAAAGGGCGTTCAGTTGATGGCAGGATCTGTGGTCCAGACCGGAACGGTCCTAGGCGACAATGTGATTGTGAACACCAACGCTTCCGTAGATCATGACTGTTGGATCGAAGAATACGTTCATGTAGCTCCCGGGGCGGTTCTATCGGGTGGCGTTAAAGTTGGCAAAGGGACACATATCGGGGTTGGCGCGGTCGTCATTCAGGGAATCAGGATTGGCAGCGACTGCATCGTCGCGGCTGGAGCAGTCGTGATACGAGACATTTCCTCAGGCGCGAAAGTCGGAGGCGTTCCCGCTAAGGACTTTTCGCGATGACTGTCACCTAGTAATTTCGCTTCATAATCTGAAGGTTGCGGGTAATCTCCAGGGGCCACCGACATGGCGACCCGACATGGAAGAATCGTCTCGTTTTGTAGCTAAGAGTAGCCTCTGGTAAACTAACGAAACGCGGCGGGGGACTAGGAGTCCCCCCATGCCAGCCCGTGGGGACTCAGCGCCAGCTTCCATCAATTGCAAGTTCCCCCCGAAGTGAGCGATTGCGGACATCCGTTGCATGCGCACTGAGGACACATGTCACAAGCTATATCCATGGTTCCTGATCAGGTATGGGAGCACATTTTTTCTACCAGGGAGTGGGGCAAGTACCCGCCGGAGCACGTGGTGCGTTTTATTGCCCGCAGCTTCTACCGGGATACAGATCGCTCCGCGGTTCGCCTCCTCGAAATCGGCTGCGGTCCTGGCGCCAATGTCTGGTTCATGGCGCGCGAGGGATTCAGGGTCTCCGGTATTGATTGTTCTGCTACGGCAATTCGCAAAGCAGGCGAACGCCTGGCGAAAGAAGGTCTCTCTGCTGATCTTTGCATGGGAGACAATGCCGCTCTGCCTTGGCCGGATAACACGTTTGATGGCGTTCTGGAGAACGTCAGCCTGTACTGTAACGGTAGCGATTCGATTCGCGCAGCCCTGGGCGAGGTCCGGCGCGTGCTGAAGCCAGGCGCGCCATTTCAGTCATCGTTTTTTACCACCAGAACCTGGGGGTATGGCAAAGGAACGGCGATGGAGCCGGACGCATATCGAGACGTCACAGAGGGGCCTATGGCTGGCACGGGTTTCTGCCTGTTTGTCACCCGCGAGCGTTTAGACGAGTTGTTTCAGGATTTTGCAGATGTTGCCGTCGAGCGCATTTCGTGGACCATGGAAAACGAAAACCACTTGGTAGAGCAGTTTGTAATCGCTTGTCGCAACCGCGAAAAATAGGCGATAGGCCACCAGATCCACTTCGCAGTCGGAGCTGATTCTTGCACGAGAGAGTTCGAGCTGCACACAACCCGGAAGAGGCTGCCCCAGTGCAACAATGGACGGCCAGCCATGTACACCTTCCGCTCGTGCCAGAGCAGGCCTCTATTCGCAGCACCATGGAGGTAATCGATCGCTTTGCAAAGGGCATTGCCATTGTGATCGACGGTGAGGGCCGCCTGCTGGCGACGGTTACTGACGGAGACGTGCGCCGCGCCATTCTTGCCGGTGTCAATCTAGACCATCCCGTTTCGCGGCTCCAGAAAGGAGGACAAACCAGGCCTGTCGTCGCCCGTACGGGGACATCGGAGAACGCCCTCCTCGCATTGATGGCGCAATACAGCATCCGCCAGATCCCACTTTTGGATGAAGCTGGCCGAGTCTGCGGACTCGCGGTGCTGCACGAACTCCTCCAGCAGACCGAACTGCCTGTCACCGGTGTGATCATGGCTGGAGGATACGGCAAGAGACTTATGCCGCTGACGGAAGCGGTTCCCAAACCCATGCTCCCGGTTAATGGGCGCCCATTGTTGGAATACACTCTGGCAAAGCTTCGACAGTCGGGAATTCGTAGCGTAAACGTTGCGACGCATCATCTCAGCCAGAGTATCGTTGATCACTTCGAAGATGGCTCCAAGTTCGGATTGCAATTGCAGTACTTCGAGGAAATCGAGCCTTTGGGTACTGCGGGGGGTCTGGCGAGTATGGCCAGCGGGACCGATCCGCTGCTGGTAATCAACGGCGATGTTCTTACCAGCGTCGATGTCCGGTCTATGCTCGACTTTCATCGCGAACACCGCGCATCACTTACCGTTGGTGTGCGGCAATACGATATCGAGGTGCCTTTCGGAGTCGTCGAAACCGAAGGAGTTCAGATAACCCGCATACAAGAGAAGCCCATCTTGAGGCACTTCATCAATGCGGGAATCTATTTGCTTGATCGAGATGTCTGCCGACTCGTGCCCGTTGGCCGGCGGTTTGATATGACCGACCTGATCGCCGCGGTAATCGAATCCGGCCGCACCGTCATCTGCTTTCCGGTTCGAGAATACTGGATTGATATAGGCCGCATCGAGCAGTATCACAAGGCAGAGCTCGATGTGGCAGCGGGGATAGTTTGAGCAACGGAACTTGGAAAGACCGCACAGTGCTGGTCACCGGAGCAGGCGGTTTTATTGGCAGCCACCTGGTCGAGCGACTAGTCGAACTCGGCGCTGATGTGCGCGCTCTGGTTCGTTACACCTCTACCGGACACGCGGGATGGCTCGACTCGTCGCCGGTGAGAGGGGACGTAGACGTCGTGCTCGGCGATATTCGCGACTTTGAAAGTGTGCAGGGGGCAATGTGCGGCCGGTCCGTAGTGTTTCACCTGGCGGCGCTGATTGGCATTCCGTACTCGTATCGCGCGGCTCAATCCTACGTGCGCACGAACATTGAGGGTACGCTCAACGTTCTGCAGGCGGCCCGCGATCAAGCTACCGATCGCATAGTCTGCACCTCAACCAGCGAAGTCTACGGTAGTGCGCAGTACGTACCCATCAACGAAGAGCATCCGTTGCAAGGCCAGTCGCCATACTCCGCTAGCAAGATTGGCGCTGACAAGATCGCGGAGTCCTATTACCTCTCGTTCGGCCTGCCGGTTTCGATCGTTCGTCCCTTCAATACCTACGGTCCACGGCAATCGACGCGCGCCGTAATCCCTACCATCATCACCCAGGCCCTTGCCGGTTCCGAAGTCCGTGTTGGAGCGCTATCTCCAACCCGCGACTTTAATTACGTAGCTGATACAGTCGAGGGCTTTCTCTGTGCGGCCAGCGAACCCCAGGCAATCGGAAGAACTATTAACTTTGGCTCTGGGCTCGAGACTAGCATCGAGGACCTTGCCCGATTGATCGGCAACCTCCTGGGCAAAGACCTGACCCTCGTTCCTGAGGAGCAGAGAGTGCGTCCTGAGAACAGCGAGGTCGAGAGGCTCTGTGCGGACTCTGGGTTGGCTCAGCGGCTTCTTGGTTGGCGATCTCGCGTCAGTCTGGAGCAAGGGCTTCGCCAAACCATCGCATGGACGGGAGACAATCTCGGAAATTATCGCATCCAAGAATATGCCGTTTGAACTGGGATTTAAGCCCGGCGCGCCGCTAGCGGCTGTTGTGACTCTGTCGAAATGGTGTCCCGCGTGAGCCAAATGATCGAGCCCTTGCCGGCTGCCCACCCAACTAAGTCCCGGCCTATCGTCATGCGAGACCTCGTCCGCCGGGTCGCAGGCGATTCAGCGTTGTACGGTCTGGCCAACTTCGGCATCCGCGCGCTCAACTTTTTACTGCTTCCGTTGTACACCCGCTTCCTGACTCCCACTGATTACGGTTTGATCACGCTAGCAGAGACATTCGCGGCGTTCCTCGCGCTGGTCATTGGACTCGGCTTCGACAGCGCCCTCCAGCGGCTCTACTTTCATTACGTCGATGATCCCAGCGCGTTGGCCTCGTACTTAGGAAGCACGATCAAGTTCGCGCTGATGGCTTCCGCATTTGCCGTGCTCCTCACCACCACCGCCGGGACTCCCATCCTGCATGCATTTGCTCCTCGTTTTGATGTTCCGTATCGCTTTCTGATTTGGGCAATCGTCACTGCTGCCGCAGCGCAGTTTCTTCAATACAAGTTGCTTGTCTTCCAGTCAGAGGGCAAACCGCAGCGCTACATTTCCCTCTCCGTCGCTTCGTTCGTACTTACCGCGTCGTTCGCCGTGGCGCTCGTAGTATTTGCGCATCGCGGAGCCAGTGGCATGCTCGTGGGAAAGCTCACCGCATCTCTGATTGGCCTGTGCCTTACTCTAGTCCTCTTTTCGGGGGCTCTCCGCGCGCCATTTCACTGGAACTACGTGCGCGAAACTCTGGCGATCGGCGTTCCCCTGGTGCCACATCAACTCATGGCCGGGGGCTTGATGGTGGCCGACCGCTTCATCCTCGGCTATTACCGTAATCTCAGCGAGGTTGGTGTTTATTCCATCGCGTACACCCTGGGCGGCGTGATGTCTCTGGTGACTTTGTCTCTGAGCCAAGCCTGGGCGCCGACTTACTACGATCTCGCCCGCAAGGAAGAAGCGGGCCGCCGCGCTATGGGCCGCATCTGCTCGGAGTTGGCGGTCGTATTGTCGGCTGTAGCGTGCTTCGGAGCTCTCATCGCGCGAGATTTCATTGCCCACTTCCTCGACCACCGTTACATGGCTGCGGGACGTATCGTTCCGTGGATCATCGGTGCATATTTCGCGCATTCCATCTTCAGTATGTTCAGCCTCGCCGTAGTACAAGCGAGGCGGACGCAATGGCTGATGCCGGTAAGCTTTGTCGCTTTCGTCGTTAATACCGCCATGAACTTTGCGCTGATCCCTCGTTGGGGAATGTATGGTGCGGCCTATGCTACCATCGTTGCATATGTCGTCGAAGCGCTCGTGATGTATTTCGTCGCCCAACGTCTCTATCCGCTGAAATATGACCTGCGCCGGATATTTGCGTCAGTCGGCGTGTTTCTCATCGCACTTATCACGACGCAGGTGAACTGGTCCGACGGGCATCGACTGCTTGCGCTAGCTGTGGTCGGTTTGTTGTGTCTGAGCCTATTGGCCGCGCTGGGGTTAAAGCACGCGATTTCTCTGATGCAAACGCGGCGCGCCGTTTAGCCGATGATCAAGTCACTCATCAAGAAGCTGCCGCATCCGCTCTTGCTGCGCCTCTACCACGCATATTATCTGCGGCAACAGCGTTCGTTGGCTCTTGAGTTGGCTCGCGCAACCAGACTGCCGCTGCTCGACACTTTGAAGCTGTCTTCCCTCAAGACTAGTAACACGGTTTTCATACTGGGCAGCGGTTGGTCGATCAACGAGATTCCCGATAAGCGTTGGCATGTCATAGGGCGGCACGACACGATTGGTTTCAACTTATGGCCGGTGCACCCTTTCGTGCCACGTATTTTTGTCTTTGAAAATCGCTGCACCAGCGTTCAGCAGGAGTTGTATCGCGCATTCTTTACCACCATCGAGCACCGTGCACAGGATTATCAGGACACCATAAAGATCGCCACCGAACCGTTTCCTCAAACAGAGAGGCAGCTTTTGCACGAATTGCCGTCGGCATTTCGTAAGAATCTCTACGTTGGCTACACCGCTCCGATTACGGCGCGAAACGAGTCTGAACTCGAAGCCGGTATCCGCTTTTTGCGTTCCGGCGGCGTCTTTGAGCCTGCCGATAAAGTGGAATGGCTGTTCAAGTACGGCGGATCTGTGATCGCGGTGCTGAGCCTGGCCGCGCGAATGAGCTACAAGCGCATCGTGCTGTGCGGCATTGACCTAGGCACGCAGGATTACTTCTACCATCATCGCGAGCGCTATCCTGAAAGCGCCGATTGGGAATTCGCACCGCGCCAGGACATTCACCTGACAGCGCGTCGTCTGCCATGGATGGTGCCCGCCCAGCAGGTTATCCAGGCGTTTAAGAAAGTCGTACTCGATCCCGCTGGGATAGAGCTGTTCGTGGAAAACCGCAGCTCAACTTTGTTTCCCGCAATTGCGGACGCTCCGGCACTAATTTGGGATATGCTGGCCAGGTAGAAAGCGTAGGCGAGCGTCCTACTGCGTCTGCTCTCGACGGATCCCCTGCCTACCATCTGCGACGGTGCACGAGTCGGTCTACCACGGTTATTCCGTCAAGCTGGTTGAAAGTGTGGCAGCCGAGGATGCCATTCCAAGGTGTTCGGAGGCGGCCGATCTCAACCTCTTCAAAATCGGAAACGGTCAGCCGCGTGATCTTGTTAAAGACGACCTCGCCCCCGTACTGTACCGAGCAATCCTGAGCTGGACGGATGACATCTTCTCCGCTCCGGAAAATCCGTCCCGCAGGCCTGCTGCCGCGCGAGTCAGACTTCACGGGATTACCAGGAATCTGGAACCAGGGCCCTCGCGGCGTGTCGGAATACAGAATGTAAAGTTCGCAGTTGACGTCGACGAACATCCACCAGCGCGCATCCTGAAACCAAAGAGTGGCGTCCGCTCCGGCAAAGTTGTCGATCAGCACCGTGTCGAGTTCCCACTGGTCGGGAAATTGAACGCACCGATAGAGCTCGACTCGGCCGGAAGCTATTGTCTCGGGGAGCATCAGTAGCTCGCCTTCATGCTCGAAAATAAACGGATACGACAGGTGGTAAGGGCGCTCGAGCACTCTTGTAGGTCCTGACCATGCTCCCGACGCCGACCTCGACAACACAGCGATATGGCCTATGCACGTGTCGTAGGGATACTCCTCGAAGAACACATGCAAGGCACCGTCCCGTTGTAGCAGAAACGGATCGGCCCAGAAGCGATCCGCTGGCGGTGCGAGTATCTCGGGATCGCTGTCGAGACTGAAATTCTTGGTCGTGCCGAGTGCCAACTGCCACTGCTCGATATCCAAGACCGATGCCCCGGCGTATTTTCCAAATCGTTCCAACAAACGCAGCACCGCAAAGTTAGATCGCCGGGTTGCCCCGTCGTGAGAGCCAACAGCTTGGCTGAGATCTGGCTTGGCGAGTAGCGTGCGGATTGTCTGCGGTGGAATCCAACGGCGCAGAAGCTCGGATGCTTTGGTGACCAACCCAAGCTGATTCCTCATCCAACTGCGCGGGTCGGTGCGTCCTACGATAGTCTCAAGCATCCGTGACTGACCGCAGGGGAAGGTTGTTTCCACGAGCGAAACGGTACTGAGCGATCGCTCAACAACTTCCCACAGCCCGGGCGCATTGTGTTGACGCTGGCCTGCTCCGAACTGGAATCTCCAGACCGGTATCGCGATCCGGTCGAGACAGGCTTGGTCTGCTTCTGGCGTAACGAGGAGGACATCAGCACAACATCCCGCCAGTAGAGCCGCAAGTCGGTCGACTTCATGAGCACCGAATGCCGCTACCTCCTCGCCGCTGCTTGCTGCGATGTCGATGTCCTGCAAGGCATTGTCCGGGGAAAGATAGCGCTTGCGTTCCCACCTTGCATACAACTCAACGATCCACGGATGGGCCGGCTTCGGCAACCCCGATATGCTTGCAATAGCCGCCAGAACTATACGGCCCTCAGTCACTGCGGCTTGCAATGTTTCCCACATCCAACGCGGGCATTTGCCTTCCACACTTAAAAGTGCGAGCCGAAAACCTCCACTATTTTGCATGGTCGGGCACATGAATCATAACTCCGAACTCGGCTTGCCAATCGACGGAGCATTAACACGGCCATGCCGCGCCGAGAATTACTCGACGTAAGATTACCTCGTGCGGATTCATCATTGCCTGTGGCTGGGCCGATTCAGTGCTACCCGTGGCTGGTAGGACCGATTTCCGCAAGGCGCTCTGCCCATATCATAACCTGTATTATCGAAGGTAACCAACGACGATATGTGTCGCAGAATGCCCTTGGCCGGGTCCCTGAGTTGATGCAGTCATGCTAGGTACGGAAAGTGTAGCGGGGACGATTTGGGTTGTTCCCTTGCCTGACCCAGGAAGCTAGATAAATGGTCGACCTTCACTGTCACATCCTGCCGGCAATCGATGACGGCTCAACCTCGTGGGAGGAAACGTCTGAAATGTGCCGGATCGCCGCCCAAGATGGCGTGCTACACATCGTGGCTACCCCGCACGCCAATCACAAGTACAGCTACGATCGCGAGTATTTTGAGCCTATGCGGCAAAGGCTGCAAGCCACCTGCGGCCATCTGCTGAACTTCAGCCTGGGTTGCGATTTTCACTTATCGTATGAAAACATCGAGGACGCTCTTCGCCATCCCAGGCGGTACACCATCGCAAACTCGAACTATCTGCTGGTTGAGTTCAATGACTTCAGTCTCATGCCTGTGATCCGGCAGGGCATCTTTCGCCTGGTCAGCGGCGGCATAATACCGATCGTGACCCATCCGGAACGCAATCCGGTCCTGCTGGATAGGCATGAGAAGGTTCTGGAACTGATTGACTGTGGCTGCCTGATTCAGGTCACCGCAAGCTCTTTCACGGGTCATTGGGGAGAGCGGCCTCAGCAAATGGCAGAGTGGCTTCTGTTGCGCGATGCGGTTCACGTCGTTGCCAGCGACGCCCACGACACGCGGCACCGTCCCCCGGTCTTGTCGGCTGCCTACGAACGGGTCAGAATCCTCACCAACAAGTCCGTGGCCCAGACTCTCTTCGTCGACAACCCAGGGGCGATTGTTTCGGCGGAGCCGCCGATCCAGCGCGAAGTACCTCCTCCAGGTTCTCCCGTAGATCGCTAGTCGATGGCTCAATGCGAGCCGTCCGCTGACGTCACCCTCACTGTGGCTGTGGTTGCGGTTGCGGGTTTGGAGTTTCGGCGGGCTTTGCCTCTGCCGACGGTGCATCCGGCGTGATCTGTATCTTCCCGCTGCTTGTTCCAGCTTGGCCCGCTGACGCCGACTGACTCCAACGCGTCAAATACGGAAACATCGGCGTCACCTCAAAAGGCATCTTCTCGGCTGCCGACATCAACCGGACCGGCTGGCTCTTCTTGATGCTCAGTTGGTCGTTCCACGCGTCGAGCTTGATGCGTCCGCCCAACGGCAACGCAGCGATTTGCTTGAGGTCTCGTGACTCGAGGGCGGGAGCGGTCGAGACCAGGCTCGCCATGCGGGTCCCCGTCTCCGCAGACTGCAGTGGATTGCTGAACTGGCCCTTGATCAGATTGGTTAGCTGGGGAGCCTCCGCTTGCATCGCTGAGAAGAAGAGCCCGGCAGAAGCCAGCTTGTCCTTGTAGGGAGAATTCTGCAGCAATTGCATCGCCTTTGCGTCGGCTTCCTTCTCCTCTTCTGGGGTGCGCTTCATCGCGATATTGCTGATCGTCGTCTCATCTGGGAAGATCATCCGGTCGCTGAAAGCGTACTTTTCGTTGATTCCATGGGAGAGTACGATGTGCCCCATTTCGTGTGCCAGAACAGCCGCCAGCGAAGCCTCGTCGGGCAGCGCGTCCAATAGCCCGCGGCTCACCACGATGGTGTGTCCAATCGTGAAGCTCTCCATCGGCTGCGTCAGCAGGACCCGGCAGCGGATCTCCGGCTCGACCTCGAGATTGTTCGTGACTTCGAGGTTTTGAACTACCGTGTTGAGCACCTTGTCGACTTCGCCCTCTGGCGCCAGCAAAGCCGCCCGCTGCAACCGATCGAGAACATTGTCTTCCGCCTGTCGTTCCCAGGCCCGCTGCGCCGCGACCGTCGTCAGGTCCTGTTTGGAATTGCTCTGGTCCTTCACTTTGTCAGGGGAGTCCACAACAATATCGGTGAATTCGCCGCTCTTGTTGGGACGCACGACATCGTAGCCCCACAACAGCGTCTGGGCGCGGAAGTCCCAATGATCGTTTCCGCGAGTGAGGTCTGTCTCTTCGCTGTACACATAGGCTGGCAACCACTGATCGTTGCCCATGTTCAGCCGCCAGCTATCGAAGTGCATGAACTCGCCATGCTTGGGATGCGGCGTATAGGTTCCATTGAAGCGCACAATCGCGTAATCCTGGTCTTCGACCCAGATACGTCCAACGAACATCGCCCTCGTCTGCGGCTGTTTGGGCTGCACATCGACAACCAGGGTTCTCACATCCCCCAGAAACTCACGACGAACGAATCGGAAATCGTAGTGCTGCCGGTCGAATGAGCTCGCGTCCATCAGGATCATTTGGGCAAAACCATCCGACATGAATCCACCGGATTGCGACTTCTTCTGGCCCTTCTTATTCTTATTCCGGGTCAGCTTCATGGTGCCGAAGATCTTCTGCAATGAACTGGTCTGTGGCTCTTTCTCTTGCGGCAGGAAGTTCACGTCGTCCACACCCGTCTGCAGTTTCACCCGTCCCAGGAAGTACTGGTCGCTCACCGGTACCGAACCGAGGTCTTTGTCCGGACGCATATTCTGGATGTACGTCTCCACCATCGGGTTGTATTCCCTCAGGTTCTTGACAAACAACAATTCCCTGGTCGAGATCTTTTCGACGATTGGGTCGAACTTGGGATCTGCCTCCCAAGGCTGGAGTTGACTCTGCACTTTTGGTTTCTTCTTCGCCGCTGCGTTGGTCGATACGCCACACACGACAAACAGGGTAAGCGCAGCTGCTACGCGAAATTGCCATATTTTCGACATCTATTCCTCCAGCACTGCCTCAGGACAAACGGAAGACGATTTTCAGACGGCCTTGGGCATCAACCGCCTGGCCATCCCGCCGTGCCGGCGCAAAGCGGATCCTTTCGGCGGCCTTCACCGCCGACTCGTCCAAGCCATAACCCAAACCTTGCACCACACGGATAACGTGAACCTGGCCCGTCGCGCTAAACTCGACTTCCAGTTCCACATCTCCTTCGATCTTCCGTTGGCGTGCTTCTAACGTGTAAGACGGAGAGGGCTTGCTTAACAAAGAAACGGGCGTGTCTTTTGAAACGGCGGCGGCTGGTCGCTTCGGCGCCTCGCTGGGAGCAGGCTCTGCCGAGGCGAAGTTAGTCGTGCGCACTTTTCCGTCTCCCCGGCTACCGGTACCCCCACCCCCCGGTCCGGCGATGCCATTTCCAAATCCGGCGCTGGCGACTGTGCCCTTGATCCCTTTTTCTCCCCCAGTCCCGTTTCCAGTTCCCGGACCTGACGGGAGGTCGAACGAGCCAACCTTTGCTATCACCGGACCTTTGCCCGTGCTGTTGTTATTCACAGGCACTCCGTTTGGATCGCCAAACCCACCAGTCTGAACCTGACGGGGCGGCTTTGGTAGCGTCACCGGCGCCGAGCTGCCAGCTAGCACCGGACTCCGCAGGGCATCTGGCTTCGTGACCGCAGTCACGGTCGGAGGCGTCACCTTGGCAACCTGCACTTTCGGCACTTCGTTCCGCACTTCGATCGGCGGAGCCACCAACGGAGGCTTAGCCTGAACTTTCGGAGGAATGATGGGCTTGGCCGGCTCCTTTTTCGCCTCAATCACTGGCTCGGGTTCTTTCGGAGCGGGCTCCAGTACCGGGGCAACCAAGTGGACGCTTTCCCGGGTGTCGACGGACTGCAACACTGGGGCCATGAACGAAATGCTTGTATTGACGACAAATACCAGCGCGGCGATCTGTACCAGAAAGCTGGCGGCAAACGTACTCCAATGAATCGGGGCTTCAGGCAGCAGCGGTGCGAAAGGGTTTTCTGGAACCGCTTTTCCCATCGTCTCCATGTGAGGTTCCCTCATGCAGTTTCGACGAAGGGCGTTACTCTCTGCCTCTGGACTTTCCCCAGGGGTGGCCTGATCCTGCAACGTGGCGTTTTACAGGATCTGTTACGGAGGCGCGAACAACTCAAACCGCTCTACTGACGGTCGAACAGTGGCTGTAGCCTACCATCTTTTGTTCTCACTGCCAAGGCTATGACCATGGCTCAAAAAGTCGAAACTCATTCGTCTCGACAGCTCGCGCAACATATTTCCAATCTACCATGTAAATTCTGACCACCAACCGCATGCCAGCAATGACATGCCGCGACTTCAACTCGTTCGGACGGTCGCCACACATACGCTACCCACTCCGGCTAGGACCCTGGGTTCATTGACCTACCAGCTTCGGTGCCGCCTCAAATACATCGGCCGTCGAGTCCACTGACTCTGGCTGACGCTTACGCTCGAATCGTCGCCGTTACCTCAGATGCAATTCCGCCTCCGTCCTCTGCATATAAAACCCTTAGAAACGCTCCGGATCGTCCGTATGCAGGCCACCCCAGCAGCATGGCACGTTCCTAGGCCTGCCCCCGACCATCCCATAATGGAAACTGCGGGGGGTTTTCCCATTTTCGGAGTATGAAAATGGGTTCACTCGTTATCTTCGTAATTCCACTCTGCGCTCCCGCCGATGGGTAAGCAGTATCGAGGTGATACTGATGCCTGTCGCTGTAGTCCCTGTCTACCGGCGGACGGCGGTTCCCAAGAAAACGTCTTCGTCCGGATCCACGCTTCACTCAACTCTTCATCAACCCTTGCAGATCGTAAGTCAATTAATGGCGGCCATTCTGGGCCTCCATCTGACATCGTCACGACGTCGGGACCTTGTGACGATACTGGCCCCGGCGGTTCTGCTTCTAGTTGCCGCCTTGACCGGATGTGGAGGAAGCCAATATGCTCCCACTCCAACTTGTGCAGCTACCAGCTTCGACAATCGAACGAACGGTGCTGCGACCGAGTCTCAGCTCCAAACGCTTTGGCAGCAGGCACAACAGGAGTTGGCAAACCAGACCATTACTCTGAATCCTGTGTCTGTGCTCGTGAACGGTGGGGTTCTGCAAACGGTTTCACCGGACTCGCGTGCCACGACCGTACAGCCGCAGTGTACTGCCGTCATCGCCGTACCCGACCTGACTGTCGTACAACTGCAAGCCGAGAATCCCGGTGTCGCACTGCAGCACAACACGGATCCTACCGGGGTAATCCACTGCCCCGACGGCGCTCTGGCTAAGTATTGCCACTCCTATACCGCCAGCAACAACCGGGCCGCATACGTCTCCGCATCTCAGGTGTTGAACTTCGGCGCCACAGGATGGGAGTTCGAGAACATCATTCTTGCCCGCTTGGGGTACAACACCGCTGGCCGATGAAACTTTGTCTAAAGTCCCTTCGGAGGAGCAATCTCCACTCTGGCGATAACCAACACCGACCCGGTCCCGTCCCTAACAAGTCTCCCTGCAGGCGGGCTATGCCGATCGAGATCGGACCAGCGGAGGTCGAAGCTTCTGTTGCATTCGGCTCACCCCGAACCCCACCGGGGAAGATACCGCCCGTTACTACGGAGAACACCCTATTGTTACCGCCGGCGAATGAAAGCTAAGGTGTCTAGGCCAGTACTGATGCGGGCCTGACTCTCGTGTCCGATGATGCGTTAATTGCACCAGCAGATCGGTTCGTACCGTTCCAACGGCATCGCCTCGGCGGCAGACGCCTGACGAGCAAATAGACCGTCGCAAGGTTAAGGTGGACGCTCGAAGGAGTTGAATGTCGCAGCTGAACATCGAGATTCCGGAGACCAATCGCAAAGCACACGCGAGCCCCGGTGCGTCGCTTCGGCGCGGTCATCAGCGAGGAATCACTCCAGAAGGCCACGCACCTCTCCCTTCTTCTCCACCATCCGACAGCGGCCCAGGACAAACTGCTGCTGGCAAGGATCGGAAGCCTCTGGATCGAAAAAGTAAGATCCGTCGTGCGTTGGCTGTGCTCGGGCCGGGACTCGTCACCGGCGCTTCGGACGACGACCCCAGCGGTATTGCCACCTATTCCCAGGTGGGCGCGCAGTTCGGCTACGGAATGCTGTGGACGATGGTCCTCTCCTATCCGCTGATGGCAGCGATCCAGGAGATCAGCGCCCGCGTGGGACGGGTAACGGGCTGTGGCATTTCCGCCAATCTGCGACGATGCTACCCGCGATGGCTGCTTCGATTCGCAGTAACTCTGGTGCTTGTCGCTAACGTCTTCAATCTGGGAGCGGATGTCGGCGCCATGGGTGCTGCCGCCCAGCTTCTGTTGCCGGCAAGAACGTGGCTCTACATTGTACTTTTCGGAGTTGCGTCGTTGCTGTTGCAGATTCTTGTGCCCTACTCGAGTTACGTGAAGTACTTGAAGTGGCTGACGCTTTCTCTTTTTGCCTATGTCGCAACTGCATTCTTCGTGCATTTGTCGTGGTACCAGGTGCTGCACGCGACTCTTCTCCCGCATTTGGCGTGGAGTAAGGACTACCTGATGGGCCTGATTGCAGTCTTAGGCACGACAATCAGTCCTTATCTTTTCTTCTGGCAAGCCTCGCAAGAGGTGGAAGAGGTCAAAAATAATCGGGGCGAAGAAGCGCTGAAACGCGTGCCGCGACAAGCGCCCGCCCAATTGGGACGCATTCGGAAGGATACTTACCTGGGAATGGCGCTGTCCAATCTCGTCGCGTTCTTTATCATCTTGACCACGGCTGCCACCTTGCATGCTCATGGCCAGACTGATGTCGCCACGGCGGCGCAAGCAGCACAGGCATTGGCACCGCTTGCGGGACGTTGGGCTGCCGGACTCTTCGTGTGCGGCATTATCGGCACAGGCATGCTGGCGATCCCCGTTCTAGCCGGCTCGGCTGCATACGCCATCGGGGAATCCTTCAAGTGGCCCGCCAGTCTGGAGAAGAAACCGGAACAGGCAGTCGGTTTCTACCTGACAATTGGCGCGGCAACGCTGGCCGGCGTCGGCTTGAACTTCCTCCACATTGATCCCATACGAGCTCTGTTCTGGGCTGCCGTTTTGAATGGTATGCTCGCCGCGCCCTTGATGGCAGTCATCATGCACATGGCTGCTAGCCGCGACGTGATGGACAAGTTCACCATACCTCTGTACTTGCGAGTCGCTGGCTGGACCGCAACCGCGGTCATGTTCGGCGTATCGATTGGGGTAATTGCGACGTGGAAATCGTCTTGATGGGCATTCGTAGTGAATCGAGGAGTGCTGAGATGCAGCCCCACGCTACTCGCTGATCTCAGTTGCCAACGCTGTAATCTTTCGCGCCTGGAGATATGCTAAAGTTCCTGCTCTCGCTTGATCGCTAGCTGTATGTGGAGCCTCTCTCCCAATTCGTACAAGGCAGCCTTCGCGGTGGTATTCGCCGTCCTCGTAGGAATAGGCATCACCTCATACGTGATGTCTGACCGCTTCGCCAATAGCGAGGAATCGGTCATCCATACCCATGAAGTTATCTCCGAGCTGAAAAGTGTATCGGCTGAGCTCAGTGAGGCCGAGAGTGCGCGTTGGGGATTCGTTCTGATCGGCGACCGTACTCTGCTGATTGAATTTGACGTCGCGCGCGAGACCCTCCCTCGCCACTTGCAGTCGCTGCAATCGAAGACGGTCGACAACCCGCGGCAACAGCAGGGTCTTGCGCAGCTCCAGCCACTCGTCGCCCAGAGACTGGCACTCCTCCATGAATCCATCCAATCACAACAGCAAAGTCCTGCAAGCATGGAACGTCAACTCGAACTTACTCGGCAGGGTGTGGCTTTGGACGACAGAATTCGTCCGCTGCTCGATGATTTGGAGCAGGAGGAGTACCGGTTGCTGCTGGATCGTTCGCGTGTTTCGGCCACCCGGCAGCATAGGGCCACCATGCTCCTGGTGCTTGCCTTTCTTCTGGCTTCAATGCTGTTGGTGTCCTTGTTTCTCATTATGAGCGCCGAAGTCACCCGCAGGGCCTGGGCCGAGGCGGAAGCCAAGGAAAACGAAGAGAAGTTCCGCCTGCTGGTAAACGGCATCCAGGACCACGCCGTCATCCGAGTTGACCTCGAGGGACGCATTACAACTTGGAATCTGGGGGCCAAACGGCTGTTTGGCTTCGACTACTCGGAGATTCTTGGCGAACCCTTCCACCGTCTTTACAACGCTTGCGAGCAGGACACACCACAGCGGCATTTGAAGACCGCCCTCGAAGTGGGTCATGTGAATGATGAATGTAAGCAGATTCGAAAGGACGGCACGCAGTTCTGGGCCACTGCCGATATCACCCTTTTGAGAGATGAACAAAGTCAGCCGCGGGGATATGCCGTCATCACCCGCGACATCACCGAACGCCGGCAGCAAAGGGAGGAGATTGAGCACCGTGAGGCGCAGCTCAATGCCTTCTTCTCTAACGCTCCCGTGGGGCTTGCGATCATTGATAAGGATCTCTGCTTTCAGCGCATCAATGAGCCGTTCGCTCAGCTCAATCGGCTGGATTCCAACGCACAAGTGGGCAAACCGTTAAAAGATGTCATCGCCGATCTCTCTCACCAGATCGATCCTCTCCTTCGCAAGGTCGCCCGCACGGGTGAGCCAATACTGAACCAGGAGATTAGGGGGCCCGTCCCTTCCACGCCTGGCGTGACCGGATGGTGGCTGAAATCGTTCTTTCCGATTGCCAAGGATGGCAATGTAGTTACCCAGATGGGTATCGTTGTTCAGGACATCACCGGACTTAAGCGAGCGGAAACATCGGTACGCCGCCTGAG
This sequence comes from Terriglobales bacterium, assembly GCA_036512955.1. Taxonomy (GTDB): domain Bacteria; phylum Acidobacteriota; class Terriglobia; order Terriglobales; family Acidobacteriaceae; genus DASRAA01. The sequence goes on from DATBZX010000391.1 coordinate 24,688, forward strand.
CGGACGACTTCTCCAGATAAGGGACGATGAGCGGCGGCGTCTCGCCCGCGATCTTCACGACTCGCTTGGCCAGACCCTTACCGCGGTAAAGTTGAACCTTTCCTACCTCGGACGCGACACCTCAAATCTGGATGAGCGCGGCCAGAATGCTGTGACGGAGAGTAAGGAACTCATCGACAACGCGTTGAAGGAAGTTCGGACACTCTCCCACTTGTTACATCCTCCCATGCTGGATGATGTAGGACTGGTGGCCGCCATCCGCTGGTTCACCAACGGTTTTGCGCAGCGAAGTTCCATTCAGGTGGATCTGAGCTTGCCTGCGAACTTGCCCAGGCTACCCACAGAACTGGAGACCGCAATTTTTCGTGTCGTTCAGGAGAGCCTGACCAACGTGCACCGTCATTCTGGCAGCGCCACGGCCGCCGTCCGCATGGAGACGGAGGCTGATCGGCTTCATCTTTTCGTGATTGACCAGGGTCGCGGCATGACCTCCGATCAGTTGTTGTTCCGCCCGGAAAACGCAATCATTGGAGTCGGCCTGTTGGGAATGCGAGAGCGCTTGCGCCAGCTTCGAGGCGAGTTGGAAATAACATCAAGTAGCGATGGAACAAGGATTCACGTCATAATCCCACTAAGTGAGGCAGCATGAGTGCTTTGAGAGTATTGATTGCAGATGATCACGATGTCGTTCGAAAAGGTCTGAAAATGCTCATCGAAGAGCGCCCGGGCTGGCAGGTCTGCGGAGAAGCCCGATCCGGTCGTGAGGCTGTCGAACGGTGCGCGCGGTTGAGTCCTGACGTCATTGTCATTGACATCAGCATGCCTGACTTGAACGGTCTCGAGGCGACTCGGCAGATTCGGAAGGCGTGCCCCAAGACAGAAGTGCTGGTAATCACCCACCACGATTCGGACGAAATGGCGGCAGAGGTCATGGATGCGGGTGCGCGCGGGTATGTTCTGAAGTCTGATTCCGACACCGACCTGGTTCGTGCCATCGAGGCCCTCAGTCATCACAAGCCGTTCTTCACCTCCCGTATCACCGAAATGTTTCTAGCCAATCGCGGCAGCCGAGTCACCGACCCTGTGGAGATGATGCGCCATCGGCTCACCATGCGGGAACGCGAAATCCTCCAGCTTCTCGCTGAGGGAAAGACGGCCAAAGAAGTGGCTACGATTCTCGGCATTGCCGTTAAGACGTCCGACACCCATCGGACCAACATCATGCGGAAGCTCGATGTGCACTCAGTGGCTGAACTGGTGCGCTATGCAATCCGCAACAGGGTGGTCGAGCCCTGAATTGACTCGCAATCTACGTAGTTCGCCGTATGTACACGGCAGCTGCGGTGCGGTCAAATGAACTGTGCGTTGGGTTGGGAAACATGTCTTCTACCCGGGTATTGCTGTCCGATGATCACTCGTTCATGCGCCGCGGCTTGCGCAACATACTCGAAGCCACCGAACACTATGAAGTATGTGGAGAGGCTGGCGACGGCGTCCAGACCCTGAAGCTGGCAAACCAACTCGCTCCTGACATTCTGATTCTCGACATCTCCATGCCGTCGCCTAACGGTTTGGAGGTGGCGTCACAACTCCGCCAGGCGCTTCCCAAAACGAAGATCTTAATGATCACCATGCATGACTCGGAAGAAATGTTGCGCGCCGCGGCCGCGGCGGGGGCATCCGGATTTCTCCTCAAGTCCGATGCAGAGGAACTGCTACTCGTCGCCTTGCGGCGATTAGAAGAAGACCAATGCTTCGTGAGTCCGGCGTTTGATCAGGGTTTGGCTAAGCAGCTTTTTAGATAAGCGATCGCCACGCTGCTGACATTGGCACCGTAAAATCGTTCCATAGAATCACACTCGTTAGATTTGTCACCATGAGTCCGCCCTGGCCGACCAGGGATCTGCTCTTTGCCGTCGCCAGCATAAAGCAGGCGCCTCACCGCCCAAACGCGCATTGGTCCTCGTAAGGAATATCTCCCCAGAAGCTACGGCCTCTACCCGATGGCCGCTGCTTCCCGCTCGACTTACCCTTGTCTCTGTGAGTTGATCGTCCCGGCTGCGTCCGCCAATGCTGATTGATAGATGTTCTCATCGAGTTCCAACGGTCGAGGATTGGGAGAGGAAATGTCGATAAATAACACCGCAATACGAGTTGCACTGTGCGGCGCTCTGGTACTGGCGTCGATCAATCTGGTGTGGGCAGATGACCGCGAGGATGAAGTGAAACGCCTCCAGGCCGCAGCCACGGTACTGAATGAAATCATGGCGGCGCCAGACAAGGGCATCCCCCAGGACATCATGGAATCGGCGGTTTGCGTTGGCGTTGCCCCGTCGCTTAAGAAGGGCGGCTTTGTATTTGGCGCCGAATATGGCAAGGGAGTAGCCACATGCCGCAATGCCAATGGGTGGAGCGCCCCTGCACCGTTCAAGGTTGTCGGCGGAAGTTGGGGCCTCCAGATTGGCGCGGAAGCCGTCGACCTCGTCATGTTGGTCATGAACCACGACGGCATGGAAAAACTACTTTCGAGCAAATTCAAGTTAGGCGCGGATGCTTCGGTAGCTGCCGGTCCCGTGGGCCGTCATGCCGAGGGAGAAACCGACTGGAAGATGAGGGCCGAGGTGCTGACCTACTCGCGCGCTCGCGGAGTGTTCGCGGGTCTGACTGTGAATGGAGCAGTCATCGAGCAGGACATCGATGCCACGCGGGCCTTTTACGGACGCGAGACGGGCTTCTCCGACATACTGCAGGGGCGCGTTGCAGCGCCCAGCGGTTCGGAATCGTTCTTGGCCGCGGTGAAGAAGTTATCGTCCAAAGCTGAGGCAGCCAAAATGAATGACCACAACACTGAGGGCCGTCAATAGCCTGAACTGCGGTACCGGGACCGCATGGTGATAGTTAAAGTGATAACCAATGATCGGATGGGGCAATTATCGTGAATGGGATGACCATTCCGAGACTAGGAGCACAAATATGCTTTGGACGATTTTTGTAATACTGCTTCTACTTTGGCTGGTCGGAGTCGCCAGCTCGTATACGCTGGGAGGCTTCATCCATATCCTCTTAGTGTTGGCTCTGGTTGTCATGCTGATTCGCATCATTCAGGGCAGGACTCCAGTGGCTTAGAAACTGGTCTCATAAATGCGATTTGAAAGGGCACGGCTTCAGCCGTGCCGCTCCTGGCGTCGTAACCATTGGGCTTTAGCCTCTGAGGGAATTGAACTTCCCTCACTCAGACTATTTATGAGACGGCTTGTAGGACCGGACCTTGAATCTCAGCGGCCGGATCGGACGTTCTCTTAAGACCCCCGTTCCGGTCGCCCTTCTGACTCTGCTTCGAAAAGGGAATGGTGAGACTATGCCATTTACTCGTCATTCGCTGTTCGCATTAACGCTGACCCTGATCCTGTTGACGCCTCAAGGGATGATTGGGTATTCCATGCTCACGCACGAGCAGATCGTCGATCTGGCGTGGGCCGACCAAATCGAGCCGCTGTTGCGTCACCGTTTTCCCCATGCAACTGACGAGGAACTGAAGGAGGCCCATGCCTACGCCTACGGCGGCTGTGTCATTCAGGATCTCGGCTACTACCCATTCGGCAGCAAGCAATTCAGCAACCTGGTTCACTATGTAAGGAGCGGCGATTTTGTGGCAGCCTTGCTTCAAGATGCTACCGACATCGATGAGTATGCTTTCGCTTTGGGCGCGCTCGCCCATTATGAATCGGACACCGATGGTCATCCGGCAGTAAATCGCGCGGTTGCCTTGGAGTATCCCAAGTTAAGAGCGAAGTATGGAAATGAAGTTACTTACGAACAGAATCATAGGGCCCACATTCGCACCGAATTCGGTTTTGATGTAGTTCAGGTCGCCAAGAACCGGTACACCTCTGACAGTTATCACAGCTTCATTGGTTTTCAGGTCTCGAAGCCTCTCCTGCAAAGGGCTTTTCGCGAGACCTACGGAATTGAGTTAACGGACGTATTCAGTAATGTCGATCTGTCGATCGGGACCTATCGGCACTCTGTTAGTTCGATTATCCCCGAGATGACCCGCGTCGCCCTCGTTTCCAAGCGTGCAGACTTGGTTCGAGAGCGTCCTGACTTCAGCGAACGGGAATTCCTCTATCGCCTCTCTCGCTCCGAATACGAGAAGGAATGGGGCAATCAGTATCAACGGCCCGGCGCGGGAGCTCGATTTCTCGCGTATATCATCAGGATTCTGCCCAAGATCGGCCCCTTGAAGACGGTCGATTTTACCCTGCCTTCGAGCACCACCGAAGATCTCTATATCAAGAGCGTGAACAAAACAGTGGACTCCTACAATTCGCAACTGGCATTGCTCCGGCACGGCAAGCAGATCGCATTGCCCAACCGCGACTTCGATACCGGCCGGCCAACCAGGCCCGGAGAATACCAGCTCGCAGACGAAACCTATGACCAGCTGATCGACAAGCTATCGTCGCGTCGCTTTGACTTGGTGACACCTGATTTGCGAGCGAATATTCTGACGTTTTACGCCAGTTCACGCCTTCTCCCGCCGGCTAACACTACGCCCGATCAGTGGCGTAAGGTGCGTTCTCAAGTGGATGAGCTAAGGGCTTGCAGCTCCTGTGAGGCAGTCGCACAAAGCCAGCTTGCGGACGATGCCCGCAAGCGTTGACCTGCGTCGAAGCAACCAAGACCCAAGCAGGCTGTGGAAACACTCGTTTCCGATCAACTTTGTATCCACGGCACGCCTTGCGTCGTGCCGGTAAGCCTTTTAGTTTTGTCATTCCTCGCGGGCTTCAGCCCGCGGGGAATCTGCTTTCCTGGCGTCTTCAGCAACCTGTTAGGCGGCTGTGTCATATGCTCGAAGCGAAAAGACGGTGGAACAAACCAACCAATTTCTGCCGCACTGAGCCGCTCAGCGACGAGGGTTGTTTCAGCCGCGGGCCTCAGTTCGCAGTCAACGTGCGAAGACTATTCGAGCCGCGGAGCGGCGACACCAGCTACGCCACGAACCCATGAAGTATGTCGGCGTCATTGCCGACTGGAGGTAGGCATTCGTCCGCAATTGAGAAGTTCTTGGCCGAAGGGCCAGCGAAATGCTCGCTGGCCTTTCTGTTCAGATCAGATGCGTCCGAGCAACAACAGGATGACGATCACCACGATAATTAGCCCCAGGCCTCCGCTGGGGTAATAGCCCCATCCTCGACTGTGGGGCCATGTCGGCAACGCGCCTAATAAGGCCAGAACAAGAATGACGATCAAAATGGTAATCATGTGTACTTCTCCTTTCGCTTCTGTTGGTCACTCACAACCTTGTTTCCTGGGTTAGCAGCATGTACTGATAGCCCAGGGATCGACTGACAGCCGCCCATGGATCCTCGATTCGGAGCGGCGACGCTTCCAGTCGTCGAACCACTCCTCAAAGAAGGGAAAGTGAATGTCCTGCAACTCTTCGATCAGCCAGTGGGCCTTCGTACTGAACTCCGACTCGTCGATGATTACGTCCATATGCTCCCTGCACCCGGCCGGGTCCGTGCCACGTTCGCAAATGAGGACAATCCGCACCTGCGGCCTGAGCTTCTTGATATTGGCTCCCAGGCGATTCGTTCCGGCATGCAATAAGCGCCAGTCGAGGAACACAACATCCACTCGCCGGGAGGCGAGGAACTCAACCGCGTGGTTTTCGTTGCGTGCGTTTATAACCTGAAATCCTGCGGCCTCCAGGCAGTTCTGGCGAATCGTGATCCGCGACTCGCTATCGTCAATGCAAAGGATGCCGGTATTCATGGCTCTTTCGGTGTTCATGTCTTTCTCCACGATGGAAGCGCTAATCAATGCTGGATGGACTATAGGTGCAAATAGGCGGCAGATATATAAGGCACAATCCTTATGAGGCTGGTCGATCATCCGTAGCCGAAACTGCTTTTATACAAACGGACAGCAGGACAGGAGCAGACGCCGGAGGTTACTGCCTAACGACCGACGTCTGCCTAATGGCGGGAAATGCGGAGGTAGCTGCTGCAGATACGTTCGTGACTATAACCAGCTCTCGAGTTGTCCGCAATCAGGCTATTACCCTAGAAATCGAGATGAGTTTGATTATCCCGGAGCCATATCCCGGATCGTCCCTGAATGTGACCGTCACTGCCCTTTGCGATGGCCTTTTTCCTTGTGTTGCTTCATCACCGTCCGCGCCGCCACCTCCGCCGCGCGTTTTCCATATCGTCCGGACTTCTCCGCCTCTCCCTTAATGTGCTCGTACTCCCGTTGCTCCTTGCTTCCGACTCCTCGAAGATGTTTCTTGCCTGGCGGCGTCATTCACCAGCAATAGGGAGTTGTCCCCATTCTTGTTGGGCGTTTAATCGGGAGAAAGTAAGGCTACTTCCCTGAGCCAACTTCTTGAGCGATCACGCAGGGACGCCGTTCGTACGTAATATTCCGGATTTACTTACGGGTTGTACTGGATACTAGCTGCCCGATGAGAAGCCTACAGTGGCCGATATGGACCCCCGAGAAAG
>DATBZX010000392.1:0-10591 GCA_036512955.1 Terriglobales bacterium
GCACCAGACCGATCTGTCCGCATGGACCTACGTCTTAACCGATGAGGAGATCATCTTCACGCACCCGCGCGTCGGAGAAGGTAGCTGGCCGCGAAGCAAGGTGATGCGCGCAGCACTACCGCAGGTCCCCCTGACTCCTAAACCGGATATTCGGGTTCGGAACGAGGGCAATCTCGTTCTCTTTGAACCGTTGAACGCAAAGGCAGCAGCATTCATGAACGACGCTCTGGCCGATGCGCCGGTGTTCAGTAACGCGGTCGTAATCGAGCATCGTCACGCACCGGAAATAGCCGCGATGCTTGAACGCAAAGGCTTCGTACTCGGAGAGAACAACGACGGGAAAAGGTAAAGGGGACCTTTATGCAGATAGGAGAGCCGCAGCGAGTCATCGTGGTCGAGCCACTGGAACTTCCGATCGGAAATCCCGAATGCGAGCCGGAGCCCGAGACGGAGCCGACGATCTACGAGCCAGAACCGGAGAAGGTGCCGGTCGCGCCATGAATATTCCTGATTACATCTCGCCGATCGTCGGCTATCGAACATGGCAGTGGGACAGCCTCGGCCTGAAGTCCCTGAACAACGAGCAGTGGCTTCCCGGACAGCCTCTTCAAGCGACGTGCAAACGGTATTCCGGCGTGAACCTGAACATGAGCTACTGCGGTGTGGCGGCGGCTCTGGCAGGACTCAGGAAGCACCACAGTCCGCCGCACAACGGTTGCACCTGCGGAATATACGCGGCGAAGAGTGTTAGGCATCTTACCGACATTGGTTTCATGAGGTTCGGGGAAGTCTTTGGCGAGGTCAATCTTTGGGGAAAGATTTGGGATCACCGTTTCGGGTACAGGGCGCAGTTCGCTTATCCGAAAACCATCGTGCTGCCTTCGCAGATGGTTCCCAAGATAGACGAGGTAGAGTCCCGCTTGGAAACGCTGATCGCATATGGCGCGGACATTTTCATCATTGCTCCGCCGCCGGACCTCGCTGTGGGGGTTGTCGTTGAGGACATCCCGCTCTGGACAAAAGCTTCCGGGTACAACGAAGCTGGCTTTGACTGGATAACCGAGAGACACAGATGGAGGTGCTCGTGCCGCGAGAAGGAGCGCAACCTCAAGGTCGGCGACCGCGTGTCGGTGACCGGAAAGGGCACAGGTGTGGTCGAGCACGTTGACGACGACGAAGTGCGTCTGGTCCTGCGGAGCAAGCTCACACTGAGGATTCCACGCAAGCAGATCGTGTGGTGCCCTCTTGGATTCACCGCGAACGGTGGAGATTAACGCCTGCTCGACTTGGCTGGAGGGGAGACGTTGACCTCATGCAGGAGATGTTCTACATTCGCACCTTCTTACAATAAGCCAATGAATCCAATCGTAAGAGCGGAAGACATCATGACGCCTCGACGGTTGCTCGTGTTTGCGGACACGGATGCTGAGGCTTCGTGGACGGCCGAGCATGGCTTCTTCGACGCTGTCCCGCTCCTCCGTCGAGATGGACTGGTACGCGAGTTCTGGAGCCGGGCGGAACACAGTCGAATCCGAATCAACAGGCAACACCGCATTGAACACGACGAGCCAATCCACCGGCTCCTTCCTGCGCTCGGAGCGCAGGTCGTCCAGTTTGTCTATTACCACTCAGAAATGGTCGGCTTGATCGACGCGAGCGACCTCAACAGGCCCATCGCGCGTCTCGTGTGGCTCGGGCCGATGCTCGAACTGGAACGAGCAATTCTTGATGCAGTGCGACACCTCAAAATCGACGATGACCGGCAGTACAAGGCTCTAGGAAGGGCAGGGGCTGACACGCGCAAAAAGCAGAAGAAAGCTCAACAACACGACCTTGGAATGCCGCTTCTTGAATACGCTGCGTTCCCGTCGCTCCTCCACGCCTCAGTTCGTCTTGAAATCGACCAACTTTCCGATTCGGAGATCGCCGAATTGAACTGTGTGCGGAAGAGAGCAGCTCATGGAGCAGGTGGCGCGATCATTAGCGACAGAAGGGATTGCGAGCGCGTCAATCGGGCGCTGGAGATTGCCGGAGGAGCTGAACGGACTATCACGCGTCGCTTCGCGCTCAAGAGCCGATGATGGATATGCCTCTGTGCTAAACGTGCCATCGCATACTCGGCGAGGCGATTCTTAGTAGAGACTTAAAGTGAGATTCTTCAGGAAAAAGACCAATCCAACCGACGAGCAGCGAAAACGTCTGGCTCGAATCACCAACTCTTTTCAGAAGAAGGCCTTACTTACGGCAATCGAGAGAGGCGAAGTGATTCCTGAATACGCCTGGAGTCCATTTCCCGAGGGAATTGAGAAGGCCCCTGAGATGCGCGCGCTCCACAAATCTCTCGTCGAGTATGCAGCGTCATCCGACCGAGACCTGACCGAAGTAATCGCTGCAATGGCTCCTGAGACCCATATCCAGCATTTTGCTGATCAAGCACGCCAAACTGCCGGGCCGGGTTCTGGATTTCTCTGCGAAACTCCCTTACCCGCGCGGAACCTGGCTGAGGCGGCGGAAAAGTTAATCGGAATAGCCGCATGGGGCATATTCAACCCTTATGGCCCAACCTTCAGTTTGCTGACGCTCCTGCCCGTGCCAGGCAGTTCTGAATTTGAGGCAGAGCGCCGAGCTTTTCCGTCGATTTTCGCGTCCGAAGAGCCGCACGAATGTCTGTTGCATTTCAGTTTGCTTAATCCGTTTCACTCAGAGGAACGGATCTACGGGCTGGTTCCGGGGCAGTATGCGAAAGAATACCTAGGTGACATCCTTACGGAACTGATTCGCAGGTATCCCACGGGCGATTATGCACTATTCCCGAATTGTCTCCCGTCTTTCGTGATGCCCATGGAACGCATGAATGATTTCGATTTCTTCTGTCAAGGACTCTCTCACATTGGGGCAGCAGAGGTAACAAAAGCGCGTGGCCGAATCGAACGAAGGCCTAACGATCCGTGGGGTATCGCAGACGAACAACGTGATGAGGGCCTTGCATCAATGGTGGCGTCTCTGAGAGATCGCAAGTCTGGCCTGACGAATAGCAGTGCAAAAGCTCCCGACCAACCCGCGACTCCGAGCGAGCTTCAGGCGTGGTTAGACCTCATCACAACAAGAGAACATTTTCGCGCGTATTTTGGGCAGATGCGACACGCCTGGAACGGGGCCATCGAACATGGCCCGCATGCGATGGCGACCGTGGACTGGCAGGCTGTAGACGCGTTACTCAAGAAGATCTTGGGATCTGCTGAAGAGACCCGACAAGATCGAGCAGACGGTCCGACGAAGGTCTAGCGTCCACCAGCCCAGCCGAAGCAGCCGACGACTCTCCTCCGAGGGGGACCAGGGGCACTGCCGACACCTGTAATTGCTGGAATCTACGGTCAGGACCATCGCTCGTTCGGTAACTTACAAGCTCTCAACCCCTCTTCCGCTCCAGTTCCGAACTTCAAACGCGACATGTCCGTCCCCTCGAAAATGGTGACTGCGCGAGATCGCGCTAAGAAATTAGCGCGGACGTCCGTTATCGTGTGCCGTCATGAACTTACGACGGTCTGACGGCGCGTCGGGAGTTGGCATCTTCCGCGTCCCGTGCCGTTTTTCGATGCGATGCCAGTCAGTAACCTACGCCGAACCAGCAATTTAGATAAAATGCATTGGCGTCGAAAGATCTGCAATCGATCGATTCTTGCGCAGTGCGGATCGTGGTCCCCTTAACGCGAGAAGTCGCGCGAGTCGGCGAAGCAACCGGTGTCCGATAGCCGCGCATTGCGTCCGGCAGCCACCTGCGGGGATAACGGTCATTGATTCTAAAAGTAATTACAGGCAAGAACGAGCCTTTCCCCCGCTTTTCACCGCTTTTGCCCGCACGCGTTTGTGGGGGTAATGCCCACACATCTTGAAGGACTTACCCCGAAAACCAGCCTTTTAGATACACATTTCTATTCTTCTAAGGGGTTCGTGTGCAAAAGGTCGTGTAGGAGCGACGGTGAGTGTAGAGGGTATGCCGTGGGGAAAAGTTTGCGGGGAAAAGGGGGTCAAGTCCTTTAGAACCAACATCCATTACGCCCGCAGGCCTGTGGGGACAACCACATTCTAAAGGACTTACAAAGGGCTTATGCCCGTAAGCTGGTCACTCGCCGGTGGGGTCATGCGGCAAAACTTCGAGCTTCTCGCACCCGACCTCTGCGGCCATGGTTTCAAGGGAAACAGGCTTCGTCCCAGCTCCCTTTAGCGTTTCGTTGCGGAATTTGATGAGATTTGGATAACGGAAAACGACGCACGCGTTCTCGTCGAGCACATCACCCGTATCGACTCGGATTGAATATGTCCTCACAGGATGGTCATTGAAGTAAAGGGCGATGCTGTCGTAACCGGGTAGAGGCGGCCGGCAGTTCGCCGTCCGCAACTCGTCAAGATATATGCCCTGAGCTTCGACGTTGTACCCCTCGTCGCGAGCGGCCATTGACGCGACTCTTACCAGTTCCGATGTTGGAAGGAATCGAGTGACATTGGGCTTCGGCGTCGTCGTTTGTCCAACCATTGTCACGGCCACAGAAACGGCAAACATGATTGCGCATGAAGAATGTTTCACGGCCAGCACTCTACGCCGAATTGGACGAGTTCCACAATGACGAGTGATAACAGCCCATATCGTAAGTGTGCGCTTTTCCTTCGCCTTTTCGGCTCCTAACTTACGACTGTTCCTCCGGGCAGCTGGGCTCCTGTATGCCCTTGACCGTCAACATCACAGGATTCATTTGCGGCAGACTGGCTTTCTTCTTTCGAACTTTCCCTTTGCAGCGGCGCGGCGAACCATACATTATCAACAGGTATCTGGCGAGTTCGGCTTTCGCGCGTTCGGCTTTCGCGCGCTGCCTATGTGCCGGTTTCGGCGTGTTTCTTGATCTCTCTCAGCATGCCGGCAAAGATCATCGCATGCACCGGGTACAGCCCACACCAATAGATTTCTCCGGCCAGCCCGCGAGGCTGGAACCATGCGCAGCAGCGCAGAAGTGTGCGGCCCTGGGGTTGTGACGCAAGGTTGAATTGCAGCCATGCTTCGCCAGGCAGCTTCATTTCCGCCCGGAGAAGCACCGTGCTCGGGGCTTCGGCACGTTCTACTCGCCAGAAGTCGACGGCATCGCCCGTTTGAATACCGGAGGCTCGTGGCCGGCCACGCTTCATGCCTACGCCGCCGATCAGTTGATCAACCCAGCCACGGGCACTCCACAAGAAGCCCGCGTAGAACCACCCGTTCGTGCCGCCGACGTTTTCGATCAACTCAAACACGCGGTCGGGTGGAGCATCGATGATCGTTTCCCTGACGTCGCAGATGATCCCCTCGGCGCGAAATGTCCGGTGCGACGCTCCTCCCATGCTCGGCAGCGACATCGAAGGTGCGGCTCTCTTGAGGACCTCCTCGACAGCCGCGTCGTACGAGATCGGCCGGATCGAAGGAAACAGCCGGGCCACAAGCGTATTGGTGCAAATCGACTCGCTCCTCAAGCCCTCGATGAGCGGGCGGGATACTGCCGGCGGCACTGGTGTGACGAAATCCAACCAGTACGACGACAAGCGCGGAGTCAGTACCGGAATGCGTATCAGCAAACGGCGAAGTCCGCGGTGCCGCGCATAAGCAAGCATCATGCTGCGATAGGTCTCGATGGTCGAGCCGCCAATTTCAATAGGCTCTTCCACGGCGTCACGCAGGTGGAGCGCAGCTTCCAGGTATTCGAGAACATCGCTTACCGCTATCGGCTGAGTCTTTGTCACCACCCAACGAGGGCAGATCATGACTGGGAGGCGTTCTGTCAGACAGCGGATGATTTCAAACGAAGTGCTGCCATTGCCGACGATGATGCCGGCCCGCAGTTCGACGAGAGGCGGCCCAAACTTCCGCAACACCGCGCCCGTCTCGTGCCGGCTCTTCAGGTGCGACGAGACCGCGGCTCTTGTCGACGCCAGACCCCCCAGATAGATCACCCGGCGTACCCCAGCCTGCTTTGCCGCGGCAGCGAAATTGTAGGCAGCCTGCCGGTCTCTCTCTTCAAACCCCTCGACCCGCCCCGACATCGAATGAATGAGGTAGTAAGCGACGTCGATTCCATCCAGCGCCGAAGGAAGCGTCTTGGCGTGCAGTGCGTCTGCCTCAACAAACTTGATTTGTGGTTGAAGCTGGGGAGCGCGCGCGGTATCGCGCACCATGCAGGCGACGTCGTGACCCGCTGCTGAGAGTTTTTCTGCCAGTTGCCGTCCAATGTAACCGGACGCGCCAGTAACCAGGACCCTCATGAGGCGCCTTTATTCAGGCGCCAGATTCCGAGGTTCAGATAGGAAGCGTACGTTACCCAGACGAGATAGGGTGTCATCAGCCAAGACGCTAAGCCTGAATGTTCCGAAAACCTCATGGCTGTGGCAGCGATTGCAAGCAACAGCACGATGATTTCTATCAGGGCCGCTCCGGGCCGCCGCAGACCGAAGAAGATATAAGACCAAAGTCCATTGAGGATCAATTGCGTCGAAAACAGCATCAACGCCAGCCCTACATGTTCGTGAACTCGCTGCCGCCAAACCAGCCAGGCTGACGTCGCCATCAGCAGGTAGAGAGTTGACCACACCGGGCCGAAAACCCATGGCGGCGGGGTACCCGCGGGCTTGAGCAGACCCGGATACCAGGTTTTCACCGATCCCGACGTGAATACCGATCCGCTCGCAGCCACTGCGAAACATATTCCAACGAAGATGAGGAGGGCAAGCCAGTCTCTAGGCATGTGTCCGCTCCAGCTTCGCGATCTGCTCGATGTAACTCTTGGAGTTAAACTTTCGGCCGGTACTGGCGAGCGACATATACCGCACCTGTCCAAACACCGGACGCTCGAACCATGGGCGGTCGTGCTTGCCTACGATTGCCCACGCAATGCCGGCATAACCATTCGGATCGCGTCCGTCGAGTTCGTATCGATCGTTCAGCCAGATGGCGCGCTGATACGCCGATGCAATCGACGGGCTCCACTCCAGGATCTTCTTAGCCCAGTACATGCGCAAGTAGTTGTGCATCCACCCGGTTAACACCATCTCCTTCTGCGCCGCGTTCCACAGCGAGTCGTGCGTTTCTGCATTATCGAGCTGTTCCTTGGAATATACGATGGGGCGGCGGTCCGAGGAGTGCCGTGCAAACGACCGGTCTGCCCAGGGCTCCAGGCACTCCATCGAGTCATAGACAGGGTTGAATCGAACGAAATTGACGGCCAGTTCCCGGCGGACGATGAGTTGCTCAAGAAACGCTTGCTTTGCCGTCTCCGGTAAATCCTCTTGTTGCACCCGGAGCGCAATCGATTGTGGTCCAATGTGCCCGAAGTGGAGGTATGGAGACAATCGGCTGGTGTTGTCGCTCTCCGGCCGATTTCGGCCCTCGGGGTAGATGGCTAGTTTTTCCCGGACAAAGTCATCGAGTCGACGCACCGCCTCCTGATTGCCTCCTCGCCATGCGGTCGCCGGTGCAACGGAGCGATCGAGAGTCCAGCCGCGCGTGAAATCCTCTTGCCAATTCGACGAAGACAGCTGCGGCGGCGCAGAACAAAGTACACGAGCTACTGGATTGTCCGGCGGCTGCAAGAACTTCGGAAGTAGCTCTAGGAGACGCGGTCGGATCGTTCTGGCGGCGTAGTGCTCTCGTCCCAACAGCCTGGATGGAACGATCACGTCCGCATCGACCGTCCAGAACGGAACCGACAGGGCACCAGCGACTTTTTGTCGCCATGCTTCGGTCTCTCGTAAAGGGTTTTCGTCCCCAACCACGATTGCGGGATGAACCTGTTCACAGAACTTGAGAAGGCTGTGGTCTGGGTACACCCGGAACACAAACCCAATGCCGCGACGAGTAAGTCCGTCGGCGATGTCAGCAATACCCGAAGCAAGGAAATGGAAATGCCGCGCGTTTGCGCCGGGATAGAAAGGGACAGGAGCAAAGAAGACCACGACCGGCTTACCCAGCTCGTTTCCCAGATTTACCGCAACGTCTAACGCTGGGTTGTCGCAGGCTCGCTGCGCACGTTGCATCCAGTAAACTACACAGCTTCCGTCCGTGTCTGGAGTCCCGGCGCGACGTACCAGTACGCGAGGGTCTTCGCTCATCTTCTGTATTAGATTCATGCAAGAAGTCGAATGCGGGAGGATGGCGGCTGCGCCGTCCCCCCGCACTGGCAGGTTAGCGGGCATGTGCTACTGCCGGTGAACCACCCCAGCGCCGCTGGATTCCCTTCCATGAGACTGCCTGATATACGGCTGAGAGTCCCACCAACAGGTACACAACGGAACTTAGAGCCGAGGTTTCGCCGAAGCGCATGCCAAAAACTGTAGCCACGAGGTCAAACCGCGCCGCTCCCACCAGCGCCCAGTTCAAACCACCGATGACAAGAAGTATCGCCGCAATCACGTCAATTTTCTTCATATCCTTCTCCAATCAGTTGCTGAGTTATTGCCGAGCCGTTACTGCAGGTTGGGCAGAATGACCGTGTCAATCACGTGGATCACCCCGTTCGACGCCGGAATGTCGGTCTTGATCACCTGGGCGTCGTTCACCTTGACGGTGCCACCACTGGTCGAAATCTGTACGTCCTGGCCGTTGACCGTTTTTACCGAGGAGAGTTTCACCACCTGCGCCGCCATCACCTTGCCCGCTACCACGTGGTAGGTCAGGATGGCGCGCAGCTTATCTTTGTTCTCCGGCTTGAGCAGGTCTGCCACCGTGCCGGCCGGCAGCTTGGAAAACGCTTCGTCGGTGGGAGCAAACACCGTGAACGGGCCCGCGCCCTTCAGTGTTCCCACCAGGTCAGCGGCCGCCAGCGCCGTTGCGAGCGTCTTGAACGACCCCGCTGCAACCGCCGTGTCCACGATATCTTTTGCCGCGCCCTTGCCCGCAGGCGCGGCGACTGCCAACATTGAACTCGACAGCAATACTGCGATTACCGCAAATCCGATCCGCTTCATTTCAGGTTCTCCTTTTTCGTTGCACCGTTTGTCCAGTTGCGCTATTAACTGTAAGTCACACTTGTTTTCATAACATGACAATCTGTTCTCGGGGAGCAAGTCGTGTGACTGACAGTTAAAGGACCAGCGGTTTCTTTGACCAGCAGTCAAAAGGGGAAGTTGTGGCGATGAATAAGACGATCACCGAAGGCCTGAAGCCCTACGCGCTGGGAGAGAAACTCCGGGGATTGCGGCTGAAGAAGAGTATGGGCCTGGTCGAACTTGGAAGACACACGGGGCTGTCGCCGGCCATGCTGTCAAAGTTGGAGCGTGGAAAACTATTCCCGACTTTGCCCACGCTCTTGCGCATTGCACTTGTCTTCAGCGTAGGCCTCGACTACTTCTTCGCCGACGAGCGCAAGCGTCGTGTCGTTGTGGTCGTGCGCAAAAAGGATCGGGTCCGTTTCCCGGAGAGACCGGGAGGCGGCGAGATCGCCTACCATTTCGAGAGCCTTGACTTCAAGGCGAACGAGCGGAAGTTGAATGCGTTTCTGGCGGAATTTGAGCCGGTTCCGACAGACAAGGGTCGAATGCATCAGCACCCCGGAGTGGAATTTCTTTACATGATCCGCGGGAAAATCGATTTGATCATTGGCTCGGAAACGCACACGCTCGATGCGGGCGACGCGATCTATTTCGATTCAGGCGTCCGCCACGCCTACCGGCGAGCCGGCAAGACACCCAGCACCGCCGTGATCGTTACCGCTCCGTAAGAGATCCGAGCCTTCGGAGGCATTAAACGGAAGAAGCTAGCGCGACAGTGTTGTCGCAATCACCTGGACGACAAACGGGCCTGGGAGAGTGGCGGGGCACTGTAAATGGTGATAACAGCCCATAACGTAAGTTTGCGCCGTTTGTTCGCCACGCGGAAGCCCTTAGCCCTTGCGGCACGGCGCGCACTGCACGATCAGCGCGAGCTGCCGCTCGACCTGCTGCTGCGGGTGATGAGACGCTGAGGACGCTCCGATTCGTAGCTCTTGCGAACCATCAGCGCGATCCTACGACAATCACTTGGTCGTACCACTTGTCCCGATCGCGATGATCGACGCGGACATTGCGGAATCCAGTTCGGCACATCAGGTCAGCAACGTCATCGGGGGAGAAGAGACGAAACCCGTGCTTCGAAACCGCGTGCTGCTCCATCTTCTCCTTCGACCTAATCGCTACCGCTGCCGTTCCATCTTGCTTGAGGACTCTGTGGACCTCGCCCATTCCTTCCTCAGCATCAGGCCAGAAGTAGATAGTGTTGATCGTGAAGATACGGTCGAAGATTGCGTTGCGGAATGGCAGGTGGACAACGTCTCCCAGCTGGACCCGCAAACGGCCCACTTCGATTTCCCGCTGGAACTTGTGCTCTGCCCGTTTGACCATCTCAGTGGAGACATCGACGCCTTCGACCAGCCCTGTTCCCGTCCGCGTCACGAGCCGCGATAACGCGGAACCACCCCCGAACCCAACCTCCAGAACATGGTGCTCTGCCCTGACGTCGAGTATCGCGAGAGTTGCATCAACGATCTGGCTGTTGACCCGGTTCAGCAGGCGGCTCATCACAAGCGAACCGAACCAGCCG
>DATBZX010000393.1:0-11811 GCA_036512955.1 Terriglobales bacterium
GGAGCGTAGCCGGCACATCACCGAAGGGCCCAACCGGGCCCCGGCACGCGCCATGTTCAAGGCCGTCGGCTTTACCGACGAAGATCTGCGCAAACCCATCATCGGCATCGCCAACACCTGGACGGAAGTCGGGCCCTGCAATTATCACCTGCGCGAAATCGCTGCCGCCGTGAAAGAAGGCGTGCGCGAAGCCGGAGGTACTCCGATGGAGTTCAATACCATCGCGGTTTCCGACGGCATCACTATGGGTTCAGAAGGCATGCGTGCCTCTTTGGTCAGCCGCGAGGTAATCGCCGACTCTATCGAGTTGGTCGCGCGAGGGCACATGTTCGACGGCGTGATCGCGCTGTCGAGTTGCGACAAGACCATTCCGGGTACGGTAATGGCGCTGGCAAGGCTCGACATTCCCTCGCTGATGCTTTACGGCGGATCGATTGCGCCCGGCCACTACCAGGGTCGCGACGTCAGCATTCAGGATGTCTTCGAGGCCGTTGGCAAGTACGCGCAGGGCAAGATGAATGACGCCGAGTTGAAGGACATGGAGGACCATGCCTGTCCCGGGCCGGGGGCGTGTGGCGGACAGTTCACCGCTAACACCATGTCCACGGCTTGCGAATTCCTCGGTATCTCCCCTCTCGGCAGTAATGCAGTTCCAGCAACCTCTCCCCTGAAATATGAAGTAGCCAAGCAGGCCGGCCGCCTGGTGATGGAACTGTTGCGTCGCGATATCCGGCCTTCGCAGATCATGACCGAGGCGGCGTTGAAGAACGCGATGACTTGCGTCGTGGCTTCAGGCGGCTCCACCAACGCAGTCCTGCATCTTCCCGCCATCGCCACCGAGCTCGGGCTGAGTTTTTCACTCGAAGATATAAGCCACATCTGCTCGCGGACTCCCGTGTTGTGCGACCTGAAGCCGGGTGGGCGCTTCATGGCGACGGATTTCTTCCGCGCCGGGGGCACCAAGTTACTGGGACACATCCTGGCCGAGGCCGAACTGATTAACGGTGATTGCATCACGGTAAGCGGCAAGACGCTGGGGCAAGAGGTCGCCGAAGCGACCGAGCAACCGGGACAGGAAGTAATTCGTCCGGTGGCGCGCTCGCTGAGTCCGACGGGCGGCCTGGCGATTCTGCGCGGCAATCTGTCGCCCGAAGGTTGCGTGGTCAAACTGGTCGGTCAGGCACGCCGCGAGCATCGCGGCCCTGCGCGGGTCTTTGAGTCGGAAGAGCTGGCATTCGAGGCGGTACAGAGTTCGCAGATCAAGGCGGGCGACGTGATCGTGATTCGCAACGAAGGTCCGCGCGGTGGGCCCGGCATGCGCGAAATGCTGGCCGTAACTGCGGCCTTGGCGGCGACGCCGCTGAGCGAACATGTGGCCTTGCTGACGGATGGCCGCTTTTCCGGCGCGACCCATGGGTTCATGGTCGCGCACGTTGCTCCGGAAGCCGCGGTGGGCGGGTCTATCGCGGCGGTGCATGAAGGCGACATGATCACCATTGACGTTGATCAAGGCAGACTGCAGCTCGAAGTCTCCGAGGCAGAGTTGCAGCGCAGAATGACAAAGTGGGTGCCGCCGGTCCCGCGCTACAAGACCGGGGTCTTCGCCAAGTATGCGAACAGCGTGTCGTCGGCCGCCTTTGGCGCGGTTACAACGCCAGGCGCGGGGCCTGTAAACGCGGGGGAGCATGGAATTAACATTCCCGATTTTGCCCCGGCGGGAGCGCGAGGGAGATGAGCAAGATGCGATTGACGGGTGCGCAAATCGTTTGGAAGTGCCTGGAGCGCGAAGGTGTGGACACTGTCTTCGGCTATCCCGGCGGATGTGTGCTGCCGCTGTACGACGCGCTGCAACACACTCCCAGCATTCACCACGTACTGGTGCGGCACGAGCAGGGTGCGGCCCACATGGCTGACGGATATTCCCGTGCCACCGGTAAAGTCGGCGTGGCTCTGGCAACCTCGGGTCCGGGCGCGACCAACCTGGTTACAGGCATCGCAACTGCCATGCTCGACTCCTCGCCGATCGTCTGCATCACCGGACAGGTAGGCAGCAAGTTCATCGGTACCGATGCCTTTCAGGAAATCGACATCACCGGCATTACCATGCCGATCACCAAGCACAACTACATGGTGACCGACGTCAACGAAATTGCGCGCACGCTGCGCGAGGCGTTCATCATTGCACGCACGGGACGGCCCGGCCCGGTACTGGTGGACATCACCAAGGACGCGCAGATGGCGTCTTGCGATTTCGAGTGGGAATTCGTGATGCCTCGGTTGCGCAAGCTGGAAACCTGGGACGCGCCAGACCCATCGCAACTTGCCGAGGCGGCGGCGCTGATCAACCAGGCCGAGCGCCCGGTGATTCTGGCGGGGCACGGGATTCTGATGTCGGGTGCGATGCACGACTTGCAACTGTTCGCCGAAGCCAGCGATATTCCCGTCGGTTTGACGCTGCTGGGGTTGGGCGCAATGCCGCACTTCCATCCCTTGTGCCTGGGCATGATGGGCATGCATGGCGAAGCCTGGTTGAATCACGCCATCCAGAGCGCCGACTTGCTGATCGCGCTGGGCATGCGTTTCGACGACCGTGTCACGGGCAAGCTCGACAGCTACGCTCAGAACGCCAAGAAAATCCACGTGGACATCGATGCTTCCGAAATCCACAAAAACGTCCGCGCCGAAGTAGCCATCGTGGGCGACCTCAAGCAAGTGCTTCCCAAGCTGATTCCGCTGGTCACGCCCATGAAGCGCTCCGAGTATTGGGCCGAGATCAACGATGCCAAGGGGGCGGTCTCGGTGCGCGATATCCGCAATCTGCCTGACACCGGCCACCTCTACGCCGCGCACGTGATCCACGACCTCTGGCGCGAGACCAAAGGCAAGGCGCTGATCGTGACCGATGTTGGTCAACACCAGATGTGGGAGGCGCAGTATTACCACCACAGCGAGCCTCGTTCGCTCATCACCTCCGGCGGATTAGGCACCATGGGCTTCGCCTTGCCGGCCGCGATTGGCGCGAAGTTCTCGCGCCCCGACGCCGATGTCTGGGTCATCGTCGGCGACGGCGGCTTCCAGATGACCATGGCGGAGTTGGCCACCCTGGTACAGGAGGGCATCAAGGTCAACATCGCCATCATCAACAATGGCTACCTCGGCATGGTGCGCCAGTGGCAGGAGTTCTTCTACGAGCGCAACTACGCTGCCACGCCCCTGGTCAATCCTGACTTCACCAAGATCGCCGAGGCATACGGCATCCTGACCTTCGCGGTGACCCATCGCGACGAAGTGGCTCCCACGGTTCAGAAAGCGCGCGAGCATCCCGGCCCGGTGCTGATCGATTTCCGGGTGGAGCAGGAAGATTCGGTTTATCCCATGGTTCCGGCAGGCAAGGCACTGCACGAGATGATCCGGCGCCCGAGCGCCATCGTGGAGACGGCTACAGACGAGTAAAACTATGAACATGACCTATTTGTTGGACGTTGCGAACCATACTGGCGTGGTCACCCGCATCTCGCTGATCTTCCGGCGGCATGGGGCCAACCTGCAGTCGCTCTCGACGGCGAAGACCGAGCACCCGTCGATCGTTCGCATCGTGATCACATCAGACCTCGAAGGCAGGGCGGCCCACCGCATCAAGGGGCAGCTCTCGAAGCTCATCGACATTTTCAAGGTGGACATGATCTCGAATGAAGAGGGCACCTTCCGCGCCTTCGGCATGATGAAGATCGCGTGCACCCTCCAGACCCGCCCGCAGATTCTGCAACTGCTGGAGATCTTCAATGGGCGTGTGCTCGAACTCACTACCGAGTGGATCCTGATTGAGATGACGGGCACCCCGGAACAACTCGAGGGCTTGCTGCAGGTGTTGCAGCCTTACGGCATCCTGGAAGCGGTGGAGACCGGCCCGATCGTCATCCGCCGCAATTCGCCGCGCAATGCAACACGTCCACAGCCAACTTGGGAAGTTGTTCCCGGAGCGTTGTCTGTAGGAACAAGTTAAACCACTACATCAATTTATAGTTCGACTCAGGAGAGGAACGCTATGGCACAGATCTTTTATGACAAGGACGCTGATCTTTCGCAGGTGAAAGCTACGAAGGTCGCCATTATCGGATATGGATCGCAAGGCCATGCGCATGCGCTGAATCTGCATGACAGTGGTGTCGACGTTTGCATCGGGTTGCATCCGGGTAGCCGTTCGCGAGACCGCGCCGAAGCCGCGGGGTTGACGGTGAAGTCGGTGAGCGACGCTGCGGCGTGGGCCGACACCATCATGGTGCTGGCTCCCGATACCGAGCAGGCGAAGATCTATCACCGCGACATCCAGCCCAACCTGAAGCCGGGGAAGACACTGATGTTCGCCCACGGTTTCAATATCCGCTTCGGAACGATTCAGTGTCCCGCGGGAGTGGACGTCAGCATGATCGCGCCTAAGGCACCAGGACATCGCGTGCGTGAGGTGTTTGTCGAGGGCGGCGGTACACCGTGCCTCGTGGCCGTTGAGCAGGATGCGTCGGGCAAAGCCTGGCAGTACGCGTTGTCGTACGCGAAGGGAATTGGTGGAACGCGCGCTGGCGTGTTGAAGACCACGTTCACCGAGGAGACGGAGACCGATCTGTTTGGCGAGCAGGCCGTGTTGTGCGGCGGCGCCAGCGCCTTGGTCAAAGCCGGTTTCGAGACGCTGGTGGATGCGGGCTATCAGCCCGAGGTCGCCTACTTCGAGTGCCTGCATGAGCTGAAGCTGATCGTTGACCTGATGTATCGCGGCGGTCTGAGCTACATGCGCTATTCGGTCAGCGATACGGCGGAGCACGGCGACTACACCGCCGGCAAGCGCCTGATCAACGACCAGACCCGCAAAGAGATGAAGCAGATTCTCGAAGAAATCCGCAACGGCAAGTTCGCGGCCGAGTGGATCAAAGAGAACGAAACCGGTCGCCACAACTTCATCGCGGAACGTGAGCGGCAGCGCGACCACCAGATTGAGAGCGTGGGAGAACGGTTGCGCGACATGATGCCGTTCCTCAATCCGGTGAAGGTGTCGGATATCGAGGCGCCGGCGAAGAAGGAAGAGCCGGCGGTAGCCACGACGGCCTAGGTTTGTCACTGGATTCGGGTGGAAGCGCCGGCCTTTAGGCCGGCGACAACGCGGCCCATTATTTATCCCTCGCGGACTTTAGTCCGCGAGGGAGTTTCAAAGGGGATCCTAGGATGGCGTTTTTTTCTGAGAGCAAGTGGGTTTGGAAGAACGGGAAGATCATTCCCTGGGAAGAAGCCACGGTCCACATGTCCGCGCACGGGCTGCACTACGGCACCGGAGTCTTCGAAGGCATTCGCTGTTACAACACGCCAGATGGGCCAGCGGTTTTCCGGCTCGATGCGCACCTGCAGCGGATGTTCGAATCGGCCCGGACCTATGGCCTTCCCATTCCTTACTCGCAGGAAGAACTGACGCTGGCTGCAATTGACGTGATCAAGGCCAACGGCTTCTCCGATTGCTACGTGCGTCCGATCGCGACCTATGGCAGCGCCAGCTTGGGTGTGCATCCCCGGCAGTGTCCGGTGGAAGTAGCCATGCTGGCGTGGCCGTGGGGTGCATACCTTGGCGCTGACGCGCTGGAGAACGGTATCCAGGTAACGGTTTCGCGCTGGAAGAAATTCAGCTCCCTGGCAATGCCCGCGACGGCGAAAGCTTGCGGTCAATATCTGAACTCGATGTTGGCGGTGCAGGACGCGGTGCGCTGCGGTTTCGACGAAGCGTTGCTGGTGGATGAAGAGGGCATCATCGCCGAAGGCTCGGGCGAGAACTTCTTCATGGTGCAGAACGGCAACCTGCTGACCAACGACGAACGCGACCACGTGCTCATGGGCATCACTCGCGACTCAGTCATCACGCTGGCGCGGGACCTGGGTTACAAGGTGTTCGTCGGCCAGATGCACCTCGAAGAACTGGAAGTTGCCGACGAGGCATTTTTCACCGGCACTGCGGCAGAAGTCACGCCTATCAGTGCGCTCGATCGCAAGCCGATCGGGAACGGTAAGCCTGGTCCCGTCACGTTGGAGTTGCAACGCGCCTACTTCGCGGCCACTTCGGGGAAGGACCCGAAGCATCGGGACTGGCTGACTCGGGTGAATGCCAAGAGCGAAGCCACGAAAACGGTTTAGCGTCAGTGCTCGGAGAGCATTAGAAATCGCGATCCGGGGGCTTGCGATACCGCTTTACAAGTTTTGAGGAAAGCTTGACCAGCATGAGAGAGCACGGTTCCAGTCCGGTACACCAGGCGCAACTTGCGTTCCATGGCAAGTTCCGGGCACGGCACGTGAATCAACTCTTTGCTGGCAATCTCATGTTCGACGGCGATCAGGGGAACCAGGGCCACGCCGTTTTCCATACGCACGAATTGCTTGATGTCTTCAATGGTGGGCAGTTCGACGTTCATGTGCAGCGGCGCGTGGTGTTTCTTGAAGGCTTGGATCACCTTTTCTCGGTAAGGGCTCAGCACGCTGTGGGCGATGAAGGACTCCGCACCGAGGTCTTTGATCCCGACGTTTTTGGCGTGTGTCAGCGGGTGGCGAGGATAGACGATCAGGGCCAGTTCATCGCGGTAGAGCACGTGGGACGTCAGTTCGCCGTCGTCAGGCCGGAACGACACCACGCCGAACTCAACGTCATGGTTGAGCACCTGGCCGGGGACTTCGCGGGCCAGCGTGCGCATGACCTGGATGCGGATCATGGGATGGGTGCGGTGAAACTGGTGCAGGACCGGGAGCAGATAGCGGGCGGTGAATTCGTTGGCGGCAATGACCAGCTTGCCCTGGTGGAGCATGCGTAGCTCCTTGAGCGACTCGCGGGCTTCTTCACGAACGTTCAACAGTTCTTTGGCATACGTTTGCAGCACCTGTCCGGCGTCGGTCAGAGAGCCGTCACGGGAGGATCGGTCGAAGAGACGCTCACCGAGTTCGTCCTCGAGTTTGGAGATGGTTTGGCTGACGGCCGACTGGGTGCGGTGCATGCGGGCCGCCGCTCGGGAAAAGCTTTTTTCCTCGGCCACGGCCAAAAACGTCTCTAGTTGGAAGAGCTCCATCATTACCGCCTTTCCGGATTTGGGAAGGAAGAAGTGATTTAATCACATTATCTAATGATTCTGCAAGATATATTATTTTGACTAATTTACGATTAGTCGGTAACGTTAAGACATCATACCTTGGAGGTGAATATGCAGCGAGACCGCGTATTAGTTTTTGATACGTCGCTCCGCGACGGCGAGCAGGCCCCCGGATGTAGCATGAACGGGGACGAGAAGCTCCTATTCGCCAAAAAGCTCCAAGCGCTGGGGGTCGATATCATCGAGGCCGGCTTCCCGGTCGCGTCGGCTGGCGATGCCGAGGCGGTACGCCGCATCGCAACCGAAGTTCAGGGACCGGTGATAGCGGCGCTGGCGCGCTGCGTCGAGAAGGACATTGCTGTTGCATGGGAAGCAGTTAGCCGCTCCATGCGGCCTCGTATTCACACCTTTTTGGCCACTTCTGACATCCACCTTGCCTTCAAGCTGAAGATCGGACGACACGAGGCGCTGCACCAGGCCGCCAAGATGGTCGCCTATGCCCGCTCGCTGTGCACTGATGTGGAGTTTTCTCCCGAGGACGCAACCCGGTCGGACGTAGGATTCCTGTGCGACGTATTGCAGGCGGCGGTTGATTCTGGTGCGACGACTTTGAACATCCCTGACACCGTTGGGTACACCACGCCCGGAGAATACGGAGAGTTGATCCGGACGATTCGCCAGCGGGTAAAAGGCATCGAAAACGTTACTATCTCGGTTCACTGCCACAACGATCTGGGTCTGGCGGTGGCGAACTCACTGGCCGGAGTCGAGGCGGGTGCTCGCCAGGTGGAGTGCACCATCAATGGCATCGGCGAACGGGCCGGCAATGCCTCGCTGGAAGAAGTCGCGATGGCGCTGCACGTACGCGCTGACCGCTACGGAATTGATACCGGTATTAACCATGCCGAGATTTTTTCGACCAGCCAGATGTTGTCGGAATTGATTGGCTTTGAAGTACAGCCGAACAAAGCCATCGTGGGACGCAACGCCTTCGCTCACGAGGCGGGTATCCATCAGCACGGCGTGCTGAACAACCCGCTGTGCTACGAGATCATGACGCCGGAAACGGTGGGGATTCCTGCGGAGCGCATCGTTCTCGGCAAGCATTCGGGCCGTCACGCGCTGGTGTTCAAGTATCGCGAACTCGGCCACGAGTTGTCGGGCGACGAAGTCAACCGGATCTATCAGGACTTCACTCGCCTGGCTGACCGCAAGAAGATCATCTACGAGCAGGACCTGCTGGCCATGCTGTACACCCATCGCAGCGGCATGCGTGAGCCCAAGGGACCGGCACCGGAGATGCGTCCCGCATGAAGTTGCGTATCGTCGCATTGCCGGGAGACGGGATTGGCCCCGAAGTAACCAAGCAGGCCGTGGCCGTGCTGCAGACGGTTTCGGACGTGTGCGGCTACGAGTTTCGTTTCGAGTCGCATCGCATTGGCGGTGCGGCCATCGAGCAGGATGGAACACCGCTGCCGGAGAAAACGCTGGCAGCCTGCCTGGAAGCCGACGCTGTTCTTCTCGGCGCAGTAGGTGCGCGGAAGTTCGATGGACTCACCGGTGAGAAGCGTCCCGAGGCTGGATTACTGGCGTTGCGACAGGCGCTCGGCGGATTCGCCAACCTGCGTCCAGTGAAGGCGTATGAAGCCATCGCGGACTGCTCGCCTCTGCGCGAGGACGTGACCCGCGGCGCTGACATCCTGATTGTTCGCGAGTTGCTCGGCGGCCTTTATTTTGCGCAACCGCGCGCGCTCAATGAAGACGGACTCTCCGCTTACAACACCATGCGCTACCACGTTGACGAAGTCGAACGCGTGGCGCATGTGGCATTCCAGGAAGCCCGTCGCCGCAAACATCTTGTTACCTCGGTGGACAAGGCCAACGTGCTGGAGACTTCCCAGCTCTGGCGCCGCACCGTAACCGCAATGGCAAAAGAGTATCCCGACGTGCAACTGGAACACGCCTACGTCGATTCCTTCGCCATGCAGGTGATCACAACGCCCGCTCGCTACGACGTGGTGCTGACTGAGAATCTGTTTGGCGATATCCTGTCGGACGAAGCCGCAGTCATCAGCGGGTCACTCGGCATGCTGGCCTCGGCCAGTGTGGGCGGCAAGGTCGAACTCTACGAGCCGGTACATGGTTCGGCTCCTGATATTGCCGGCAAAGGACTGGCGAACCCGTTCGGCGCGATCCAGTCAGCCGCCATGTTGCTGCGCTACACAGCCGGGCTTTACCATGAGGCGGACAAGATCATGCAGGCCGTCGATCGCACGCTGGTACGCGGACTGGTCACGCAAGATCTTAGCGGCCGTCGCAACCGGCAGGCTGTTTCCACCGATGCGATTGGGCAAGCTGTGGTCGAAACGGTGACCGACCTGCTGCAGATGCAGATGGCCTACCACGCAGTCTGAGGCACGGATGCACAAGCCAAAATCTCTGTTTGAGAAAGTGTGGGACTCCCATGTGGTGAGGGCACCCGAAGGCGAGCCAACGCTGCTTTACATCGACCTTCACCTGGTGCATGAAGTTACAACGCCGCAGGCGTTTGAGGGGCTTCGCCTGGCGAACCGCAAAGTGCGCCGGCCCGACCTGACGTTCGCGACCATCGATCACAACGTCCCTACCACCACCGACGAGCGCTTTCAGATCAAGGATCAAATCGCCGCCCAGCAGATTGCAACGTTACGGAAGAACTGCGAGGCTGCCGGCATTCCGCTGTTCGATATCGGATCAGGAAGGCAGGGCATCGTGCACGTAATCGGTCCGGAACTCGGGTTGACCCAGCCCGGCATGACCATCGTGTGCGGCGACAGCCACACCAGTACGCATGGCGCATTTGGAGCGCTGGCCTTTGGCATCGGGACATCAGAAGTTGAGCATGTGCTGGCGACGCAGTGCGTTTCGCAAACTAAGCCGCACAGCATGCGCATCTCGGTCTCCGGAAAGCTGCCGGAGGGCACGACGTCCAAGGACCTGATTCTGGACATCATTCGCCGTCTCGGCACCGATGGCGGCACGGGACATGTCATTGAGTATGCGGGCGAGGCCGTCCGCAACCTCACCATGGAAGAGCGCATGACGATTTGCAACATGAGCATCGAGTGCGGCGCGCGCGCGGGCATGGTCGCGCCCGACGACACGACCTTCGCTTACATGGAAGGCCGTCCGTACGCGCCAAAAGGAGAAGCTTGGACGAGCGCAATCGCGGCCTGGCGGCAACTTGCAACCGATCAGGGAGCGACGTTCGACCGCGAAATCTCCATCGACGGTGCTCAGTTGGAGCCAATCGTGACCTGGGGAACAAATCCGGGAATGTCGGCGCCGGTGACCGCCAGCGTTCCCAACCCGGAGGATGCGCGCGATGCCTCCGAACGATCGGCGATGATCGCGGCTCTTGAGTACATGGGATTGAAGGCAGGAACGCGCATCGCAGATATTGCAGTCGATCGAGTGTTCATCGGATCGTGCACCAACGGACGCTTGGAAGATTTACGTGCCGCGGCGAAAGTCATCCACGGGCACAGGGTACATCCCGACGTGACGGTCTTGGTTGTTCCGGGATCGGAAGCGGTAAAGCTCGCCGCTGAGAGCGAAGGGCTCGACCGCATCTTCACAGAATCGGGCGCGCAGTGGCGCGAGCCGGGATGCTCGATGTGTCTCGGCATGAACCCCGACATCCTCGCGCCCAAGCAGCGCTGCGCCTCGACCAGCAATCGCAACTTCGAAGGCCGCCAGGGCAGGGAAGGCCGTACGCACCTGGTCAGTCCGGCAACTGCGGCTGCCGCGGCTGTGGCCGGGCGGTTCGTCGATGTGCGCGGCTGGGAGTACAGGAATTAACCCGATGGAACCGATTCGCAAACATCGTGGTGTGGTGGCGCCGATGTATAAGGAAAACGTCGATACCGATCAGATCATCCCCAAGCAGCACTTGAAGCGCATCGAGCGCACCGGCTTTGGGCAGTTTCTGTTTTTCGACTGGCGCTACCATCCCGATGGCCGCGATCGCGAGGACTTCGTGCTCAATCAGGAACATTTTCGGAACGCGACGGTGCTGGTGGCGGGCAAGAATTTCGGGTGCGGTTCTTCGCGCGAACACGCGGCATGGGCACTGGGCGAGTTTGGCTTTCGTGTAATTCTCGCGCCATCCTTCGCCGACATCTTCCGCAATAACGCCGGCAACAACGGCCTGCTGTTGATCGAACTGCCAGAGCCGGTGATTCAGCGCATCGCCGAACATGCCGATAAGAATCGTCCGTATCATTTGTCCGTGGATCTGGAAAACCAGACCGTCAGCGACGAGTTCGGGCTGTCGGAGAGTTTTGCAATCGATGCCTTCCGCCGTCACCGACTCTTAAACGGGCTCGACGAGATCGGCCTGACGCTCGCACACGAAGCCGAGATTTCGCGCTTCGAAGTGCAGCATCAGCCGGCCAAGAGTTAGTTCATACTGAATTAGCTACATAGCCCTGCAAGAATTGTTGCTCCAACATGCACCAGTTTCGACGCCTTCCCATTCGCTCACGGTGGCTTCGAGGGTGCAGGGGCATAGAGCGCCGGATAGCGACGGTTTCCGTCCGCAGCCCCCTTTCGGGCACCCGCAGCCCGTCCTATAAAAACTTTGCACCGGATATGGCCGATGGGAGTAAACTACCTGCCCTGAGAATGGAAATCCTAGATCCAGCAAAGTGAGCACCGAAGG
>DATBZX010000394.1:0-23164 GCA_036512955.1 Terriglobales bacterium
GTCTTCTTTGCGTACTGCTCAAACCCGTTCGCCATCGCCAGTGTCTGCTGTTGCATCGCTCTACCAGCCCTCCGCCAAATTTCCTCTCAATCTAAACCGCAGATCGGTGGAAATCGGAGTACTTGTTCAGAGTCTCCTTAGTGGTGGGTCGGGCGTTTAAGGAAAGGGATTTAGAGTGTCTGGAACTCAGGCACGTCTGTCAGCCAGTTGAGCGCCGTAAGTCCGTCCGAACTGCTCACCGAGTTTTCCCTTACCATGATTAAAGTGTGATTGCTGCCCTCCGTCTTTGGCGCAATGCCCATTGCGACAGAAATTTCTGCGGGATTTCGCTGCTGCTTGTCGGAAAATGTCTCCGCTGGTCGGGTTCATAACGAGGGCGTTGGGGCAGAAATATTGACGGGAGGAAGGTCGTCTGGCAGTTCTGACGTAAACGGAGGTTCACTCCGAGTAGCCACTGTCATCTTCGTCGCCTTCTTCCTCTTTCTTGTCCTCGTCTTCCTCCTCGTCCTCGTCGTCTTCTGCGCCTCGGGCACTCAAGCCATCGGTGGCCATCGAGCGATCAGTGGATGCGGCAAACCATCTGGGAAAGATTTTGTTCCAGCTAGGATGATTTAACGCTTCGCTGCTTTTCATCAGACCTCGCGACTGCGACCAGTCACTTTGCTGGGATCGTGCCAGCTTCTTGTTGCGAGCACTCTTTGCTCTCGACGTAGCGGCTCGGGCTCTTCGGAAAAAGGGTACGCATAATACCACTCACAAACTTCAGCTTTATCATCAGTTGCAGTGGTGGTGGTTTTGATGAGTCGCTCAAAGACTTTAAACCGAGTGATAAACCGATACGCACGTACACGAATTAACTCCGTGGTCAATTCGAACGAGCCTTCCTCGGGCTTCGCGGCTGAGACATCCACAGTTGTATGTCGCATGATAGACCTCCTGCGCTGGTGACGAAGTGGCGCAACGCTGGAGAACGGCAAGCCAACTGGAGAGAGGTGGCCGATGCACAGACCTGTGTCCCTACATCTGCGCTCATGTTCGCACCACTGTTCTCGCTTGTCAGTGACGATTGTCACGGCCACAGGGCAACGCGCCACGCCAAGGCAAACCCTTGTTGTGTTCATCGAACGGCAGGTGTGCGGCCAGACATTCCTGCGGGATTTCACTTTTGCCTGTCGCAAGATGTCCAATATATTAGCGTCGATTTTCCACGATGTTGGTAATCTGTCGTCTTTGTTACTAGGGAAGACGGCTGAGGCAAAAAGCACTACTCAGCCTATTGCGACTCCAGTGGATTTGGCGAGTATTTAGAAAGACAATCGATTCTGCAATATTCGCTTATCAGTATGCAGGACATCTGGGTCGGGCGTGGCACCCTTCGCTCGCGGCGGCAGCATTTGGTGGTCATAGTAGGGCAGCTGTTTGCGGGAATTCTCTTATACATGATCGGCATGACCACATGGGTCAGCCTGCACAAGTCCATCCTGGCCAGCGGAGATGATTTCAGTTGGGCGCACAGTCCATGGGCTGTGGCCACTCTGTTCGATGCTTACTTCGCCTTCATCACCTTTTACACCTGGGTCTTCTACAAGGAGAACCATTGGCTGGTGCGCATCGTCTGGTTTATCGCGATCATGGGTTTGGGCAACATTGCGATGTCCAGTTACGTCCTGATACAGCTCTTCAAGCTCCGGCCTGAGCAACCGGCTTCGGCTGTACTCTTGCGGAACCCGGCATGATTCGGACCTTCTTAAAGCGCCGCATCGTTCGGCCCATTCTCGACCTTTTGCGCCAAGGGATAACGCCGGAGAAGATCGCTCTCAGTGTCGCCTTTGCGCTGGTGCTGGGGGTATTTCCGGCCCTGGGCTGGACCACCTTGCTGTGCCTCATCGTTGCGCTGCGGCTTCGTCTGAACGTTCCCGCCATGCAACTCGTGAACTACCTTGCTTACCCACTGCAACTGATGTTGCTGGTTCCCTTCATCCGGGGAGGAGAAATACTCTTTCGTGCTCCCCGGCTTTCGCTCTCGCTGCCGCAAATAATGTCCATGATCCATGCCGGCGTCTGGCAAGCCATCAAAACGCTGTGGGTGTCGACGATCCACGCAATTGCGGTGTGGTCGCTCCTCGCGCCGATAGCGACTTACCTGATCTACAAAGTTCTGGCGCCCTTGCTTCGCAGCATTGCCCCAACCCGCCAACTTGCCAACCTTGAACCGGAATCGTCAGCCGCACTGGAGGTTTGCTGAGCTGATCATGGCCACTGCCTTCCAACTCGCAGGCATGGGTGCCGCAGTTCTCGCGTTGATGATGATTGCCATCTGGCTCGTTAGCGTGGGCCTGAACAATGCGGGGATCGTGGATGTGGGCTGGTCGATGGGACTGGTGATTCTGTCCGTCTGGTATGCCTGGCAGGGTCCGGGATTCGCACCACGCCGGTGGATGATGGCCGGCATGGTCACGTTCTGGGGATTGCGGCTGGCGTTGCACCTGGTTCGGCGCATTGCAAGCGAGCCCGAGGACGGACGCTACCAGCAGTTGCGGCGCGATTGGGCGGGCAAGAACATCAACCTGCGCTTCCTGTTCTTCTTTGAATTCCAGGCGCTGCTGGATGTCTTCCTGTCACTGCCGATGTTGGTGGCGGCGTTGAATCCCGCGCCGGAGTTGTCGCTTCTGGAGTACGCGGGCGTGGCGCTCTGGCTAGTCGCAGTGATCGGCGAGAGTGTCTCCGATGTTCAACTGGCGTCCTTTAAGCGCAATCAGGCGAACCGCGGGCGGGTGTGCCAAGTGGGATTGTGGCGGTATTCGCGGCATCCCAACTATTTCTTTGAGTGGTTCATCTGGGTGGCGTGGCTGGTGTATGCGCTGGCGTCGCCGTGGGGATGGGTGTCAATCGTGTGTCCCGCCCTGATGCTGTTCTTCCTGTTCCGGGTCACCGGCATTCCGGCGACCGAGGCGCAGGCACTGCGCTCGCGCGGGGATGAGTATGCGCGGTATCAGCAGACCACCAGCGCCTTTGTTCCGTGGTTTCCGAAGTCGCAGCCTTCAAACTGAATCGAACTTTCTATGAGCACAACAACTTCTATCCAACCAAGTCTAGACGCCGCTCCCGCCTCCGCACCGACTTCAGGGCTCGATAACTTACTGGAGCGCGATCTGCTTCCTGAATGGCTCATTCGCATCGGCATTCGACGGCTGCTGGCGCAGCGTTTGCGGGAGGAAGATAAGGGCGATGTTGAACGGCAGCGTGCGCGCCTGCTGGAGTTCGTCAGGCAGTTGAAGACCAGTCCGGTGGCGATCGCCACCGACGTGGCCAATCAACAGCACTACGAAGTCCCCGCCCGGTTCTTTGAGCTCGCACTGGGCAAGCACTTGAAGTACAGCAGTGCTCTATGGGAAGCCGGCACGACCACTCTAGAAGAAGCCGAGCAGGCGATGCTCGACCTGACCTGCCAGCGTGTTCGCATCGGCGGCGGGCAGGAGGTTTTGGAATTAGGCTGCGGGTGGGGTTCGCTGTCGCTCTATATGGCCGAGAAATTCCCCAATAGCCGGATTACCGCAGTTTCTAATTCCCGCACCCAAAAGGACTTCATCGAGGCGCGTGCAGCCGAGCGCGGGCTGAAAAACATTCAGATCATCACCGCCGACATGAACCGCTTTGTGGCACCGGGCATTTACGATCGCGTCGTCTCCGTGGAAATGTTCGAGCACATGCGCAACTACGATCTCTTGCTGGCGCGTATCGCCTCTTGGATGAAGCGGGATGCTTTCCTCTTCGTCCATATCTTCACCCACCGCTGTTTCGCCTACCCCTTCGAGGTCCGCGACGCCAGTGACTGGATGGCGCAGCACTTCTTCACGGGCGGAATCATGCCCAGCGACGATTTGTTGCTCTATTTTCAGCGTGATCTCCACGTGGTCGACCACTGGCGGCTCAACGACCAGCACTATCAGAAAACTGCGGAGGCGTGGTTGCAAAACATGGATCGTCATCGCGCGGAGATCTTCGACCTTTTCTCCGAAACCTACGCGGCCGACCGGCAAGGCAGAGATCGCGAGCGCGAAGCCCGAAAATGGCTGGTGCGCTGGCGCGTCTTCTTCATGGCCTGCGCCGAATTATGGAGTTATGCAGGCGGCCAGGAGTGGCTGGTGTCACATTACCTGTTCAGCCGCTCCTAATCGGAGTGGCTACATACTCGAAAGGAAAATTGAACTTTGAAGAAGTCTGTCATTCTTGTACTCGCAATCGCGGCCGCTTTTGTGCTTCTGCCGACCGCTAGCCAAGCTGCTTCCCTGCCGCAACCTGGCGCCTCTGCTCCCAATTTCACGCTTCCGTCCCAGGACAGCACCAAGATTAGCCTTAGCCAATTCAGGGGCAAGTGGGCAGTCCTGTACTTCTATCCCAAAGACATGACGAGCGGCTGCACCATCGAAGCGCACAACTTCCAGCGCGACCAGCAGAAGTATCAGGAAAGGAACACCGTGGTGCTGGGCGTTAGTGTTGACAGCGTCGATTCGCACCAGAAGTTCTGTACGAAAGAGGGACTGAACTTCAAGTTGCTTTCCGACTCCGACCACACGGTCACGGAGGAGTACGGCTCGCTCACAAATCTCGGCTTGGTGAAGTTCGCTTCGCGGCACACCTTCATCATCAATCCCGAGGGCAAGATCGCCAAAGTCTATACCGATGTGAATCCCAACAAGCACAGCGATGAAGTGCTCACCGCTCTCGCAGAGCTGCAGAAGTAGTCGAAGTCGACACAATTCGAGACCCCATGAACTACGATGCAATACTCTTAACATCTTTCGGTGGCCCCGAAGGTCCTGCAGATGTAATGCCCTTTCTGGAAAACGTCTTGCGCGGCAAGAACGTGCCGCGCGAGCGCATGTTGCAGGTGGCGGAGCACTATTACCGCTTCGGCGGCAAGAGCCCGATCAACGAACAGAACCGGAGACTGATCGCGGCGCTCGAGGCCGAACTGGCCGAGCATGGACCTCGCTTGCCGGTTTACTGGGGCAATCGCAACTGGCACCCGCTGCTGGCTGACACCATGTTGCAGATGAAGAACGACGGTATTCGCCGGGCGCTGGCCTTTGTGACTTCGGCGTACAGTTCGTACTCGGGCTGCCGGCAGTATCGTGAGAACATCGCACGCGCGCAGGAGGCCGCCGGGCTGGGTGCCCCGGTTGTGGACAAAATCCGAGTCTTCCACAACCACCCTGGTTTCATAGAGGCCCTGGTGGACCGCGTGTCACAGGCGCTGGCTAAGCTTCTGGAAGCTCACCGCGACGCAGCACAACTCATCTACACCGCGCACAGCATTCCGCTGGCGATGGCGCAGGGCTGCCGTTACGAGGAGCAATTGAAGGAGACTGGCCGGCTGGTTGCGGAGAAATTGCGCTACGACAACTGGCGACTGGTCTACCAGAGCCGCAGCGGGCCGGCGTCGCAGCCGTGGTTGGAGCCTGACATCCTTGACTACTTGCGTGAGTACACGGCGCGCGCAGATGGCTCGGCCGTCGTGATCGCGCCCATCGGCTTCATCTCCGACCACATGGAGATTCTCTTCGATCTCGACACTCAGGCAAGCGAACTCTGTGCTGAGTTGGGGCTGCAGATGGTTCGAGCCGAAACCGTAGGCACGCATCCCCGGTTCATTCGCATGATTCGCGAATTGATTTGCGAGCGCCTCGATGAAACTAAGCCGCGGTTGGCGCTGGGTTCACTACCCCCGCGACCGGATTTCTGTCCTGTGGACTGCTGCCTCGCGCCATTGCGGCCCGCTGCAGGCTAGCTGGCGATTGCCGGGCGCGCGCGGTTAATGGCTCATTCCGGAACGTGCGCATGGATTTCTTCAAACGACCGCAGAACTGCTTCGGCCGCTTGTCGTCCCGACAACAGCGCTCCGTTGATTGACGCCGTATCGCAGTGATCGCCGCAGACGTACACTCCGGTTCGCAGGCGGACTTGTTTGTGACCGGCGCCGCCGGAAGCGGGCGTCTGCTCCGGCAAGGCATCAGGAATCCAGTAGCTGCGCAGAAATCGCCAGCGTTGGACATCGCTACCGAACCACTCGGCGAGTTGGTCACGCACCGCAGGCAAGAGCCGATCCGGGTCCTTTCCGGCTTCGCCCACCACACTGGCCGACACCAGGTGTGCACCCTTGGGCGCGTACGACGGAGCAACCATACTGGGTACGCATAGGTTGTTGACCGGGCCTCGTCCTTCACCATTGAGCACCAGTATGGGTTCCGAGATGGGTGGTTTCTCGGCCGCAAAATAT
This sequence comes from Terriglobales bacterium, assembly GCA_036512955.1. Taxonomy (GTDB): domain Bacteria; phylum Acidobacteriota; class Terriglobia; order Terriglobales; family Acidobacteriaceae; genus DASRAA01. Next base: position 6,281 of record DATBZX010000394.1, read on the forward strand.
AAACAGGCCGTGCCGCGAGACGCCAATGGCCTGATCTCCGGCAACAGTTGTGCGGCGGACCGTTGGTCGGTCGCCACGACAACCGCGCGCGCCGTCAATGTCTCCCCCGAATCGAGAGTTATTCCGCCCGCCGCGACCTTGACGACCTTTTGGCGCAGACGGACGCAGCCCGCAGGCAGTCGCGTTTGGAGTTGTTGCGATATCGAGACCATTCCGCCCGCAGGAAGCGCGGCATCTCCCTGCGAGAACATGCGAAACACGAACTCGAACATGTGGCTGGAGGTTTGTAATTCGCGTTCCAGAAAGATGCCGCTGAAGAATGGCCGAAAGAAGCGCTCGATCATCCGGGCGGAGAAACCGTACTGCTGCAAAAAAGCAATGGTGGAAGTTTCCGGCGACTCGAAGAGTTTGTCGAGCGGCAAACGAGTCACCCGGTACCGTAGTTGTGCGATCTTTATTTTGTCGCGGAGGCTTCCGACTGGCGAAGTGAGAGAGCGCAGGGCTGCCGCCGGGCGTCGCCACGGGTCAGCTAACGAGTGGAAACGGCCGTCGAAGCGAACCAAGGCTCCGGGCGCGAAAGCGCGCAACTGCAACGCCGGGTAATCCAGTAAACCTTGCGCCTCGGGGTAGGCTGTGAGCAGTACCTGAAAGCCGCGGTCCAGCAGAAATCCATCCTGCAAGTCTGTGCGCGCCCGGCCTCCAACCCCATCGGATGCATCCAGCACTTGGCAAGAGAGACCATTCTTTTCCAGCTCGCAGGCATAGGCAAGACCCGCCAGCCCTGCTCCAATTATGAGAACGTCCGGCATGCTTGGCATTCTAGACTGTGGAGGTCAGCTCTTGGACGTAGTCAGATTCGAATCGCGTTACGAGGTCCAGTGACGAGCTTTTTTTCCTGAGGTCAAGAATGTCCGGTGCTTTCCACGTTGGTCGGGGCGCTGGATTCAGAACCTCCCTGACGCCCGGTTCTTTAGCGGTATTCCCGACATCAAACGTAATGAGGCTTAGCAACAGAATCCCTGAGCTACTATTGTGCCCGTGGTCACCTCCCAATCCAAGCTGCCTACTCTCAGTCTCTCGGAAACGCTCGCGGAACGAGTGCGCCTGGACGATGTCACGAAGACTTACTTCACCGATGGGCAAGCCGTTCAAGCTCTGAATGGCGTCTCGCTCTCCGTCCGCCAGGGGGAATTCGTCGCGCTGGTTGGGCGTAGCGGATGCGGCAAGTCCACGCTGCTCAATCTTGCTGGCGCCATGGACTTCCCCTCGTCGGGCTGCGTCGTGCTGGACGGCAGCTCCACCAGCGACCTGGATGACAACGGATTGACGCGTCTTCGTCGCGAGAAGGTTGGCTTCATCTTCCAGAGCTTTCAGTTGCTGAATACGTTGACCATGCTGGAGAACGTCGAACTGCCGCTGCTCCTATCTGGCGAATCCTCCACCCGCGAACGCGCGCAGGCGCAACTCGAACTGGTGGAACTCGGTGATCTCGGCTCGCGCATGCCCCACCAGATCTCCGGCGGACAGATGCAGCGTGTCGCCATCGCGCGTTCCATGGTGCACGGCCCCGGATTGCTGCTGGCGGATGAACCGACCGGCAACCTCGACACGGCCACCGGAAACGTGATCCTCGAGTTGTTGCGGCGCATCGCGTCGGACAAGAAGACCGCCATCATCATGGCGACGCACAGCCTGGAGGCCGCCAGTCTTGCGGACACGGTGGTGAAGATGCGGGACGGGAAGATTCAAGAGGTGACGCGCCACTGACATGCCGCTTTCCCGATTGTTTTACCGGCTAATCGTTCGTCCCTTCTACCGCGACTCGCTGCGGACGTCGCTGGTCGTGCTTGCGGTCGCACTTGGCGTTGCAGTCGTGCTGGCAATCGAACTGTCTGGAGATGCCGCCGCGGGGTCCTTTCGCTCCTCCATCGAAACTTTAGTTGTCAATGCCGATCTTGAAGTCGCTGCCGTCGGCGGCGTGCCGGATGAAGTCGTGGCAACTCTTGCGACCCTGCCTTATCCGATAACGGTTCACCCCCGAGTCGAGGGCTACGCCGTCGTGGCGGCAACCGGCCAGACCGTCCCCCTTGTCGGGCTCGATCTGATTGCTGAGCATCCAGAGAATCTTAATTCTTACGACATTAGCTCCGTTGTCGGCCAGGACGCGCAACACCTCGCGGACAAGGACGGAGTTTGGGTGAGCGACAGTCTGGGAGTGAAAAACGGCGACTCCATTCGCCTGCAGATCAACGATCGCACCGGCGGGTACAAAGTCCGGGGCCTTCTGAAGGACACAGGTGACACCGGCGGTCTGGTCCTCATGGACATCGCGACCGCGCAGCGCGCGCTGAACCGGATGGGCCGCGTCGATCGCGTACTGCTGGCGGTCCCTCCCAAGCCATCGCTGGAGCAATGGGAGCAGCGGCTTCGGGCGTCTTTGCCGGCGGGCGTCGAGCTTCGCCGCGAAGGCGCGCAAACCGAAGAGAACCGCCGCATGCTGGGTGCATTCCGTTGGAACCTGCGCATCCTGAGTTACGTTGCGCTGGTCGTGGGCGCGTTCCTCATCTTCAACACCATCTCGGTGTCAGTGGTGCGTCGCCGGCCGGAAATCGGAATCGTGCGCGCCCTGGGCGCCAGCCGGATGCACGTGCTTGCTGCTTTCCTTGGCGAAGCGCTTTGTTTCGGTGTCGCCGGCGGCGTGCTGGGAATTGTGCTGGGTCGGGTTATGGCGACTGGAGCGGTCCGTTTGCTTGGCGCCACGGTGCAGGGCCTTTACGTCAGCAGCCGTCCGGCGCCGATTGCGCTGACGTCGAGTTCCATCGCGCTGGCCTTGCTGGTGGGCATCGGTGTTGCCCTGGTTTCGGCGGCCTCTCCCGCGCGCGAGGCGTCGCTGGTGCCGCCTGTGGAGGCCATGGCGCGAGGAGAACGCGAGTACGCCGCGCGGGTGCACAAGATACGCGATCTATGGGTCGCGCTGGCGCTCGCCTTGGCGGGCACTGCCGCGAGTTTCGTTCCAGCGATTGCGGGCAAGCCGTTTTTCGGCTACCTGGCGGCGCTGCTGATGATTGGCGCTTCGGCATTCGCCATTCCGGCGCTGGTCAGCGGACTGACCGCAGCCTTCTCCGGTCTGCTGCGCAGGGCGCTCGGCGTGGAAGCCATGCTGGCGTCGCGCAGTCTGGTGTCTTCTCTGCGACGCACTGCGGTGCTGGTAGCTGCACTGTCCACCGCAATCGCCATGATGACCTCGGTGGCCATCATGGTCGGCAGCTTCCGTCAGACGGTGCAGGTCTGGATGGACGACCAGCTCAAAGCCGATCTGTTTCTGCAGCCCGCCGGAGACCCCCGCGCGGACCGTCTGCCCACTCTCGACCCGTCTCTTGCCGATACCATCGCAGCTCTGCCGGGAGTCGCCGGTGTGGACCGCTTTCGCGGATATGACATCAGCTATCAGGGCTTGCCCGCGACGCTCGGTTCGGCTGACACCCGCGCCAACCACGACCTCGCCAAGATCCGCTTCCTCTCCGGCCGCCCCACCAGTGTGGTCGATGCCGAGATGCGCAGCGGAGACAACGCCGCCGTCAGCGAGCCCTTCGCCAACAAGCACCACGTCCGGGCGGGCGACAACATCACGCTTCCGCTGGGAAACGCGCAAGTCACCTTTCATGTGGTTGATGTGTTCTACGACTATGGCAGCGAGAAGGGCTATATCGTCGTGGACCGCTCGACCATGTTGCGCTATCTGCCGGACCCGGCACCGTCGGGCATCGCTGTCTACGTAGCTCCCGGCGCGAATATCGACGACGTGCGCAAAGCAGTCGAGCAGGCCGCGGCAGGCCGGAACATTCTCATTTTCACCAACCGCAGCTTGCGGGCAGAGGCGATCCGTGTTTTCGACCGCACGTTTGCCATTACCTATGCGCTCGAACTGGTCGCCGTCATCGTGGCTATCATCGGAATCGCTGGTGCGCTTCTAACCGTGGTCATCGACCGCCGCCGCGAGTTGGGGTTGCTACGCTTCCTGGGCGCCAGTGTGTCGCAGGTCCGTAAGATTATCTTCCTGGAGGCAGGGCTGATCGGGTTGCTAGCCAATCTGGCCGGGCTCGCGCTCGGCTTCGTGCTCTCCTTACTCCTGATCTTTGTCATTAACAAGCAGTCATTTGGCTGGACGATCCAGCTTCATTTGCCGGTCTTGCTGCTGCTCGCAGCGCTTATGCTGGTTTTCCTGGCAACTGTGCTGTCGGGATTCTATCCGGCGCGCATCGCGACGCGCTTGAACCCAATCGAGGTCGTGCATGAAGAGTAGTCTTCTGGCCACATTACTCGTGCTTCTGGCCGCGATGCCTTTGACGGCCCAATACCAGAAGGCGCTTCCGAGCTACCAGTACCAGTTTCCGCGTGATCACTTCAATCACCCTGATTACCAGACGGAGTGGTGGTATTACACCGGCAACCTGCGGTCTGCCGACGGCCACAAGTTTGGCTTCGAGTTGACTTTCTTCCGCCAGGGCGTGAGCCGAGGCAAGGCCCAAACATCGGACTGGGACGTTAACGACATCTACCTGGCGCACCTCGCGCTAAGCGACTTGGACGGTGATCGCTTCTATCACACCGAGCGAGTGAATCGCGCTGGCCCCGGATTGGCGGGCGCGAGTGAGCCAACCGCTAAAGTGTGGAACGGAAACTGGCAAGTGCAGTGGACGGGCAACCAGCAACAGTTGCTGGCCATTGCTCAGAATTTCGCGTTGCGGCTTGTGATGAGCTCTCGCAAACCGCCGGTGATTCATGGCAAGGACGGCGTCAGCCAAAAGGCGGCGGGCGCAGGCCAGGCGTCCCACTACATCTCATTCACTCGACTGTTGACCACCGGAACCATCGAGTTAAACGCCAGAGAGTATCAGGTTGAAGGCACCGCCTGGATGGACCACGAGTTCTTCACTCATCAACTCGATACCAATGAGAGTGGCTGGGACTGGGTGAGCCTGCAGCTCGACGATAACACCGAGCTTATGCTCTACCGCTTCCGCCACAAAGACGGCAGTGTGGATTCATTCTCGGCTGGAACTTACATTGATGCCGCAGGCAAACCGGCTTATCTGGGCGTTGCCGACTTCTCCATGCAACCTGAGAAAGAGACGTACGCGAGCCCGGACACGCACGCCATCTATCCCATCGCCTGGCGGATCACCGTCCCTTCGCTCAGATTGGACCTTCAGCTAACCACGCCGCTGAAGTCGCAGGAACTGGTCAGCGGCATGGGTGCGGGTCTGTCCTATTGGGAAGGCGCGACCACCGTCGCTGGAACGCGCGACAGCAAGCCTGCAAAAGGTGTGGGGTATCTGGAAATGACGGGTTACGCCCGTCAAGAAGATCCGCGATGATCGAGGCTTGGGGGAAACTCTTGGCAACGCGACCCAACTGGACCAGGTCGTCGCCCTTTCAGTTGGTGTTCTCAGATCATAGAACCGGAACCGAAGAATCCCGGCCCAGTTAGAACCCAGGTGGACGCTCGGCGGCCACACCGAAGGTGCGCTCCAGCGCGAGGCCTGCGCGCCCCAAGGTACCCTCCTCAAAGTGCCGTCCGATCAGGGTGACGCCGTGCGGCACTCGTCGAGGCGGCGAGAACTTAGGAAGTGGATGGGCAGGATCGGGCGCCCAGTCGCTGCGCGCTTCGGAGACTTCGACAAAGCCCGCGCGCAGCGTGAGCGAGGGATGGCCGGTGAAGTTAGTAAGGGTAAGCATCTCGTCGCGCAGCGACGGCACCAGGAGCAGATCCACCTGCGAAAACACGCGCTCCATCTCTATGGCCACCTTGCGCCGCAAGCGGTCGGCCTGGACGAAGTCCACCGCTGAAAGAAAACGTGACTGGCGGAAGGTGTTGGGCCACGCATCGGGTACCTGCACCTTGAGCTGGTTTATCCCGCCGCTCAGCGTCAGTTCCTCGAAAGCAGCAGCCGATTCAGCGAAGAGGATCAGGTCGAGCGAGTCATAAGGCCAGTCGGGAATAGCCACCTCGACCGGTACCATCCCCACCTTCTTAACCGCCTCCAGCGCGGCACGGTCCACGTCGGTTGCGGGGCTCTGCTTCATCCACCCGGGAAAGTAGCCTACGACCAGTCCCTGCACACTCGCATCTGCATTGAACTCCAGCTTGCTGGGCACGCTTGACACGTCGCCCGGGTCGGGGCCGGAGATGGTGTTCAGCACCAGCATTGTGTCCTCAACGCTGCGGGCCATGGGGCCGAGTTTGTCCAGCGACCAGCAGAGCGTCATAGCACCGGTACGCGCGACACGACCGAAGGTCGGCCGCAGTCCCGTGATTCCGCAGCGCATCGAGGGACTCACGATGCTGCCGTCCGTTTCGCTGCCGATCGCGAAGCCCACCAATCCCGCGGCCGTGGCCGCGCCCGGGCCTGCGCTCGAGCCCGACGAGCCTTCCTCCATCAGCCACGGGTTCATGGTCTGGCCCCCGAACCAGATGTCGTTGAGCGCCAGCGCGCCCAAACTCAACTTGGCCACCAGCACCGCGCCCGCATCATTAAGCCGCTTGACGACAACCGCGTCCGTAGTCGGGATGCGATTCCGAAATGGCTCGGCGCCATAGGTCGTGGGAATGCCCGCCGTATCCAGTAGGTCCTTGGCGCCCCAGGGGATGCCATGCAGCGGCCCGCGATATTTGCCGGCAGCGATTTCCTGGTCAGCGTTCCTGGCTTGGGCAAGCGCCAGTTCGCGGGTGAGCGTGATGACGCAACGCAACTTGGGATTGAACTGCTCCAGACGCGCGAGGTAGAGCCGGGTGAGTCGCTCTGAGCTGAGCTTTCGTTGCTCGATCCAGAGCGAGAGCTGGGTCACGGGCGCAAAGGCAATATCTTCCTCATTCTTAGGCAACGACCCGGGATCGATCTTGCTCCTGACAAATTCGTTGCTTGCCGGACCAGCTTTTTCGCCGGGTAACACCGGATTCCAGCGCGTCGCGGGCGCAAGCGTCGCCTCCAGTGACACTTTGCGCGGTCCCACCCGGCTCTCATACAGCGGAGCCATGGCGCTGCGCCAGTTGCCGGCCGCCAAGGCAAGCTCGTCGGCACTCAATTCCACTTCCACCAGCTTTTCAGCCTGGGCAAAAGTTGCTGGCGACACCTCAGGTCCAACCGGTGGCGCAGTGCCGAAGGCAGGAGGCGCGCCCGGTGGCGGCTCGGTGGGATTTTGGGTTTGGCTGTAAGACGCGACCGCAGCCCCTATCAGGGCAAGCGGGGTGCGGGTCAGGAATTGTCTGCGCGATTTCGACATGTGTCTCCTAAAACAGATCGTTGCCGTGGCCTGAAGACACTCAGCAGAGCAGGACCGCGACTCGAGGAATGATAGGGAGGACGTGGGGACAGGATCCAATCATCATGGGCGCAATAGACACTGCTCTTCCAGCCTCAGTTGAAATTTAGGATGCAGCAACGAACCGGCTGATCCACCTTTTCCCAGGCAACCGCGATAAATCGGGTGATGCCCCGGTGTCGCGCTGCAGTTATGCGAGCGCCTGTTTAAGGAACTTGATAGTCCGCTCCCATGCTGTCCTGGCACACTGTGCATCGTAAACTTCGGAACGAGATTCGTTCATGAAGGCATGATGCGCGTTGTAGCGGTACATCTCGTATTTTGACTTCGACTGCTTGAGCGCGGCCTCCAACCCGTTCACCTTCGCGGGCGTACACCAATCGTCATGGTTGGCAAAGTGACAGATCAGCGGGATCTGAATGCTCCTGGGATCGAGAAGTTCGGCTGGTGGGATGCCGTAAAAGCAAGCGCCAGCGTCCATCTCCGACACCCGCCCGGCGCAGAGGAGCGTTAGTGCGCCACCCATGCAGAATCCGCCCACTGCGGTCTTCTTGGACGATTGCTTGAGGTATTGCACGGCACCCCGGATATCCTGCTCGGCCGCATCGGAAAAGTCGAGGCCTGCCATCAGGTGGTTTGCCTCCTCTGCGCCGCTAGCTAGTTTGCCCCGGTACAGGTCCGGTACCAGCGCCCGGTAGCCGGCCTCGGCAAGCCGATCGGCCGTCTTCCTGATCTGATCATTGAGTCCCCACCACTCCTGAATAACAACGAAGCCGGGCAGGAATGCTTCCTCTTTGGCCGTTGCCAGGTAGCCGGAGCAGGTCTTTCCGTCGGGCCGCTTGAACTCTATCGTCTTTCCCATGCGATCCTCCACTGATGCGGGCTACAACGTTCATGGTACAACTGTTCGGTTTCCTGCCACAGAAACGCGCCAAACTCGACCCTGCTATGAGACCGGGTTTTCTACCTTCCGAGCCCGGTGAGCTGATGCCAATCCCTCCTGCGAAATTCAACGTTCTGGAAATGTCTTTTCTCGCGACGATGTGGCCTTCCCGGCTTATTAGGGCTGTGTAACAGATTCCGATCACATCAAGTAGAGAGTGAAGTTAAGCGCGGAGGTGGAGAAGAGGTATGGTTCGCTCCGGAAGAGGCCGAACTCGTCGCACTGCTTACTATCAAGCCCTTCGCCGCCGAAACAGCAACGCGCCTCTGGAAGAAGAAGCCGGAAGCCCGGGCCCACAAGATCCTCGGAGCGCTTGCCTCACGCGACAGGATGCTCGAAATCGACTCCCGCCAGCGAACCCCCGCTCCGCGCGAAATCGGTGCCTTAGCGTCAGGTTATGTTGGGGTTTCCTGGACCATATCCTGGGCGCGGGCCGCAATCTTGAGCGCTTCCCGTTCAATGCCGCTTAGCATGCCCTTGAAGACAATGGCGTGGAAGGGCAGCACGCTATACCAGTACGCCAAGCCGAACAAGCCTCGCGGACGAAATAACGCCGACTGGTGCAGGACACATTGGTGATCATTGAGCGCGTCCACCCGGAACTCCAGCAGCGCTTCACCCGGAACCTTCATCTCGGCGCGCAAAGCCAGGCGGCGGTCGCGCTCGAACCCCACCACGCGCCAAAAGTCCAGCGCTTCTCCGTATCCGACGGTTTCTGGGTCCCTCCGTCCTCGCCGCAGGCCCGGGCCGCCAACCATTAGATCTATCCATCCGCGGATCTTCCAGAGAATGTCTGTCGCGTACCACCCGTTTCCACCGCCAACCCGACACACCGCGCGAAAGACCGCCCAGTCAGGTATGTCCAAGGTCGTCTGGCGGACGTCACGAAAAACGGTTCCGCCTGCCCAATCCGGGTCGCCCGGAATGGGACCTGCCATAGACCAACTGGTCTCCACGTGGTGCTCAGCAACTTGGCTGAGAGCTCCTTGTATCGCGGCGCGGACGGAAAGTAATTCTTGAGGTATGAGACTGGCGATACGGTTATCCCGACATACGACTGGATTCTTGAGTCCCTCTGCCAGTGGACTGGCAATGGTGTTGCTCAGGGGCGTGATCAGCTGAATCCAGTAAGAGCTCAGGCGTGGCGTCAACACGGGTACAGGAATAACCAAACGGCGGCGCAGTCCCAGTTCCTCCGCCATAATGCGCATGATGTCCCGGTACCAAAATATGTCTGGCCCGCCAATGTCGAATACGCCGCCGGCAGTCTCCGGTACCGCGAGGACGCCTACCAGGTACCCGATGACATTTCTGACCGCAATTGGCTGGCACGGGGTGCTCACCCATCTCGGGGTGACCATAACTGGCAATCGCTCCACCAGGTAGCGCAGGATTTCGAAGGATGCCGAGCCTGATCCGATAATCATGGCGGCGCGCAGCACCGTAACAGCTACGCCAGTTGAGGCAAGCGCTTCTTCGACTTCTCGCCGCGAGGAGAGATGCTCACTCAAGTCCGGTCCGGTCTCGCCCAGCCCACCAAGATAGATGATTCGTTTGACTCCGGCATTCTTAGCGGCACGTGCGAATGTCAAAGCCAGTTGACGATCGTGCTCGGCGTAATCCGATCCCGCGGACATCATTGAATGGACCAGGTAAAACGCGGCCCCACAACCTTCCAGGTCGCAGGTTAGGGACGTTTCGTCTCCCAGGTTCGTTTGCCTGATTTGGACGTTGGGGTTCGTAGCCCATCCTCGACTTTGTAGTTTGGCTGGCGAACGCACCAGACACCGAATAGCGTAGCCGTGGTCGAGCAGACGAGGGGCAAGGCGGCCACCAATGTACCCAGTGACCCCGGCGATCGCTACGCGTTCGGATCCAGACACAAGTCTCCTTCGCAGCCAATGTTCTCAGTTCGACTCCACAGCATTACCTGGTTGACACCCGGCATCTGCGGCCAAGTACATAGATGAGCGCAACTTTACGAAAGACTTGGCGATGGCGAATTTTGCACCGTCCGCGCTGAAAAAGCCCAAGCGGATTGCCCAGCGTTGGCGGAGGAGAAACCACTTGAAGTCGGCGAAAAGACTACGTCATTGGAGGCGGGCGGGCAGAAATCCCAGCTTAGCGCTTAAATTACTGAACTATTTGTGCCCGTTGCTTGCAGCCAAAATACCGTTCGGTCGTTTGAACCGAGACGTGCCCCCAAAAGGAATTGTATCTGCTCTAACTCGTGTCCCAATGCGTCGCACGACCTGGCGAAGGTCCGACGCAGATCGTGCGGCGCCAACTTGGCCACACCGGTACTCCTGGCGGATTCTTTCACGATGTGCCAAAATGCCTTTACGAAAACCCTGGAGCAGATAGCTTCCGACCCGCGCGTGACCGTCCGGCGCGCTGGACCTCCCGATCCAGCGGGACGCTGCGTCGTTTACTGGATGCAGCGCACGCAGCGAGTACTCGACAACTCGGCACTTGACACCGCGGTTCGGATCGCGAACTTCCTGCAGCAGCCAGTGGTTATCTTCTTCGCCCCAGTCCCGTTCTATCCCCATGCCAACCTGCGGCACTTTGTGTTTCTGGCGGAAGGCATTCCCCAAACTGCGGCTGGCGCTCGCGCGCGCGGTATCGGATATGTTCTGCGCCGGTATCCGGAACATTCCCTGCTGAAATTCTGCGAGGAAGTGAAGGCCTCGCTGGTGGTCGGCGACGAAAACCCTATGCGAGAACCGAAGTACTGGCGCGAGCTGGCGGCCCGAAAGTTGGCCGCACCATTTTGGACGGTGGATGCCGACGTCATTGTACCTTCGAAACTGCTGGGAAAAGAACAGTACGCCGCTCGTGTAATTCGTCCGCGGCTGCAAGCGCGGTTGCAGGAGTTTCTGGTCCCGCATCCGAACCCCAAGGCCAGGGTCGAGTGGGAGAAGCCCCGCCGGCTTTCGGTCCTCCCAGACGACGGATCCGCTGACATCACCGAGGGTTGGAAGGAGCTTGATCGCTCAGTCCAGCCTGTCACGTCCTTTCACGGCGGGACCGACCGAGCTTTGACATTGCTGCGCGAATTTGTGACCGGCAAGCTGGCCCACTATCCCGAGCGCCACGGCAAGCCGGAGCTCGATGGTACCAGCCGATTGTCGCCGTACCTGCATTTCGGACACATCGGGCCACAAACCGTCGCGCTGGCGGTGGAGCAGGCGAGGATGCCACGCCAGGTCAAGGACGACTTTCTCGATCAGCTCATCACCTGGCGGGAACTGTCCATCAACTTCGTGCACTTCAATCCGTTGTACGACTCCATTGAAAGCGCACCCGACTGGGCCCATCGCACCCTCGCAGCCCACGCCGGCGATCCCCGGCCCCAGAGCTACTCGCGCCAGCAGTTGGAGAGCGCCGAGACCTACGACGAGCTGTGGAATGCCGCGCAACGCCAGATGCTCCACGCCGGGTGGATGCACAACTACATGCGAATGTATTGGGCGAAGAAGATACTGGAGTGGAGCCCTTCGCCCGCGGTGGCGTACCAGATAGCGGTGTATCTCAACGACAAATATTTCCTCGATGGACGTGATCCGAACGGCTACGCAGGAATTGCGTGGTCCATCGCTGGCAAGTTTGACCGTCCCTGGTTCGACCGGCCGATTTTTGGCACCGTCCGTTACATGTCAGGCAATGCCGCGCGCAAGAAATTTGATGCCGAGCGCTACATCGAACAGATGGCGAAGCTGGCGTGAGATCGCCCGATTCACCAATCAGAATGACCGTCCGTCCCGCAGCTGCCGGCGGAAACCGATCGCATCGCCCGTGAAAAGTCTGGTGCGCGATGACAGCGGGATCGTAATCGCCTGCGAGAGCGACTCGCCGCTTGCCAGTCATGTGCAAAAGAATACAAGCTTGGCAGTTACATGGCGCGCGATACACTTTCCTGGGAATCGCATTAGAAGGCGGCCGGCAGCGGGTGAGGTTGGATGGAGTCGAGCTGGGACGCCTTGCTAACCGCTGATCGTTCCGACACCACTTCAAGTCTTTCGGTCCCGTAGCGGGGTTATGCGACAGCGGTTCGGGGCATTGTGATTGAGCGCAGCGCCTGTAAGGGCGGATAAGGGCCCGTGAAAGAGATGAATTCAACGCGTTCCAGCGACGAAGTAAACAAGTCTCCTGGAAAGAGTGAGTGCCTGGTGTTGCTGGCGCACGGGAGTAAAGACCCGCGGTGGCGTGTTCCGTTCGAGCGTATTGTCGACGCTGTGCAGGGTCAATCAGGAGAAACTAAGGTGAGCTTGGCTTATATGGAATTCCTTGAGCCGATCCTGATGGATGTGGCGCGCGAATGCGTCGGACAACAAATCCTGCATCTGAAGATTCTTCCCTTGTTCTTTTCGATTGGGGCACACCTGGCGATTGACGTACCCGAACAAGTGAATCAGGCGAAAACGCAGTTTCCACAGCTTGAGGTCGAGGTGCTGTCGCCCATCGGTGAGGACCCCCGATTGACTGGATTGATTCAGCAGATTGTCATGGAAACCCTGAAGCATTGACCAGTTGTGATCGAAGCGAGGAGGGCCGCGACGGAATGATCAGTTGCTGCGTTGCCTTTTTTGCCAGCCCAAAATCAAACTCCCAAAACCAAAGCCGACCACCTACCCTCGGGCAGTCAATACATAAGGTCACCATATCCGCGAGCCTCTGCCGGACCTCAAACTCATCCAAAAGCAAATTGCCGCACATATTGGTTAGAGGCCAAACCCATCACCAAGGATCAAGCAATAATCACGGTGGCTCGGCAACGGAGCTCGGCAAGGGAGCTTGGCCGCGAGGACGGTAGAGGCTATGATTGCGAGCACGAAGCAGTTTCAGGAAAGCAACTGTTTTCAGTTCGATTCTTGCCGCCGCAGCCCACCAGGTAAGAATCGCGGATCCCTTGCAGTTGTCGGCGATAAGGCATAGCCAGTATTCGACGATCAGTGCAGCGCCACAACCTCCTTTCGCCATCACTCGATGGAGCTAACCCGTTTGGGGGTGTCTTGTACTGCGTTTAGCGGAAACATCATCAGGGCTGAATATTCTCGTGCAGTTTGCCAACGACGCCGGCTCGTGTCGAAACGCCCATCTTCGCCATGATCATTCGCAGGAACGACTTCACCGTATTGGCGCTAAGGTTTAGCTCCTTTGCCACTTCTTTGGTAGTCATTCCCTTCACCAAGAGCGCCACGACCTGGCACTCGCGCGGAGAAAGCCCGAACTTGCGACACACGCGGCTTTCTCGGATATGGGCGGGTACCCCAGGACGTTCAATCAGGAGGAGCGTTGATGCGCCCTTGCCGAACTCTTCTTCCCCGCCATCAAAGCTTAGGTTCAGTGCGCGACAAAGATAAGTACGGTTGCCTGATCTCAGCGTGGTTACATACGACCGGGCACCCTTGGGTAATCCGGCCACGAGTTTAGCCTTGATCTGTCGCAAAACCTCGGTTTGGCAATGCTTCGACCCTTCGGAACGGACCGGGAACGCAAGGATCTGCAGTGCCTCGCGATTAAAAGCCACCGGGCACAACGAAGCGTCGTCCAACAGAAGGATGCCAGGACTTGGCAATGTTTCTTTTGGTATGGTCCTTTTGTTATTCATCGCCCCTCACAACAACGCTTGCGGTCCTGTGTGAGCGGACCCCAAGCGTTGACGTTTCCGTGCTGTGGGCACAGAAACCAAGCATGACCTGCCGCGACGGACTTTCCGCAGCGCGAACTTTGCTGCGCTAATGCCCGTCGCGAGTAACAACAAAGTGGACGGCTCCGGCGTTGGAGCAAGCGGCCTCGTGGGACGTGTGCCATGGGCTGGTCGCTTGTTGACCGGGGTTGTGGACTGTGAAGTTGGAAACCCGTAGTAGCCGGTGCAACACCACAGCGGTGCGGTAGTGGCCGGCGGCCAGAAGCGCCCCGGTGGTGAACTGGGATTGGCAGCAATAACCGGGGGTGCCTCAGGCTCCATCCCAGGGGACGGTACGATCGCTGGCAGTCCGTATTCTAATACCAGCTCTGGCGGTTCGACCGGAACTTCGGGAGGCGCTTTATCAGCACGTCTTGCAATCGGCGGGGGGGCGATGCCCCGTTCCGGCGGAACGAAGCTCAGGCGGTTACCACAGCGGGCGCGAATCATGTGCGTCCCGTCGGTCAGAATCAACTCGCCTTTCGGAACTTCCTTCTTCTGGGTCCAGTAAACTCGGTCACCAACTCGATACGAGATGTGTACCAGCACGGCAGCATTGAGCCGCTCCAGATGCATCCTGTCGGGATCGATGCCTGCGTAGTGCTTTGCGACAACAGCGTCCTGCTTTACGGAGTCCCGCATCTCCTCGGGACTCACTAAGCCACCACTTACGACAGAGAAGGGGTATGTGCTGCGAGCAGCGCGGTAATTGGGCAAAGGCTGATAGTGACGGATACCGCCGATATCTGCCAACTGGAGTAATCGCGAGACCGCCCGTAGTATGAGGGCGATGGCAAGGAAGCCGCCGACACTTAGGAGCACAACGAGTACGACACGTTTCCGGCTTCGCCGTGAATGCCCCCGTCGCTTCCTCACTGCCATCGCTGTTGGTTTGGATGTCATCGCTAGTGTGGTGCCTTCACTTCACAGTCTCTCTACTGCAGACAGCAGCGTCGCTGGCAAATCAACCGGTTCTTGCTGAGAGATGACTTCGGAGACGCCGCTGTCTCCCGAAAGACGGCGCCTCCGATTCGTCGAGGGCTCACCGCAAACCCTCCGACACGACAACAACCGAAAACCCGGCGCTGGCGGTTTGGCTGGCTGGGGCTGCTGGTATCAACGCCCGCATTTCATCATTGGCACCAGGGCGCTGCGGCCAATTTGCTGTCTGAACGCGGCCTTTGGGTGGCAAAAAGCGCGCGAACGTACAAAACATGTCGTATTGAGAGCCAGAATGCCCGCCAAACGCGCATTGTGCCATTCAGGGCGGCTCTTCGCTTTCGCCAGCAGCTTTACCTTCTCCGAGTGAGCCAAGGCCCTGCCAATCGAACGAGGTTCGCGCAAGGGCTTGATCTCCGCTCCCACCTGGAATTACACCAGGTGCTCTGGTCGGCGATCATCTGGAGTGGCACCGAGGATCCGGTTAAGCGCACCTTCTGGAGCAGTTCAATGCTTGGCGATTTTGCGCCAAGGTCGGCCAACACGGAGTTGGCCGGAAGCGGAGATGTGCTAAGGCCGGCAACTGCCTCATGTCGCCGATTGCGAGTGAGATGGGGATTTCTCAACAGTTACGCGGCTGACACGACGGCGAGTGCTGCGCTTCCCTCTCACGGAGCCGAGTGCTTCGTAGCGTCAACATCTGCTTCGTGTCCCAAGAGCCCACCCCATTCCAAAGCCGGGCTTTTTCGCTAGACCGGTGATACTATCGACGCCATGCCGACAGCCAGAGAGTTCCTGAAACTCATCTCTTGCGCGCTAATTTTCTTCGTGAGCCTCACTTTGTGGGCGGAAGTTGCCAGCAGGACTGTCGTCGGTGACCTGGTGAAGCACTGGCAGGTATTGAAGAGCCTGTCTCTAGAGCTTGCGCAGGCTATTCCGGAAAATGAGTACGCGGGCAAAGCGGCTTTAACCGAATCGGACCCCAGTAAGATAGGCCCGTTTGAGATGAATGCCCTCGCGCTGGAGACCGTTCTAGCTTGCTCCGTTGGCCTCGGCATTGACGCTCCGGCGAGATTTCAGTCTGCGTTCGATCGGCCGATGGACTCAACGAAGACTGGCACACTTACGAATCTAACAGTGGCGTTCGACTTCTGCATCGATGGATTGAACCGAACCAACGATACAGATTTGTTCAAGGCGAATTTAAGAGGCTACAAGGGCCATCCGGCAACCAGATTCGACATAATCTGGGATGCATCCGCACATGCCACTTATCGCCTCGGGAAAAGTGAAATTTACTTACGTTCAAAAGGAATCACGCCGCCAGACGTTGGTCCCAAGTTCGACTTTTGAGCCACGCAATTCGAAAATCGATCCCTCCTGTGAAAATCCGTCCGCACCCCACGAATTGCGATCAAGAGTAATTATGGGCCAAGAAGGTGACCACGGACGACACTCTCCCACGGGTCGGATGCCCCGTTCGCATATTATTGGGCTCCCTGCACGGGCGTGCTCACGTGGAGAGTTTCCACAAAGTTAGGGGTATATCCATTCCATTCTGGATGGCCCGGACACGCCTGCCCGTACTCGAGCGGTACTTGCATGTTCTGGCCGCTTCCGGTCGTGAGCTGGAATGTTTGAATCGCCGCGCACCAATGGCCGGCAACAGTATGGTCATCGATGGGCAAGCGTCAAGAACCAACATCCGACTTTCCTCCATGGCGTCTTGGATTTTGTCTTTGAGCTGGGTTATAACCTAATCTCTTGAAGGGCCAGAAGTGGAGGCCAAGGGCGGCCCGCCACTCTATTTGGACGACTGAGCCGGACTGACCTCCAGAGGATCAAGCGCAGGCCCGTTCAGTACTTTTCCGTCTAGACTAAAGCGCGAGCCGTGACAGGGGCAGTCCCAAGTATGCTCAGTCGAGTTCCAAGATACGATGCAACCCAGGTGCGGGCATACCGCAGAACGCTCGCATAGCCTGCCTTT
>DATBZX010000395.1:0-7039 GCA_036512955.1 Terriglobales bacterium
AATCGAAATGTTGCGTCGCATGCGTTTCATGGTGTATCTAATACATACATGCATGTATTAAATCTTACACGAGCGTTAGATGTAACCGACGAGAAATCGGTTGCAAAAATCGATTCTGTGGATTTAGGGGTTCGTGTATGACGGTCCGAGCTGAAATGAACAAGACGGCCACACCTTCGCGCCAACAGGGGCGCACAGAAATCACCCGGGCCAGATTGATCCAGTCGGCAGAAAAGGTTTTTGCGCGCGACGGATTCGAGGCGGCAAAGCTGGAACAGATTGCCGCGGATGCCGGCTACACACGAGGGGCGTTCTACGCCAACTTCGACAGCAAGGAAGATTTGTTTTTTGCCTTGCTGGAGAAGGAAATTGGAAGTCGCATCGCCAACCTGGAAAGAGAAATGGATAAAGTCCGCGATCCGGAGGCGAAGCTGAAGGCCATGCGAGATTTTTTCCTTAGCAAGGCGCTGGACCGGCGATGGTGCCTGCTGGCGTTGGAATTCAAGTTGTTTGCAGTGCGACATCCGGAAGTCAAGCAGCGGCTGGCAGCCATGCATCGCCGCTTCGTGGGACCCAGAGTTGGATTTCTGGAAGAGGTCATGAGCGGGATCGGTCGCCAGCTTCCGGCCTCGGCCTACGCCACCGGAGTATCGATGGCTGCTCTCGGCAACATGCTGGCGCTGGAACACATGCTCGATCCGGCCATGATGCCGGAAGGCGATGTGCGGGGTATCATGTCGAATTTCATCGACAGCCTGACTTCATCTCCGAAAAAGAAGTCTGCGAAATAGAGATCGGCCCAACTCAGCGATTGCGGTAGATGCCGAGTTCGCTGGTGGAGGGGCGCGCCATCAAGTCGCGAATGGCTTGCTGCGGCGACTTGCCCTGCTGCAGGATGGCATGCATCTGTTCGGTGATCGGCATCTCCACGCCCATCTTGTGGGCCAATCCAATCGCAGCGTTGGTGGTCAGCACGCCTTCTGCGACCATGCCATGCATCCCGGCGATGATGTCGTTCAGGTTTCTGCCGCGGCCCAACTCCACGCCGACGGTGCGATTGCGAGACAGACCCCCTGTGCAAGTGAGGACAAGGTCGCCTAAGCCTGCGAGTCCCGCCATGGTGTCGGGTCGCCCGCCACAGGCCATCACCAGGCGCGTGATTTCCGCTAGGCCGCGAGTGATGAGCGCAGCGACGGAATTGTGTCCCAGACCCAATCCGTCGCAAACGCCAGCAGCGATGGCGACGATGTTCTTGAGCGCGCCGCCCAGCTCGACTCCCACGACATCGTTGTTGGTGTACACGCGGAAACGCGGATCGCTGAATTCGACTTGTACGACGTTCGCGAGTTCCTGGTCGGTAGAAGCCACGGTCAACGCCGTGGGATGGTTCTCCGCGACTTCCTTGGCGAACGTGGGGCCGCTCAGCGCACCGATGCGGGGAGTAAATCCCTTGGGAGAATGTTGAACAACATCGGCAATCACCTCCGACATGCGCAGAAACGTGTCATTCTCGATGCCCTTGGTGGCGCTGACAAGCAACATTTCCTGATGCAAATGCGGCAGCATTGCCTGGAAGACGCGGCGAGTGTGATGCGAAGGCATTACGCTAACCACGATGCTGGCATTGCTCAGTGCATCTTCGAGACTGTTGGTTGCAATGACGGTCTCGGGAATGAGATGGCCCGCCAGGAAGAGATCATTCACGTGGCGTGCGTTGATGCTCTCGCGGACTTCCGGTTCATGCGCCCACAGGATGACCTCGTGTGTGCCCTTGCGGCCCAGCACGATGGCGATGGCCGTTCCCCATGCTCCAGCGCCAATAACGGCGATCTTACCCACAAGAAACCTCTCTCAGCGAAAACGATTTTCGGTGCCCGCGAGCAGACGCCTGATGTTGTCTTTGTGCCGAATGATGATGAGCAGGGAACTGGCGGCGAGGAGAACGATTGTCCCCGCGGTTCGGACAAACGGATTCAGCCACCACGCCGCAAAAGGAAAAATCGCGGCGGCGAGGATGCTGCCCAATGAAACGTAGCGGGTGAGCGCGACGGCCACGACAAACAGTACAAACGAAACCATAACGGCTGTCGGAGCTAGTGCGAGGAAAGCACCCAGCGCAGTAGCGACTCCCTTGCCTCCCTTAAATCGCAACCACACAGGAAACATGTGGCCTAGGATTGCAAATAATGCGGCGAGGGCGGCCAACAGATACGGCGAATTGGGATCAATGTACTCAAACGTAGCATGTGTCGTAGGTGAAATTGGCACCGCCAAGTGACCAGGCAACCATAATGCGATCGCGACCGCCGCATAACCTTTTACTGCGTCTAGTAAGAGAGTTGCAATCGCCAATCCCTTCGATCCGGTGCGGGCGACGTTGGTGGCGCCAATATTGCCACTTCCGGTCTGGCGTACGTCCTGTCCGCGGAAGATGCGGACGAGCAGGTAGCCGAAGGGGATCGAACCCAGCAGGTACGACGTGACGACGATAATGAGCGTGCTATAAATCAACGGTCGTCTTCAGAATTGGGGATCAATGAGCGGCTTGCGCAAAGGAAAGACCGCAAGCCTTTCATAACGTGGTCCCGCTGGCGACAAGTGGCTCTCGTACAGAATGAACTCGCGCGCCGTCATTGTACCGAACTCAGGAGGCGGAAGCGCTTCAAGTTTTGCACGTACCTGTTGCAAGGCAGGTGCGGGACGCCCACCGGGAACCGGTCGCGGTCTTCCGCTGCCCGATCGAGCCAGGGTGAGGTGCGGTGTGTAAAGGCCAGGTTCACACTTGAATCCTAAGAGAGTCATCGCCTCCGAGATGGTGGTGACGAGGTCTTGCAGATGCTGGTCGCTTTCAATCCCGATCCAGAAGACACGTGGCGCTTTGGGATTGGGCAAGAACCCGGCGCCGCGAAATGCAATCTGCAATGGAGGTGAATTCACCAGCCGCAATGCCTGCCGAATCTCGTCCAGCTTCTTGGTCTCGCCGAGAAACTGCAGTGTGACGTGAAATGTCTCGGGTCCTACCCAGCGGACGTCCGGCGCGAGCTGCCGCATCTGATTGCGGAATGCGGTGATGCGTTCGCGAATGTCCCGATCGATATCGAGGGCGATGAACAGTCGCATGGGATCACATCAGGATGCGGCGAACCAGGTCAAGCGCCTGCTGGCTGGCCCAACGCCGGATGCGCTCGCGATCGCCCGGAAACCGGCGCTGTACAACTTCGTTCTTGTTGCCGTCGGTCACGGCGATATAGACCAGACCGACAGGCTTCTCCTCGGTGCCTCCCGTCGGACCGGCGATGCCGGTGATTCCCAGTCCTATATCCGCATTGCAGATTTCGCGAATATTCTCCGCCAGCGCGAGGGCAACTTCCTTGCTGACTGCCCCGTGGGCCTCGATCATGAGAGGCGGGATGTCCGCAAACAGGGTCTTCAAATCGTCGGAGTAAACCACCGCTCCACCGAGAAAAAATCGCGAACTGCCCGGTACAGAGGTAATGCGTTCTGCGACCATGCCTCCGGTGCAGGACTCAGCAACCGCCAGCTTGAGATTGCGCATCTGCAGGTAGTAACCAACTATTTCTTCGAGTGATTCGCCTCCAGTGGAAAAGACAGCATCGTCCAGCTCTTCTTCCAGTTCGCCCGCAAGCTCGTCCACCGCAGCCTGGGCTTGTTCTTCGGTCGACGCGACTGCGCGGAGATGAAACTCCACCTGGCCTTGGCCGGCAAGTACCGTCGTCTCAACATTGGGATACTTCTTGTAGATTGGCGCGGTGCGAGCGTCAGCGGCCGACTCGGGCAGCATCGCCGTTTTCAGCACTGCGGTCGCGATGGCCGCGGGAGGCACCGATTCGCGCACGCGTGGCAAGCACTCATGCTTCCAGAGCGCCTCGAGTTCGTGTGGAGGCCCAGGGAGAAGAATAATGATGCGCGGCTCGCCGTCAACGTCAGTCTCCAGGTATTGGCCAGGTGCGGTGCCGCGCTTGTTAGGAAGGACGATAGCGCCTTCGATGACGTCGGCTTGCTTCGCATTGTTCGGCGGCATGGAAATGCGCCGCTCGGCAAAGCGCTTGTACATCGCAGTGACAATGTCGTGATCACGCTTGACTTCGACGCCGAGCGCTGCAGCCACGCACTCGCGCGTGAGGTCGTCCTCGGTGGGACCAAGCCCCCCGGTGACAATGACGATGTCAGAACGGCTGATGGCCGCGCGCGCAACTCCAGTGAGGTGGTCGAAATTGTCGCCGACCACGGTCTTAAACGCGACGATGACTCCCAGATCGTTGAGCTGCTTGGTGAGAAATAGGGAGTTGGTGTCCTGACGGTACGGAGTGAGCATCTCCGAACCGACCGCAATGATTTCAGCGATCACCCGTTCAGTCTAGCATTGGGGAAATGCTGGGCAGGCGCGCCTAGATGCTCGGAATGAGCGTTCGGCCCTGGATGCCACACGCCAGCGAAAGCACGCCGCTGGTGGTGGCGAGCACAGCGGTTCCGCCTGGTCCGAATGCCAGTCCCACCAGATTCTGGCCAGAGACGGCGAGCGATGCCTGGCGATCGGGAGTCAGCTTCACGATGCCGCGCCGGCCGTGCAGCGAGGCGGCAACGTAGAGGTTCCCTTGCACGTCGAAGGCGAGTCCCTGCGGGCGTCCCAGGCCGCGATAGAACACCTCGACATGGCCCTGGGGATCGACCCTGTGCACTGCATCGAAACTCGAGGTCGTGGGACCGGTGACGTAGAGATTACCGTCGTTGTCAAACGCCAGGTGGAAAGCCGAGACACTCGGTTCGATCATGGCGAAGACGAAGATCTGCCCGTCGCGACCGATCTTGAAGATAGTGCCACTGCGATCGCCCACGTAGAGATTGCCTTCAGTATCGAAAGCGATACCAGTCGCGACACCCAGACCCTCGGCGAAAGACGTTACCGAGCCATTTCCTGAGACACGATAAACGGACCCGTCATAGCGTGACGAGACGTACAGGCTGCCATCGTGTCCTAAGGCCATGCCCGTTGGGTTCATCATCTCGGATACGAAGGGCGTGATTTCCTGACTACGACCGATGCGGAAGATCGCGACGGGAACCGTCTGTCCCCGAGATCCCGAAAACGTAGCGTAGATATTGCCCTCGGCATCAACCGCGGGATTGGCGACGGGATGCAGGTTCTCCGCGACCGGCACGGCAACTCGCACCTCGCGAGGATTGCTGCGATGTCCGTTGGTGGCAACGACCACATCGCCCGACGACGCTCCCTCAGGCACCCGCGCCACGATGAACTGTTCGGAACTGATGACGATTGAACCATTGACGTTGCCGAATCGAACTTCGGGTCGCTGGAGTTCCTGCGGACGCAAGGCGCGACCGGTAATGCGGACTTCGCCACCGGGCAAAGCACAATTGGGTTCAATGGATTCGATTTGAGGAGCGCCGTTCACGTCTGGTGAAGTCATCTCAGGATTTGCCGCCCGCTATTACTGTACGCCGCCCATATCAAAATCAATCAGCCCAACAAGTGAAAGTGCAGTAACACCTGCATGACGATCAATCCGTAGATCCCGGCACCGAGATCGTCCACTACGATGCCTGTGCCCTCCGGCAGTTTTTCAAGACTCCGAATCGGAGGAGGTTTCACGATATCGAACGCACGAAAAAGTATAAAGCCCGCAAGCAGTGGTTTCCAAAGGATGGGGCAGGCGATCAGGGTGACCAGTTGCCCGGCGACCTCGTCGATCACCACGTGCTGCGGATCCTTCTTCCTGCAACCACGAGCTTCGAGCGTGGCGGCGGGAATCCCGATAGCGGTAGCCAAGATGATCAAGAAAAGAATAACGGGAGTGCGAGTTGATGGCGGAAGTTGCGCCGCCAGCAGCCACCACAGCAGCGCCGCCGCCAGCGATCCCCAAGTGCCGGGTCCGGGGCGTAGGCGCCCTGCGCCAAAAAACGTCGCCACCAAGGTTGCCCACCTCGGTGCGGACGACGTGGTGACGGCGATCTCAGTCGGACTTTTTGTCGGGGTCATTGGAGTAGGTGGCGTCGTCGGCTTCCGGATCGTTCAACGGAGCGGAAATGACGTATGCGCCGCTCGCCCATTTGCCAAGGTCGATCACACGGCAACGATCGCTGCAGAAAGGGAAGTCGGGGTCCTTGCGGAGCACGATCTTCCTGCAAGTAGGACAACGTAAGCTGACAAAGCGTTTCTTCGCCATCGGCTCACCTAGAGAATGCGGGCCACGAGGTCGTAGTCGTGCGCTTCGGTAATCTCGCAGCGGTAGAACTCGCCCTCGCAAACGTTTTCGTGGTCGCCAAAATCGTTGACGTACACCGTGCCATCGATTTCCGGAGCGTGCATTGCAGTACGGGCCTGCCAGAGTAACTCGGTTTCTTCCGACGGGCCCTCCAACACCAGGTCAAACTGTTTGCCAATCAGGGCGCGTTTCTTCTTGCGGCTGATCTGTTTCTGGATCGACATCAGCTTCTTGCGGCGGCGCTCGATCTCACGGGGAGCGATTTTGTCTTCATGGGCGAAGGCTTGCGCGCCTTCCTCGTCGGAGTAACCGAACACGCCCATCCAGTCGAACTGGGCCTCACGCACGAAGTCACAGAGGGTTTCGAAATCCCCCAGGGTCTCACCGGGGAAGCCGACGATGAACGACGTTCGCAGCGTCAGGCCGGGAATCTCGCGGCGCATCTTCTCGATGGACTTGACGAAAATCTCGGCTCCCGCGCCACGCTTCATGCTCTTCAACACCGTGGGCGAAGCATGCTGCAGCGGGACATCGATGTAGGAACAGATTTTCTCATTGGCAGCGATGGTCTCCAGCAGCTTACCGGTAATCTTGTTGGGATAGGCGTAGAGAAAGCGCACCCAGCGCAGTTCCTCGATCTTCGCTAACCGATCCAGCAGCAGTGCCAGCCCGTCTTTCAGGCCGAGGTCTTCGCCGTAACAGGTCGTGTCCTGTCCTATCAGCGTTATTTCGCGAACCCCTTGACTGGCCAATCGCTGCGCCTCGGCGATCACGGATTCGAATCGCCGCGAGCG
>DATBZX010000396.1:0-10983 GCA_036512955.1 Terriglobales bacterium
TGGCTGGTGTTTGAAGTCGGCAAGAACTACGGCGAGGCCGACGCCGACATCGCTGAGCTGATCGACTTCTGCATGATGTACGCCATTGAAGCGCTGCACCTTGACCAAGCCAAAACAGTAGTGCAGTTGCCGGGCGAGCACGACCAGTTCCGCTACATTCCGCTGGGCGTAGGCGCGGTGATTTCGCCGTGGAACTTCCCCGCCGCCATCATGGGCGGCATGACGCTGGCCTCCATCGTGAGTGGCAATACCGTGATCCTGAAGCCTTCCGGCGACTCGCCCACCATAGCCGCAAAATTCATGGAGATCCTGGACGAAGCCGGACTGCCCGACGGCGTCGTGAACTACTGTCCCGGACACGGCAGCACCTTCGGCAACGCAGTGGTCGAGCATCCTAAGACCCGCTACATCGCCTTCACCGGATCGAAGGAAGTCGGCCTGCACATCAATCAAACGGCTGCGCAGCAAAAGCCCGGCCAGCTGTGGATCAAGCGTACCGTGCTGGAAATGGGCGGCAAGGATTCTATGGTGGTCGATGCCGATGGCGACATCGACGCGGCAGTTGAGGGCACGGCCCAGGCCGCATTCGGATTCAGTGGACAGAAATGTTCGGCATGCTCGCGCGTCATCGTGGACGAACGCGTCTACGACAAGTTCCTGCAGGCCCTGAAGGAGCGCGTGGAAAAGATCACTGTTGGCGATCCTACGCAGAACGTCGCCATGGGCCCGGTCATCAACGAGAAGTCGATGAAAAACACGCTCAACTACATCGAGAAAGGCATCGCCGAGGGCGGACGCCTCATCACCGGCGGCGGCCCTGCGAAAGACGCCGGCGAAGGATACTTCGTGCAGCCCACGGTGATTGCCGATGTCGATCCCATGGCCACCATCTCGCAGCAGGAAATTTTTGGCCCTGTGCTGGCGGTCATTAAGTCGCGCAACTTCGAAGAAGGCATCGCCATCGCCAATAACACGGAGTTCGGGTTGACCGGCGCAGCCTACACCTCATCGCCAGACAAAATCGCCTACGCCAAGCGTGAGTTCCACGTGGGAAACTTGTACATCAATCGCAAGTGCACGGGCGCGATCGTAGGTGCGCATCCCTTCGGCGGATTCAACATGTCAGGCACCGACTCCAAGGCCGGCGGCCAGGACTACCTGCTCTTGTTCACCCAGGGCAAGTCGATTGGGGAGAGAATTACTAAGTAGCTGGAAGTAGTTAGATGCATTGAGAAGTAGTAATGAGAGCCGCACAATAGAGCGCCACCCTGCAGAGCTCCGCTCTCAAGGCTTGTCATCCCTCGGTCGCCGCGGCGATCGGAGGACCTGCTCTCGCCAGCAGCGACAAACCGAGCTTCCTTCCTCTCACCCTGTCCGCCAGCCCGGACAGGGTGTTTTTATGAAGGGTCTGTTAACCCTCCGTCATCCCGACCGCAGGCGCCGCTTCGGTGATCGAGTGGAGTGACCTGCTTGTTTTTTCAACGGCTTCAACGGAAACGCTGAGAACTGAGTGGCTGATCTAAATCAACGCCGGAGGTTACGTGGGGCTTAAACGCAAGCCACTCCGGAACCTACATCCTGCGGCCGCTACTGGTACGGAGCTGATGCCAGGTCTCGGCGTACTCCGCCGCAAGCTGATGCTGTAAATCTTCACCCTTGCCTCACTTCGCAAATGCCGGAGCCCAGCGCTCCGGCTTGTTCTTTGGTGCAACGCGGGAGGTTTCGTAGTGCGGACACCACAGCCCTTACTGTTGAACGCCTTCGCGGCCTCGGATTCCCACAACCTTTGGCACCAAAGTGTTTGGTAAGCATCATCAGTAAGTTCCATAATGGGAAATTGATTTCCTAGCTGCTGCAGATAGTTGCACTATGATCGCCACTTCCGTGCTCCCGGTATTCCTTAACTCATTGAGTTGATTACGAAATCTGATTTCTCCAATGGTGCTCTGATTGCTTATGTCTTGGCCGTCACTACCACTTCAACTCGGGAGAACCCATGCACACTCGCAAACTCTCACTGGCCGTAACCGCGTTATTGGTCGTGTTTTTAGCTCTGGCCGCCAGCGCCACCGTCATCGACCAGTCGGCCGACGCGGTAAACAATACCCTCGGCTGGACGTCAGTCGGGCAAACCTTCGTCTCGCCGGGAGGCGCCCTCAACAGTTGGCAGTTCTGGCTGGGAAGCACCGTGCCGACGATCAGCTTTTACGTTTGCGCGGGCGATGTCCAGGCGGGATGCTCGTCCCTCTACTCAACCACTCTCACCAACGTCGGCGGCGGCTCTGTCACTGTCAGTGGCTTGAGCGTCGGCACCACCGCGGGAAATCTCTACTCGGTCCTCTACGATCTCAACGGTTATGGCGGGCCCAGTGTACTTTGGAATACCAACAGCTACCCTGGACAAGCAGGGTGGGGTGAGTGGGGCTACAACGGCGTCGTGTCCTGGCCCGACCATAGTCTTGGGACTGGTTTCATCGCCACCTTTGGCCCGACCACTCCCGAGCCCGGAACCTTGGCGTTGCTCGGCTCTGGCATGCTGGCCGGTCTCGGCATGCTCCGCCGCAAGATGCTTCTCTAAACCTTGTTTGGTCTCGCGTTTCGTCACCAGCCGGAGCCAACCCGCTCCGGCCATTTTTTATGGCGCGAAAACTCTTGCCACGGTTGACACTCCCTTCATAATGATGGGATGCAAAACTCGCGTCGCGGCTGTCGCTACCGTTTCCCTTGGGCATTGTGCTGGGAGTGCTGCTGCTGGGCGCAGGCCTGTTCGGCGTATATCGCCAATTTCAGCCGAAGTCCGATCGCGCCACTGTGGCCATCGCCACACCGCTGCTGTGCAAGATTTATCCTCCGGCACCGGATCCCAGCATGGAATCCTCGCCAACCAAGGCCAAGCACGTCGAAGAGGTCACCTCGCTGACCGGTGCAACGTTGAAGCTCAGCGGCGCACCCAAGGCCTCCGTGGACGACACCGTGGTCGTGAGTTTATGCGTGGAGTCCGCTACCGGACTTCCGGAGCAACGACGGCAGGCGCTGAAGAACCATCTCCTTGTGCAACTCTCGGCCGTAGGACTACGCGTCGAACCGCGCGACAAAATCCTCACCGCATCATCGGCCGGAGCGTGCCTGGGAACGGCCGAATGGACGGTGCGAGCGAACGCCCCAAGACGCTACACGGCGGTCCTGGTTCCAGAGTCCACCGACGATCAACCGGGACGCCCGGCTGCGGGGCCGGCCAAGCCAGTCTGGGATTTCGATTTGCAAACACCCGCCCGCTTGGGCATTTCAATTTCAGCCGGAGTTGACCGACTACCTGCAGAAATCCTGGGGCGTGCTTTCGACCCTGCTGGGGACGGTGCTGGTAACAACGCAAATCTTGTTGAACCTGCGGCAACGGAAAAAGGCAGAAGCCTCCTGATGCGCTGCAACTGCGCCGCGTCTCCCAAGTCCCGCCTCCGCCGCTCCCCGCAACGCACCGAAGCCATGTTCACACCTCACAGAACCCCCATTCTCCCGGGAGTAGAATTAATTCGCTACTCGAGAGATTGCCTGAGTGGCAGGTCATTCTGTTAAGGAGGCCGCCATGCTTAAATCTTGCATGTCTGCAGTACTGTTTTGCGTCTTTCTCTTCTCCGCTGTGGCGCTACAATCTCAAGTCGGGGCGTCCGGCTCGTGTTCCAATCCCGCTGCCGTAAATGCCATGGTCAATCCCGTGAAGCCCACTCCCGAGTCGCTGGCGCAGGGCAAGAAATATTACGGTTACGATTGCGCCATGTGCCACGGGCAAACCGGCAATGGCAAGGGCGACGTCGATACCGGCGACAAGTTGCCCGACTTCACCAGCGCGGCCCTCATGAAGGACAAGAGCGATGGGGAGCTTTTTTGCTCACTGAAAGGTGGCAAGGGCCACATGCCGCTGGAGAACGTTCGACAGACCCCGAACGAGTTGTGGAATCTGGTCAACTACGTTCGCTCGCTGGGCAAGTAACAAAAATTCGCGGGACGCGACGCGACCGTCCCGCCCGCGTCTTCTTGCAATACACCTCGAGTGCATCGCCCGGCTTTGCGCTGCGTCAGCGGCATCAGCGGTATCGGGGATCCGGTGACCGTTCATCCCTCGCTGCAGTAGATTCATCCCTGCCGGCGCTGTCCATCCCCGGTGTCCATGCGTCGGTCCCGCAGGGCGCGCATCCTGCCCTCGGACACAATTTGTTCACATAGTTTCGAAACTTCTTAACCTTAACCGTCATTCACACGCAGAGGAATCAGCCTCGCGCTTCAATCCACCGCGTTCATCCCATTGCCGCCAATCGGCATGAACTTTCCCCCGGCGGCAGCGTCTATTGCAGCACCATCGTTCGCACAGAGCCACGACGCTGGACAACGAGCCCGATGTTCGAGGCCGATGATGGCAACACAATAAAGGAGCATGTCATGAAGAACACCGTTCGCAATTTCGTGGTGCTGGTTGTCTTCGCGATGGCGCTGACCGGACTGTCGTTGGCGCAAAATCCGAACTATCGCCTGGTCGCCAACATCCCCTTCGACTTCACTGTCGGCAACCAGCACCTTCCCGCCGGACCGTACCTGTTCGTGGTCGACTACGGCAGTCCCATCGTCACCGTGCGCAACACCGCGACCGGTCAGGCCGAAATGTTGCTTACCATCAAGGGTGAAGGCGAGAGCACCGGAAGCCCAGCGGCGGTGTTCGACGTGATCGGCGGCACCCACATGCTGGCCGATCTCAAAACCGCCGAGCGGGGCGTCAATTTCCCCGAATCGAAAGAGCAGGTCGCGTTGGCCAGGCGCGGGGGGTCCGTCGCCATCGTTGCCACCTTGCGTTAGTTCTACAGTTGCGTAACTGGTGAACGAGGAGGGCCGGGGCGGGTCCCCGGCCTTTACTCTTGCTGCAGACCGCGCGGGAAGCCGCGGATGTACCCGCGTCGTCAACTGCCGCCGCACCCCCGCGCTGGCGAACAACCGCCGCTCCACAGTAGTCTCATCTAGGGACACTTCCTTCCGGCTGCCAACCATTCATGGGTCTGCGTCATCGCGGTTTCGCAATACTGTTTCTACTCGCTGCAGTCATCGCAGCCGCCGCTGCTGAGCCTGCGGGCATTGCCGATTTCTCGTATCAGCCGTGGCTACTCGTAAACGGCTCCGCCTGCTTGTTCATGGTCGCCATGAAAGGCGCACCGCAGAAAGTCACTGGCCAATGGCTGGGACACGAACTAGCCTTCTCTCTCGGCTCAGGTGGAACCTGGTATGCGCTGGCTGGAGCAGCACTCGAGACCAAGCCCGGGAGCTACGACGTCGCGATCGACGCGACCATGCGCGATGGCAGTGTGCTGCGTCAAGTGCATCCCGTGATAGTGCGCGCCGCAAAATACAGAACCTCGCGTCTCACTGTCCCGCAGAAATATGTCTCGCCCGATCCCGAAACCCTGAAGCGCATCGAAGCGGAAAAGGAACTCAAGGCCGCGGCCTTCGCGCACCTGATCACGGTCCCGGAATGGTCGGGCAACTTCGTCGCACCCGTGCCTTCGGAAATTTCCGAGACCTTCGGTACCAGCCGCACCTTCAACGGCAAGCTGGCCAGTGTGCATCGTGGCGAAGATTTCCGCGCGCCCACCGGAACTCCCGTACACGCCTCCAACGCCGGCGAAGTGGTGCTGGCGCGCGAGCTTTTCTACGAGGGCAACTGCGTGGTCATCGATCACGGCCTGGGATTCATGACCATGTACATGCACCTTTCCAAGTTCGAGGTGCAGGAAGGCGACAAGGTGGCGAAGGGCCAGACCATCGCTTTGAGTGGAGGCACCGGCCGCGTTACCGGTCCGCATATGCACATGTCGGTGCGCTGGAGCGGCGATTACCTCGATCCCGCAAAGCTGCTCGCGCTGAAGCTGCCCAACCTATCGCCGCCTCGGCCCTAGAACCCATCTGACAACCGTGTTGAAGAGTTACAGGTGAGTTGGCGATTTCTACAATCGAGACGGAGTATTTTCGCAACGAATCCATGGGGACGCGATTACCTTCCAGAACGCCAACCACGCGGGAGCCGGCGAAAGTTGCCGAACCGGCATATGAGCCAAGGCGGAGGACCCTCAAAAGGAAAAGGTGGGCGGAGGGCAAACTGACACTGTGGGCTTATGCCGTATGCTGCGGTCGCTTAGGTCCAGTCGTCACAGCGGGGGAACCTCACCGGATGGAACAGGTGCCTTTTTCGCGGGCGGTGGAACCGGAGCCTGCGCGGCTCCCGGCTCGGGAGGAGCGGGCAGCAGCAACGTGTACTTGGCGCGCATCTGCTGATAAGCCTTCTGCCAGGCTTGCTGCTTCTGTTCGCCCAGCCAGGCCGTCTTCACATCCGGTTCCATCTCCTCGAAAGCAGGGATTCGCCCGGGAATCACGGTGTCAACATACACCAGGTGCCAGCCATAGCCCGATTCGATCGGTCCCTGCCACGAGCCGGGTTTGAGCTTCTCAAGGGCGACCACGAATTGCGGACCGAATTCCTTGGCCAACGCCTCGGGAGCGCGGTCGCCGTAGTAGTCCTGAAACATGAACGGATCGGCGAGCGAAACCGCGAGCTTCGAATCTTCGGGCTGGCCGACGATCTTAGCTAGCGCCTTGGCAGCGTCACCCTGAGCGTTCTTGCCTCGCTTGTCCGGCGAAAAGTAAAGATGGCGAAAGCTGTAGCGGCTCGGCAGGGCGAACTTGTTGCTGTTCTTCTCGAACCAAGCTTTGAGTTCCGCGGTCGAAGGCTCATGAGCGGCGGCCACATCTTCGGCGAGGAACTGCATCTTCTGAGCCATGCGGCGCTTCACGATGGTGTCGTCCTTATCCAGTCCCATGGCGAGCGCTTCGCGATAGAGGACCTCCTCGCGGACCTTATCTTCGACCATTGCTTCCAACTCGGCGGGCGTAGGTTGGCGATGCCATTGCGACTCGAAGTAAATATCCATGGTGCGCAGGTCGTCAAGACTGAGCGCGATCTGCTTCGACGACTCGACTCCGCCGCGTCCCCGCTGGAAGTACGCGTACGCCCCGAACAGCACGACGCCCAGCACCAGGAAATGCAGCAGCGGCTCGCGCAGCCAGCGCTTGACAGCGGGAAAGACGGAACTCTTCGGCTCGGATGGCGGGGCTGAATCGTGCTCATCCGGGATGACGCCTACAGAAACTTCACTCATGCAAAAAACAACTCCTATGGTTTCGCCGGCGCGTACCAAATCGGCGACGTCCATGCGCGCTGCTGAACAGTGGCCGCGACGTTCGGGTTCGGCGGCAGGTTCAGCTTGGCGGCCCAATAGGTCGACCAGCGCGGCGTGGGAATCTCAAGCACACGGGCGTAGTAGGTCGCATGGGCGTTAGGATCGAACGACGGATCCGTCCACTCACCGATTAGCTCGGTCGAACCAATCGTGTTCTGGTAGGTAGCGGTCTTCACGTCCACCGTGTTACCGACCGCAGAAACCTTGCCGGTTTTCGGATCGGGCTTACGGTCTCCACTCCACACCACCTCGTAAACCTTCTCCTGGCTCTTGCCGTTCTTGGTCCAGATCTTGATGATCTGAACGCGATCGAGGTTGCCGCTGTCAGGATCTTTGATGGCGTGAACGACCAACGTTGGTGCGGTTGCGCCTGCCTTCGGGGTGAGGTCGCCTCCCATCGGCACGCCACCATCGTAGGCAGCCTTTACCCAGTCGGCCTGCTTGGTCATGTCCTTGGGATAATTCCAGCCGGCGAACATACGGACCTTGATGCGGTTTCCGGAGGTGCCGAAGGTCTCCTTGCGCTTGAAGGCGGCGAAGATGGATTCGCGGGTGTTCTCCTCGGCCCAGACTCCGGTCAGTCCGCCGGAACTGAGCGCGGTCGGGGGCTCGCCACCGACGGAGGTCGTCGCGGTAATCACGGTCTTGGGATCGCTATCCTGGTTGCCGTGCGAGCCGGGGAAGTTGCTGGGTTCGGTCGAGGTTATGCCGGAATGGAAGTCGGTCCCGGCCTCGATGCCGTATTTGAAGGGATTGACACCCAGCTTGGCCTGCTGCTCCTGTCCAACGCCGTAGGCCTGACGCAGATAACTTCCGGTTGCGGAATTAGCCTTCTTGTCGGACCCAATCAGATACAGCCACATCTCGAAGTTGGCAAACTCGTCGGTAGGCGAAAGCGCCGGGCTCGTGTCGGTTTGCCCCTTGGCCTGGATAATCTCGGCCAGCGGTTCGTTGGCCATGCGGCGATCGGCGTAATCGCGGGTGATCGGCTTGCCCGACATGTCACGCGTGCTGAACATCAGGCCGTTGCTGGCGTTGCCGTTGTGGGGAACGGCGATGACGTCGAGGCCCTGTTTGCGCTGTGATTCCAGGTAGCGCCAAAGATCTTCCGGATCGAGCGAGTCGAACGCCGTGTAAGGCATGGCCGGGCCTTTGTCGGCGAAGATCACGCAACGATGCAGGTTCTGGAACTGCGGCGCCGAGGTCCACTCAAATCCCACAAATGTCGTGAACTTGCCGGGCTTGTAGTACTTGTCGGAGATGGCCGCGTACTTTTCCCACGACGAGCGAACCAGTTTGGGATCGGAGAATTCCGGCAAAGGCTTGTTGACGATGGTGGAACCGATGAGCTTGCGGAACGCACTCGCAGAGACCGCGGGATCAGGATTGGTCATCATGGTGTACCACTCGGAGTTCGCGAATGGGCCGTTGGGATCAATCGTGTCGCGCACGACTCCGAGATATTCGGCATGATCGGTTACGGCAAGGAAGTCGAGGGGCGCGATGCGCTTTTGCGGCTTGCCCATGTATTCCACGGTTTCGCCCATCGCGTATTTGTAGGAATCCTCGGGCGTCGTCCGGGTGCCGAACGCAAACGCGTCCATGGAGTAACCGCTGTGCAGATGCAGGTCGCCGAAGTAGGCGTTCTTGAGCGGATTGTGCGCGGGCCGCGCTTCCGCGGACTGGGTTGACTGCATCTGGCCACCTTGCGTCGTAGATGGTGTCTCGGAGTTTTTCTTTGAACAAGCCGCGAGAGAAAGGACCAAGCCTACTGAGGCAACTAAAAACAGTGAACTTCTCATTGCATGCATACCGTCCTAAGCCGACGCACAAAACCGGCGGCTTTGCTCAGCCGCGTGCGAGATGGCCGACGCATCAGCTCGTCCTGACTAGAGTTTTTGGAGCATCACGATTGTATACTGCCCGCGTGACCTCGATCGTGGGCTGTGCCACAGCACGTTCGGGCACTTTATTCACCAACTACCCCAACAATTAAAGACGGCAAATCATCAGTTCAGGATCTTGTGCCGCCGATGTCTTGTCCCATGAATCGCGCGCGGACGAGAAGAGCGACGAGGATCCCATGGGCCACAACTCCCGGCCACAAAAGCAGCCCAACGGGTGCACCGCGAATGCCGATGCGAATGAGGTACAGCATGGCGAGCGTGCTGTAGGTCAGCATTCCGTTCAGCGGCTGGTGGGCGGAATTTCCCGGCCAGCAGGCGACACCGAGGCCGATCAGGGCTATGCCAGTGATGCGGCTCATCATTATGCCGATGCCATCGATGTCTACACCGAACAGTAACTGAACCACGATCGGTGGATAGGCGATCAGGATCACTCCCGTACCGCTTCGGCGGCGGCCGCCACTGCAAGGACCAGCTTCTTCAGTTTCATTGCACGTTCTTGATCGGCAGATTCCGTGCCTTCCTGCAGACGCGAGGGTCAAAGCAAACGGGCTTGCCTGCCCGCCTGCCCAGAGGTTCCTTCTTACTTCCAGCTCTACATCTCCTGCTTTACCTTGGCTTCGGCCTTCTGAATCGCCTGGCTGCCCATCTTTTCGATCATTTCCCGGCGCATGTCTTCGCGCATGGTCTGGAATTTCTTCTGTTGCGCGGGATCGAGGAGAGGCGTGATTTTGGCGTCGATGGCGCCGCTGATTTGCTTCAGCTGCTCAATCTTGTCCAATGGCTTGAGCGAGGTGTTCTTCTTCAGCGCCCCGAGTTGCTTTGCCTCGTCTTGCAGGAAGGGGAGAATCTGCTGTCTCTGCTGTTCGGTCAGCCCCAGTTCAATGGAAAAGGTGTTGAGCGTCGCGGTCAACGGATTGAGCACGAACTGCGGGCTCGGAATCATCTCGTAGTTGGCGTAGCCGAATTCGTTGCTGCGCGCTCCGTAATATGTGTCGCCCAGTTTGTACACGGTCACCGCAAACGGGTCCTGGGAAATGGTGGTCACCACTTTGCCGCCTTCAATCTTGTACGGCGTGGTCACTCCCTGGTAGCCGTCGCGAACCGGGTTGCCGTAGTGGCTTGGAGTTGTGACGTTCTTGCCGATATGCCAGACGATGCTCTGGCCTTCGGCGGTATAGCTGACGCTGAACTGCTCACCGGTCGCGTTGTTGCGTACCCAGAAGGCTTTGCCCACGATCAGCGCCTTGAGTTGCGCATCTCCCAATGCCGCGGCGCCCTTCGCCTTCAGGTCGGCCACGGTCATGCCGGCAGGCGCATTCTTGCGCGCGTCGGCGGTCGGCGTGTACCAGATGGGCGACGACCAGGCGCGCTCCTGTCCGGTGAGCGGAACCACATCCGGCGGAGTCAAGCCGGCCTTGACCGCCTGAATGAGCGTCCAGCGCGGCGTGGGGATTTCCAGCACGCGAGCGTAGTAGAACGCGTGCAGGCTGGCATCGAACTCGGGATCGGTCCAGACAGTCTTAAGTTCCGTAGAGCCGATGTCGTTGGTGTAGGTGGCTTTCTCCAGGTCCACGGTGCTCTTGATCGCTGGAACCCTGCCTGACCACTTGTCAGGCTTGCGGTCGCCGGACCAGACCACGTCAAAAATCTTCTCGAAGCTCTGCCCGTTCTTGGTCCAGCCCTTGATGATCTGGATGCGATCAAGATTGCCGGAGGTTGGGTCTTTCACTGCCCAAACGACAAACGTCGGAGCAGTGCCCTTTAGCGGAGGCAGGTCGGCGCCCATGGGAACGCCCTTC
>DATBZX010000397.1:0-7048 GCA_036512955.1 Terriglobales bacterium
ATCGACATCGATCCCGAGACAATGCGCGCCGTTCATCGTCGCGGCGAGCGGTTGCGCGCCACCCATGCCGCCCAGTCCGCCAGTGACGAGCAACTTTCCTTCCAGCGATCCGCCGAAATGTCGTTCGCCCGCCGCGGCAAAGGTCTCGAAGGTACCCTGTACAATTCCCTGGCTGGCGATGTAAATCCACGAGCCGGCGGTCATCTGGCCGTACATCATGAGGCCCTGCTTCTCCAGTTCGTTGAACTTCTCCCAATTCGACCAGTGGCCCACCAGGTTGGAGTTGCAGATGAGCACACGCGGGGCGTATTCGTGGGTGCGAAAAACCGCGACCGGTTTGCCGGACTGCACCAGCAGCGTTTCGTCGTTCTCCAGCGAACGCAGGGAGTTTACGATGGCGTGATAGCACTCCCAATTGCGCGTGGCGCGGCCCGTACCGCCGTAAACGACGAGGCCCTGCGGACGTTCGGCGACATCCTCGTCGAGGTTGTTCATCAACATGCGCATGGCGGCTTCCTGGGCCCATCCCTTGCAGGAAAGCTGGTTGCCGCGCGGTGCCTTAATCGGAGTGTAGGTGGTACCGGTTGAATCGATGGCGACTGGCATAACCCAAGAATGTTAGTTGTCGCGGCGATAGAGCGCAAACTGCGACGCTCGATTGTGGGAGATGCGGGCAGAAAAATCGGGGAGCGGCTGTTTGACCGTCTCCCCACTCTCTCCGATCAGGTTTGCTATTGACGCTACTCTATTCGTGCGGCGACCTCAGCGCATCAAAGCACAATGAATTGTGCATGAAGAAATTGTGACAGGGAGAGAAGCGCGCGGCTTCGGGCCCTGAGTGTGCCGACGCTACGCGGCTCGGTTATCTTAGTCGATCGTCGTCCGCGGGCTCACGAGACTGTGTCGCAACCAGTGCCGCCGCTCCGCGGCTCAATCTGATTTCCCACTTTACCCCGGGCTTACGCCCGGGGCTAACACAAATGCCGCCGCTCCGCGGCTGGGGCGATTGATCTCCGCGCGTTTTATCCCACCGCAAATTTGGATTCGCAGTTGCGACACAGTCTCTCACGCCCGCGGCTAAAACAAATATCGCCCTTTGGGCTCGGACTGCGAACCGAAGCTATTTGGCCGGTGCCAGTTGGCGCACGAACTCGACTAGAGAGCGAACCGGGGTCCCGGACGGGCCTTTTGCAATCCACGGCTTGTTGTCTTCCATCCAGGCCACGCCGGCGATATCGAGATGGATCCAAGGCGTATCGCCCACGAATTCCTTCAGGAACATTGCAGCCGTGACCGCGCCGCCCCAACGTCCGCCGCTGTTCACGATGTCGGCGATGTTGGACTTGATCATGTCGCGGTACTCTTCATCGACGGGCAGCCGCCACATCTTCTCGCCGGATGCTTTCAGCGACTTGTTGAAGCTCTCGTAGAACTCGTCATCATTGGAAAAAACGCCAACGTTGATCATGCCCAGCGCAACGACGCATGCGCCGGTCAAGGTGGCAGCGTCGATCAGGTGGGTTGCGCCCAACTGCTTGGCGTAATGCAGACCATCGGCCAGCACCAGGCGTCCTTCAGCGTCGGTGTTGATGATCTCGATTGACTTGCCTGACATCGCAATCTGCACGTCGCCGGGCTTTTGCGCAGCACCGGATGGCATATTCTCGGTCGCACAAACTATGCCGATCACTCGCACGTTGGGTTTGAGCTGTGCGATGGCGCGCATGGCGCCGATCATCGATGCGCCTCCGGCCATGTCGTACTTCATTTTCTCCATGCCGTCGGAGGGCTTGATGGAGATTCC
Source organism: Terriglobales bacterium (assembly GCA_036512955.1). GTDB lineage: Bacteria > Acidobacteriota > Terriglobia > Terriglobales > Acidobacteriaceae > DASRAA01. The sequence continues at coordinate 1,805 of DATBZX010000397.1, forward strand.
TCCGCTGTCGAACGTCACGCCCTTGCCTACAAGTCCAAGGACAGGCTTCTCAGGCGCGCCCGCGGGCTCGTGCCGCATGATGATCAGCCTCGGTTCTTCCTCCGAGCCTTGCGCCACGCTCCAGAACGCGCCCATCTTGAGTTCTTTGATCTTGTCCGGCCCGTAGATCTCGCATTGCAGGCCTGTTTCCTCGCACATCTTCTTTGCCCGATCGGCAAGGATGGTCGGTGTCATGCGGTTGCCAGGCTCATTGACGAGATCACGGGTGAAGTTCTGGGCCTCGCCGATGATGGTCCCAATGTCGATGGCGGCCTGCAGAGACTTGGCATCGGACTTCGCAGGTGCAAGTACAGTCAGCTCGTCGATCTTCTGATCCTTGCGATCGCTCTTGTAGTAATCGGCATCGAAGGTGCCAACCAGAGCGCCTTCCGCGATGGATTTCGCCGCATCCGCATCTCTGAAGCTCACCCCTGTTGGCGCGGCCAGCGCGAAACTCTTCAGGTCTTTCCCCTTGATGGTGCGCACCGCGGTTCCGGCGATCTTGCGCAGCTCGGAGGTGGAGAAACTCTTGGCCTTTCCACCGCCAATCAGCAGCAGACGCTTCGCCTTCAACCCGGCGGGCTTGTGCAGGAGCGTGACTTCCAACGTCTTACCCGTGACTTCGCCAGACGCCACGAGATCAGCCACGGCAGCCAGCACGGCCGGATCGTCAGAAAGAATTTGCGGCTTGGGCTTCTCTTTATCGCCATTCGCGCTCTTTTCCGAAACATCAACTGCGGCGACAACCAGACATTCAGTTTCAAATTGCGAGGGAGTAGAGGAAGAGAGTGTGATTTTCATGATGATTTCCTTGTTACGGTGTTTCGCTGAGGTATCTGTTCACGGCTGTGCCGCCGCTACGCGGCTCGGATCATCTTAAACGGCCAGGATCCGCGGGCTAACGAGACGGTGTCGCAGCCAGTGCCGCCGCTCCGCGGCTCAATCTGATTTCCCACTTTACCCCGGGCTTACGCCCGGGGCTAACACAAATTCCGCCGCTTCGCGGCTGGGGCAGTGCTCTTCGAGCGTTTCAGCCCACCGTAAATTTGGATTCGCAGTTGCGACACAGACTCTGACGCCCACGGCTAACACAAATGTCGCCGCAGAGCGGCTCTCGAGACGCGTCGCCATAGCCTAGCTCTTCCGGCTGCGTGCGATGGCCTCGCGCGCTTCTTTATCGGCAGTCTTGCGGCGCTCAGTCTCGCGCTTGTCCCAGTGCTGCTTGCCTTTCGCCAGCGCAATCTCGACTTTAGCTCTGCCATTACGAAAATACAGCCGAGTTGGAACCAGGGTCAGTCCCTTTTGCTGGGTCTTTCCGATCAGTTTGTTCAACTCGCTCTTGTGAACCAAGAGTTTTCGCGTGCGCGTGGGTTCATGATTAAAGATGTTGCCATGTTCGTAAACCCCGATGTGCGCGTTAATCAGCCAAAGCTCGCCATCTTTCACCAGGCCGTAGGCGTCTTTGAGATTGGCACGTCCGGAGCGAATCGACTTCACCTCGGTGCCTCGCAGAGCGATACCGGCTTCGAATTTTTCCAGGAGGAAGTAGTTGTAGGAGGCAGAGCGATTGACCGCGGCGTCGCGCAAGCCGCTGGCCGTCGGATCGCGCCGGGGCTGCTTTTCCTTCTCCGGACGACCTGTGGACTGGGGCGGACGGGCCATGATAAATCGCTCGCACGAGTGCGAATCTCGTATGCTAACACACGTGTGGAATCACAGATATACAGTGAGTCGGGATGCTATAATCGCCCCGATTCAGACACTTGCAATCATGGCGGCGTCCCCGGCGTTCCGGAGAGGTAGACTGCTTACTTTATGGGCGGGCAGCAGTCTGAACAGCATGTCCGAGGCGCACTTCTGGCCGACTCTAAGTGCGGTCCGGCAAACCCGGTCTTAAGGAACCTGATGAAACGGTTAACCCGTGTTCTGGCTCTCTTACTCATCTTCGGCTCACTGCCTGCGGTCGCCACTGACAAAGCCAAGGCCCTCTATAAGCAGGGACTTGACGCCGAGATGCGGCAGGACTACGAAACCGCCTACAATTTTTACCATCAGGCCTACGAACTTAAACCAAGCGATCTTCAATATCGAGCATCGTTTGAACGCATCCGGTTTTTTGCGTCAGCCTCGCACACTCATAAGGGCCAGTTACTGGAGAAGAGCGGCAAGCTGCAGGAAGCCCTGACGGAATTTGAGCTGGCCATTTCGGTCGATCCCTCGAGTTTCATCGCGCAACAGGAGGCCAATAAGGTCCGGCGGGCAATGAAGGAGTCTGACCAACCCAGTCAGCCTACTCCGGGCGAGGCCGCGCAGTCCGCCTTGCATAAACGCATGGAGGAGGCCGGCGGGCCGGTCGAGCTCGCTCCCATTGCCAATACGCCAATCACGCTGAAGCTCAGCGAAGACACCAAGACCATTTACGAGACCATCGGAAAACTGGCCGGCATCAACGTGCTGTTCGATCCGGACTACACCTCGCGGCGCATTCGCGTGGAACTCAACGGGGTCACGCTGCAAGAGGCGCTGGAAATTACGGCATTGGAGTCCAAGACGTTCTGGCGCCCAGTTACTCCGAACACGATTTTCGTGGCCGCCGACACTCCGGCCAAACGCAAGGAAATCGAACAGAGCGTAATCCGGACCTTCTACCTGTCGAACTTGTCGCAGCCCAATGAACTCCAGGACCTGGTCAATATCCTACGTACGCTTCTGGATACACAGCGACTGCAGCAATTTCCTTCGCAGCAGGCCATCGTGGTCCGCGGAACGCCCGACCAGATCGCGTTGGCCGAGAAACTGATCGACGATCTCGACAAGTCGCGTCCTGAAGTTGTGGTTGATGTCGTGATCATGCAGGTGCAACGCAACAAGTTGCGCGATTTGGGGATAACCCCGCCGACGACGGTATCAGTCGCGCTGCAAGACAACACGAGCTCGACGACGTCCACTTCGGGCTCGAACGTTGGCACCGGCAATGGCAGTGTCTCGACAACCACGGGCAGCACCACCGGCTCGATCAACCTGAACAGCCTGGCCCACCTGAATGCCACTAATTTTCAGGTCACGATTCCTCCTGCGACAGCGACGTTCCTTTATAACGACAGCAATACTCGAATCCTGCAGCAGCCGCAGATTCGTGCCCTTGACGGACAGAAGGCTTCGCTCAAGATCGGGCAACGCGTCCCGGTGGCAACCGGTTCGTTTCAGCCCGGAATCGGCGGGGTCGGAATCAATCCCTTGGTCAACACTCAGTTCAACTACATCGATGTCGGTGTGAACATCGATGTCACGCCCCACGTGCACGGAACCGATCAGGTTACCCTTAAGCTATCGATGGACATTTCGGCAGTCGATTCCTACCAGAACATTGGCGGCATCCAGCAGCCGATTATCGGCCAGCGCAAGATCGAGCATGAGATCCGCATGCGCGAAGGCGAGGCCAACATCATGGGTGGAATCCTGGAGGAAACGGAGAGCCGGTCAATCAATGGAATCCCGGGGCTGGCCTCGATCCCGTTTTTCCGCTACTTCTTCTCTACCGAGAACAAGCAGCGCCAGGACAACGAACTGGTGTTCATGCTGATTCCGCACATCGTGCGCGCCCAGGACATTTTCGACAGCAATACTCGTACCATCGATGTCGGCACGGCCAATTCGATTTCGCTCCATCATGCCAGTGCTCCGGCTCCAGAACCGGCTCCCAGTCAGTCTGGCAAGGCGGGAACGGCTACTCCAGCACAGGCAGGCAATCCTCCGGCAGAACAGGCGGCAAGCGCCCCGGCTGGCAGCGCCCTGGTAAGTTTCGATCCGCCTGCGTTGAGCCAGGCGGTTGGAACGACTTTTGCGGTCAACGTCAACTTGACGGGCGGACAGAACGTTTATTCTGTGCCCCTGCAGATCCTGTATAACCCGAAGGTGCTGCAATTACTGAACGTGTCGAACGGCCCGTTACTGCAGCAGGACGGTCAGGCCGTCGCCCTGGTTCACCGTGATGACAGCATGATGGGAATTTTGCAGGTTACGGCTTCGCGGCCGCCTGGAAGCAATGGCATCAGTGGCGACGGACAGGTGTTCACCCTGACATTCCAAGCAAAGGCTCCGGGGCAGGCGACGCTGAGCATCAATCGTGCCACCCTGAAGAACGGCAGCATGCAGAACGTGCCGGCAGGCGGCTCGCAGGCAATCGTGACGGTCCACTAGTGCGCGCTTGCAGCCGAAATAGCGCCAGCGCTTGTCACTGAGAACGACTACCAGCGTTGCAGAGCTTGCTTTGGATCAGAGCACGCGTCGCCGGGAGAATTAGGATTGGATTCGTGGAAACCACTCTCCGCAAAATGCCAGGCACAACTCAAAGCGACGTGTGGGAGACCAGGAAGAATCCTCTCGCGGACTCCTTGGGGTTACGCAGAGATCGCCTCCGAGGATTCACCGTAGTCGAGTTGATCGTCGCCATGACGATCCTCATGATCCTGACTGCAGCGGCGGTGCCAATTGTCCGAGTGACAATCCAGCGCAATAAGGAACGCGATCTTCGTCATGCACTTTGGGAGATGCGTGACGGCATCGACCGCTATAAAGACGCGGCCGACCGCGGCGCGTTTCAGATCAAGGTTGACAGCCAGGGCTATCCGCCCGATCTCGAAACGCTGGTGAAGGGCGTGGATTCCAATGGCAAGAAGATGCGTTTCTTGCGGCGAATACCCGTCGATCCCATGACCGGCAAGACCGAATGGGGCCTGCGCTCCATGCAGGACGAGGCTGACTCCGATTCGTGGGGTGGGCAGAACGTCTTCGATGTCTATACCAAGTCAGAGGGCACGGCCCTCGACGGATCGAAATACAAGACGTGGTAGCTTTGTTGTCAGAACCAGAAATTGCGATCATGAACCGGCGCTCCCGACAACGTGGATTCACCCTGATCGAGCTGATGGTGGTCATCAGTATCATCGTCATCCTGATGTCGGTCGCGATTCCGCGCTACCAGGCATCGATCTTGCGGGCCCGCGAGACCGTGCTGCGCGATGATCTTTACACCCTTCGATCCGTCATCGACCAGTACACTCTGGACAAACAGAAGGCGCCCCAATCCTTGCAGGACGTGGTTGACGCTGGGTACCTGAAGCAGCTTCCCAAGGACCCGTTCACCAATTCCCGCGACAGTTGGGTACCGATGACGGATGACAGCATCATGTCGCCGGACCAGTC
>DATBZX010000398.1:0-8116 GCA_036512955.1 Terriglobales bacterium
CGCTATCCTGCTGACCCGCCGTTATATGTCAGCATTAACATCAGTTCAAAGCACTTCTCTCACACCGGTTTTATTGGGCACGTCAAAGACGCGATTGAAGAGAGTGCGATTGATCCGCAGTGCATCACCATCGAGCTCACCGAAAGCTTGGCCATGAACGACGTTGCGGCGACCTTCCAAACAATGTCGCAGCTACGGACTTTAGGAGTGAAGCTGAGTATCGACGATTTTGGTACGGGATATTCCTCTCTGAGCTATCTCCGTCGTTTTCCAGTCGACACCCTGAAAATCGATCAGTCGTTCGTTAAGACGATGGACGCCGAAAACTACGCCATCGTTAAGACAATCATCGGGCTGGCGCGTAATCTGGATCTTAAAGTGGTCGCTGAAGGGGTGGAAACACCTAACCAACACCAACTGTTGGCGTTGGCCGGTTGTGGGTCCGCCCAGGGATACTTGTTTGCGGAACCCATGCCGGCGAAGAGTGTTGGCGTTTTCATTGAGTCCAACCGGCGAAACTCCGGCCAAACTAAACAGATAGCCTTGGCACGCTCGACAGCGGGACTTTGATACTCAGGGAGAGAGGGGAAACTCGCGCCGCGTTAGCGTTGGGTGGAAGGCTGCCTTACCGATGACTGACGTAACTATACGACCGATGACTGAGGTAACTATACGATGACGGGTTGACATCGGATAATAAGTGCTGCCAATGCTGAACAAACGCAAATCGCTCCGCAGAAAAATGGTGTTGCCTGTCAAGGTTTCGGTCGATAAGGTTACTCACCTGGCGCATACGGTTGACATCACGATTACAGGGGCACAGCTTGGCGGCCTCCGAACGCAATTGCAACCCGGAATGATCATAAGTTTGCAACGCGGGTCGAAAAAAGCCGAGTTCCGAGTCGGATGGATTCGCCAGCTTGGCCCGAATGAACTACGGGCCGGCATCGAATCGCTGGAACCGCAGGACAATTTTTGGAGCGTTGACCTGTCTGACGACCTTGAGGCTAAGAAAGATATGCAAACACTTTTGACTCTCCTATCCGGTCGCTCACAATCTGTGATGTAACCCACTTCCGAAACACTTGTTTTTGAGGTGCTCGAAACTGAGCCCATCCGGACTTCTGCCGGGCTATTCATCAGCGTTAGCTTAAAAAAGGTGCCACTGTCCCGAGTCATCGCGGAGTATGCGCAGTTAAACCTCTGGAGCGGTTGTGCACAACATTCGGTGCATGCCGGTTGGCCGCGTCTGGTTGCATGATGTACAAGGGTAGTCCTCATGCCCGACAAAAGTGTCGTCAACGACACTTCCGAAACTCGGCGTTTCGCCCGAGCCCAACCCTCCGAGCGGCCGGGGCACTGTTCAAGGGCGAGGTCTACGTGCCGCTGCTGTTGGAAGATGAGGATGGCACGGCGCACGACAATGACTGGGCTCGCGGATTCATGCGGGGCATGGGCATGCGGCACGACGGCTGGGCCGAGCTTGTCAACGACGAGGAGCACGGCGGATGCCTAATCCCGATGATGATGCTGTACCACGAGCACGACGAAGACCCGGAGATGCGCCCCAAGCCGATCAGCCCAGAGAACCGCGAAGAAGTCATCGTGCACATGGCGGCTACCCGGCTCGCTAAGCTATCTTTCACTGATGCGAGTCCTCTCCCTGAGGGCAGTCTCAATGATGTTCTTCCGCGTGCTGGCACGATGGGTAATTCTCGAACGCATATTCGCCGGTCCATCCGAGTTCCGTCATACCGATTTCCGACGAATAATACGCTCCGCTAATCCAACCCTTCAGGTTTTCGAAGTGGTCGTTGAGCGTAGCTTGGGTATCTCCTGCGTGTTTGCCCTCAGAATCTTGCGCCTCTAAACCCTTGTCCTTGCCCTCGCTGCGGTGCGCATCCTTTTTCGAAGCGGTGGTTAGGAGTTCATTCTGCTGGTCTCCCGTGAGAGCCGCGAAGGGATGCCCGAAGCGCTTCTGCGATTCGCCGTCCATCGCCGAAATACTCGCCAACAATTTCTTCTGGTTCGCGGGCGTATCTACACTGAGCAGCAAATCGATGAACCGGCTCACTTGAGCCTTGGTTGATCCGGGCACAATCATTTCCGACAGCGCGACGAGCGCCTCATTCTGGGGCGCGCTGAGAAATAACGGTTTCCCATCCGCGGACGCCATCTGCGCCTCCGCGTGGGAAAAAATTGCTCCATTCGAAAGAAGCCTGTGAATGGGGTGGGAAGCAGCCACCAATGGCCACGCCGCTCCGGCGCCCATTCCGGCAAGCATCCGTTGCACCATCTCGCGGCGTGTAAGCCTGCGCGTCATCGCGTGTCCATCTTCGATCACCCGTAGCCGCTGATCTTTGATCACGACGATATCCTCAAAGAGTCTTTTATGGTTGGCGTCTCAGTTATGCAGCGAATTCTTTCGCGGTAATGGTAACACTCGGCTCTTGCACGGTTACAAGTGCCCTGTCAACGAGAGACAGTGTCTTGCATGCCGGCTCCAAAGACAAGTGGATAAAGGTGACCCATCGTTGCGGAGTGCGCTCCATCCTCTTCGATTGACCCGGCTCTGCTTGGCTTGTTAGCATCCGCAAGTCATTACTTTGTTTAGCATGAAAAATCAACCCCTTCGGCGATATCGAACCCATGGCTGAATTGGCAAGGCAGAAATACGACGTCATCGTGGTAGGTTCAGGCGCTGCCGGAGGCTGGGCGTGCAAACGTCTGGCCGAGGCTGGGCTGAAAGTTGCTCTGCTGGAAGCCGGACGCCCGCAATCCAACGAGAATTTCAGCGAGCACACCCCGCCTTTCGAGCTGAAGTATCGCAACCTCGCCCCGGAAATTCTGCGCAAGACTCGCCCCATTCAAATGCAGATGGGGGACGTCTGCAACGAATATACCCAAGATTGGTTCGTCAACGACATCGAAGAACCTTACACCACGCCGGCAGACAAGCCATTCAATTGGCTGGGCCGTTTGCGCATGACCGGTGGCCGCACCAACGTCTGGGGCCGCGTGTCGTTGCGCCTCGGCGAACAGGACTTCAAAGCCGCCTCCCACGACGGCTATGGCGAAGACTGGCCGATCAGCTACAAAGACATCGCGCCTTATTACGATCTGGTGGACAAGTACGTTGGAATCACCGGGATGGCGGAGGGACTCGAAGAGTTGCCAGATGGCCAGTTCCAGCCGCCCATGCCGCTGAACTGTCAAGAATCCGTTTTTCGCAGTCGCTTGAAGGAAAAAATGGGCCGTACCGCGACGCTCGCGCGTTCAGCGACCCTCACCAGACCATTGAATGGCCGCAGCGCATGTCACTATTGCGGCCCGTGCGAACGCGGCTGCATGACCGAGTCTTACTTCAATTCCGCTTTCACCACTGTCGCCGACGCACTGAAGTCCGGAAATTGTACCTTGATTTCGAACGCCATGGCCTTCAAAGTCCTGATGGATACGGACCGCAACCGCGCTCGCGGCGTTCTTTACATCGACCGCAACACGCGCGCGCCGCGCGAAATTTACGCTCGCGCCGTCACCCTATGCGCTTCATCGCAGGAATCCGTCCGCATCCTTTTTAACTCCGCAAATCGCCAGTATCCTAATGGCCTTGCCAACTCCAGCGGCGTTCTCGGCCACTACCTCATGGCACACGTGCGCAGCGCCGGCGGCAGCGGCGAATTTCCCGAGCTTGCCCCGACGCCTTCTTTTGGCGTTCCCATCAAACCTGTGGGGATTTATGTCGTCCGCTTTCGCAACACGAAAGGCAGCCCGCCCTTCAAGAAATTTCTGCGCGGTTATGGCTTGGAAGGCGACAGCGAAGTCGATTTCAACTGGGGGGCGCCCGGCTTTGGCGAGGCTTACAAGAAGGCGCTTCGTGAACCACGCTCTGAGCTCAGCCTCGCCGGCTTCGGCGAAGTCTTGCCGCGCTGGGACAACTTTGTGGAAATCGACAAGGACGTGAAAGATATCTACGGTATCCCGGTCGTAAAGATTCACATGTCCGACGGCGAGAACGAGAAAGCCATGATCAAGGACATTGCGGAATCTGCCGGAGAAATGCTGGAGGCGGCTGGGGCGAAAAACGTACGCACTCACGCGACTCCCTCCGCGCCGCGCTGGGCGGTTCACGAATCCGGCATCGCCCGCATGGGCAGCGACCCCAAGAAATCCGTGCTCGATCAATTTCAGCAAACCCACGACATCAAGAATCTTTTCGTGATGGACGCCTCAGGGTTTACGTCGATCGGCTGCCAGAATCCCGCGCTAACCATCATGGCCCTGTGCGTGCGGTCATGCGATCACCTGATGGACGAGATGAAGCGCAACAACCTTTAGTTTCACATCGCCTGTGGCGCGCGGTCCAAAATCTCTTCCTTTGCTGAATCCCAGTAAAGCTTCTTGCCCGTCCAGTACGATTCCGCCGCCATGATGCAGGCGACCGAATGTCCGAAGCCATCGTGCACGGTCGCGATGGGCTGCTGCCGCGAACGAATGCACTCGAACCAGTTGGCCATGTGCTCGACGGACATGTCATCGATCCCCATCGGCGCCAACCCCTTGTCACCCGGCAGTTGAATGTAGTGCGCCGCGCGCTCCCTGTCGATCTCCAGATTCTCTTCGTGATTGCCTTTCTCCTCCACAACCTGGTAGCGCGGGCTGCCCTCGTCGCCTATGTTAATCAGCGTCGCCTTCTTGCCCATGTAGCGCGTGTACCCCGGCGCATCATTCCCAAAACTCGTCGCGTAACTTACCAGGAATCCCTTCGGATATTCCAGCAACGCTTGAAACGTGTCCGGATTCTCCCGTCCGTCACGCCAGGCAAATATTCCGCCGTGTGCCACAACCGACCGTGGCACGGGATCGTCCATAAAATAATGCACCAGGTCGATCCCGTGGCTCATCCATTGGTCGGCAATTCCGCTCGAAAACTCTTTGTACAGCCGGAATTCGAAATATAGGCGCGGATCGAACGGACGTTGCGGTTTGGTCATCAGCCATTTCCCCCAATCCGTGTCCGCCTCGCGGATCTGCGCCACTTCTGTCCGTCCGCGCCACCGCGGACCATGATAATTCCACACGATCTCGATCTTACTCACCTGTCCCAGTGCGCCACTCCGCACCACCTCACGCGCCGCTTTCGGATAGGGCTCACTTCGATGCTGCGTCCCACTTTGCACGATCAAGTTGCTGGCCACCACCGCATCGCGCGCAGCCTTCACCTCGGCCAGCACATTACCCATCGGCTTCTCAACGTACGCGTCTTTGCCCGCCTCCGCCGCCAGCTTCAGGATCGGCGAATGGGAATGCTCGGGCGTGGAAATCATCACTGCGTCCACATCCTTCAGCGTGAGCAGTTCTTCCACATGTTGCATCGCGCGCGGCTCCCTGCCCTGATACTTCCCATATGCCGTGCGCGCCTTGTCCCGGTTCACTGACCACAAATCGCAGACGGCGGTCATGTCCACGTTGTGGCTAATCTTTAGCCGCCCCGCAATCTCAACCAGGTCATTCCCCCGGCTTCCGATTCCGATGTGGCCCAGGGAGATGCGATCATTCGCACCGATAATCCGAGCGTAGGACAACGCCGTGCTCCCGAAAGCCGCGCCCCCGGCGATCACCGTGGCTGTCTTGTTAAGGAATGTTCTGCGATTTATGCCTCCTGCTGCCTTGCCCATGCTCCCCCTTTTGATCAAATTCAAAAAGCGGCGGCGATGTGGCGTCGAGCCGCTGTAGGGACCCTAGATCCAGACATCTGGCTGCCAGCATACACGATATCAGTTTTCTCTCTGTGAACAGCCAGTAGAAATTGGCGACGAGGTGATCTCGGGCCAGGTGCACGTACGACCGACAGGTTTTTGTAATCGCCACCGAAGCGAACAACGGCTCCGGTGCTATAGCTGATTGTACGGGGCGAGCAGCATACAGGTGATGCGCCGAATGAAGGCCCTCGCCAGTGATCTGATTGACTTTCTGCCGGAAGAACGGCGCAAACCGCTCTTGCGCCAGCAGAGGCGGCTGAACGCGTCCATTGCACGGTCGTTTGAGACTGCCGAAGAGAAACGCGAGGCTTCCGTCGAAGACCGGCAGGGGCTGGGCGTCACGCGCGAGGACTAACCAGCTGCTCGAAGCCCCGCTCCCTGTTTCACCGGAACTGTGGCGCTACTCGAGCTTCAGTACTTCTCCGGGATAAAGTGACGCCGCAGCATGGTCACATGGTGATCGTAGCGATCTTTGGTCTTCCGTTTTATAAACGCCTGGACTCCAGAGGCATGACTCAGTTGGCGTAACATCGCGATTTCAGTGCGCCGGGATAAACCGGTATGAAGGTGTGTCCAGCGAAGGCTGGCGCATTCAGTGGGAAGCAGTCCCACCAGGGTAAAAGTCAGGACCCTGTAGCTTGGATAGTCAGGAGGAAGGAAACCGAATCCTGAAAACCTATCGACGAAGCCATCGAAAGGATGGTGAGCGAGTCATCGGGCCGCAACGAGTGAATGCACAAGTAGCCTCGAAACGGAATCCCAGAGGCCGAGCTTTTCTTCATGGGGCGAAGGCAGCATGGCTCGTCGCAAACTGACCGAAGCGGCGGGGCACTCTGGCGGGGTTGCAGCAGCAGCACGATGGCAAGGATGTGCTAAGCAACTGGAGAAGCCCTTCTCGCCCCGTCGCGAAATCGGCGGAGAAGGAAACCGTATAACCGGTGACACCGGGAAGTCGGTGGAAAGGCGAGAGGGTGGCGGAGAGGTCCGCAGTAGCGACGAAGTCTGGTAATGCGGATGGAGCGAAGGGACCTTGCTGTTTGTGGCGACTCTAACAACATGGAAGGCAGGGGTGAAATGACAAAGGCACCCATCAATCTGCAGGACCTGAGAAGGAGTCTATACGTCAAGGCGAAGGCTGAACCTGCCTGGCGTTTTTGGGGGCTGTACATCCATGTCTGCAAGATGGAAACACTCCACGAAGCCTACCGGATGGCGAAAAGCAACAACGGGGCGCCCGGGATTGACGGGGTCACGTTCGAGGCCATCGAAGAAAGCGGAGAGGAAAGTTTCTTGAGGCAGATCAGGGATGAACTAGTCACACACACGTATCGGCCCATGCGAGCACGGAGAAAGGAGATTCGGAAGGACGGGGGGAAAGTCCGCGTCCTGTCGATACCTGCTATCCGTGATCGCGTGGTTCAGGGGGCAATGAAGCTTATCCTGGAGCCGATCTTCGAAGCTGATTTCCAATCGGGCACGTATGGATACCGGCCGAAACGGACAGCACATCAAGCGGTGAACCGGGTAGCCCAAGCCATTGTCGAAGAGAAGACTCGAATCATCGATATCGACCTGAGCGCCTACTTTGATAACGTCCAACACTATCTACTGTTAGAGAAGGCGGCGAGACGGGCACAAGATGACGAGGTCATGCAGTTACTCAAGATAATGCTGAGGGCGACTGGAAAAAAGGGAGTTCCGCAAGGCGGGGTAATTTCGCCGTTGCTCAGTAACGTCTACCTCACTGAGGTGGACCGGATGCTGGAAAAGGCGATCACTACCACGCGGCGCGGTCAGTACACCCACGTCCAATATGCACGATTCGCGGACGATCTGGTGATACTGGTTGACTCTCATCCGCGACATGACTGGCTGGTGACGGCGGTGGAAAGGCGGCTACGAGAGGAATTAGCCAAACTCCGAGTAACGATCAACGAAGAGAAAAGCCGGATGGTGGATCTATCGAAGGGAGAGAAGTTTTCCTTCCTGGGCTTTGAGTTCCGCCGCATTTTGAGCCGTAACAAGAAGTGGCGACCGTATTTCGCGCCCAAGCTCAAGAAACGGACGGCGCTGTTGGCAAAGCTCAGGGAGATCTTCCGACGATTTGCCAGCCAACCCGTAGGCAGGGTGATCGAACTGATCAATCCGATCCTGCGAGGCTGGGTGAACTACTTTGCAGTGGGACACTCGAGCGGGTGCTTTTCGATGATCGAAGATTGGGTGGAGAAGAAGGTTCGGCGACACTTGATGCGTGCCCGACAACGCAAAGGATTCGGCTGGAAAAGGTGGAGTAGCAAATGGCTCTACGAGACACTCGGGTTATTCCATGAATACCGAGTGCAGCGCGGGATGTC
>DATBZX010000399.1:0-17697 GCA_036512955.1 Terriglobales bacterium
CAGCGCTTCGCCCTCCGAGCTTCGCGTGGCTTTCAAGCTCCGTGATCTGGAGCTAAGAACGGCAGGCGTGGCGCACAGAGAACGAGTGGCGCTGGAGCGGGCATTCAACATCGTCGGTCAGCCCGAACTGCGCGCTTGCTACGACGCGCTGCTGGCCGATCCTGAAGCTCCTGCCGTATTTCCGTATGGTGGATTTGGCTCTCTTCTCGTTGCCGGCGAGCCTTCCCGTGATGGAGAGACGTTCTTTGCTCGCCGCATCCTCGCGTTTTCACCCGATCTCCGGCGTCGGCGGTTCCATGTGCCGCTGCGCAGATGTGATTTCTACGATGACCGGGCACTCTGCCGCGACATGCGTCGCAAGCTGGAGTTGTGGCTCGATCCAGCCGTCCTGCATACACTCTGGGATCGCACTTGGAATCAGTGGAAGCATCTGTTGGGAAGCAAGATCGAAGTCGAGGGCACGTTCGTACAGAGCGGCAAGTACCGCAAACGCCGTGAGGAGTGGGAGCTCGTTACCTGGGAAACTGCATTGCCGAGCCGGTTGGAGGTCAAACTGCCGTCCGATTTCCATCTGCAAATGGAATCTGCCAAAACTACCTATCACCGCTTCGGCCACTATTCGCGGGCTCTGGATCAGATCCGGCTGTGCCTGGAACATCGGGCGGTCGAGCGAGCGGAGCTGCAGCGAATGTGTTCCGAGCTTCATGTTCCCGGTGACTTTGATGTCGCCCAGATCAGCTGGCGCCCTGATTATGACCCGTTCTTCTATCGCCAGCTCGCACGCCGGGCACGCCGGATCTATCTGTTTCGGGAGGAATACATCTTCGACGTTGAGAAAGCCGTAGTCGTCGAAACCCCTCAGCTTGGCCACGCGACTTACGTGTTTGCCAAGCCCCTGAATATGGATGCCTTTCTCGCCCTGTACAGCGAGATCACGAAGGACGACATCCGGCGAAACCGCAACAATTCCGCCGAACGGCTGGGCTTTCTCGGCCGCGTGATTCACGGTACCAACCCTCGAGCCTGGCTCAAGGAAGTCAGACAGCGCGTAGGGGAGGGAATCGACTTTGCGGCGGACATGGCGGAGTGAATCGAGGACCAATGCGCGCACACTTTTGTGGCATTCGATTTGACGGCGGTTTCGTGTGTACTTGCTACTTTTGTCCAGTCAAAGTGTGATTGGTGAAATAAATCTATTGACGACCGTGATTCCATGACGAGCCGCGATCTTTCGCATCCGGAGTACCGTCGCGTTGGATTGAGAACGGTTTTAGCACGAAACCCCTGCCAGAGCTGCCAAATTACAAGCAAGTCCATACGGACCGCATGACATCTGCCCAGCGATCGCCTGATCAGTCCGTTTGACTACCACCCGATTTGAAGTTAACAAGAGCGCTGGAGAAGCCGTCCCATGCGTCTGTCCGCGTTGAGCAAAGCTCAAGCATGCATGGGCTTAACCCGGCACGACGCATCGAGAATGCACGAGTTTACGAGGAACCTATGTCAACCCAGCTTAGTCCGATTACCCCGGCCAGCCCGCCAAGCCTTGAACCTTACGTTGACAGCAAACAAGCGGCCGCATTTCTGGCTTTTGACTGGAAGCAAGTGCAAAAGCTGGCTCGGGAGGGCAAAATTCCAGCACACCCTGTCCTCAGTGGACCTAGGAATCGGCGAAGAACCTGGCGTTACAAGCTCAGCGAACTTGACCAGTGGGCTCGTTCTCAGCGAAACTCCCCAGCAACCGGGAGTGCCACCTCTCCAAAGGAGAAGTGATGGCACGATTTCAGAACGGATGGCTTCAGAAGAAGCCACGCAAATCAGGGGATATTTGGGTGTTCTGCTACCGTCGGCAGCGACCGGAAGATGGGGCGTGGGTGCAAGCCACGTCAATTAAGGTCGGCAAAGTCAGGGAATATCCAAGCGAAGAAGCAGCCTGGCGGCGAGTGGAAGAACTCCATCTCAATCCTAACCAATCACCTTTCGAAGTCGGGGCACAGTTGCTGTTTGGGGAACTTGCGGCCCACTACATACAGAGAGAACTGCCTGAGGATCAGCGCCAGGCCACGATCGAGAAGGCCTACTCGACGATCCGCAAATACAAACGCTATCTCAGTCGCTGGGCCCTGCCTCGCTGGGGCGCCACTCCAGCTTTGGCAATCCAACCGCCTGAGGTCGAAGACTGGCTGAGGGAACTCAAGAATAAGTTCGCGCTCAGGAATCCAACCCTGGGCGAGATCCGCAAAGCCATGAACAATGTTTACGTGCACGGACAACGACAGGGATTTCTACCACGCACGCCAGACGGGAATCCCATCGGCTTCGTGCGCCAGTCGCTGGTGAGTGACTTCGAACCGGTGATCCTCACACTGCCCCAGGTTCTTGACATCCTCGACACGCTGGATCTGATGCACCGCACGATGGTCATCACCGATGCGGCCACAGCGCTACGCGTCTCTGAAGTCCTGGCCCTCCAGTGGTGCGATTTGGATTTCACGGACCAGCTTATCCGGGTACGGCGGGCTTACGTCGAACGCCGTTTCGGCCCGCCCAAGTCGAAGGCATCCAAAGCTCCTGTGCCAATGCATCCGCTGCTGGCGGCGCATCTTCTGGCCTGGAGAAAGGAGACGCTCTACCCCAACGATGAAGACTTGGTGTTTCCCAGTCTTCGTTTGAAAGGGACCAAGCCACCTGCAGCGAACATGCTGGTGGCGGATTACTTGAGAGTAGCGGCGAGAAAGGCCGGGGTGGTCGCGCCACCCCGTACCTTCGGCTTTCACACCTTCCGGAGAACGCTGGCATCGGTGCTGGTGAAAATGAGAGTGGATGTCAAGACGGTGCAGGAGATTCTGCGGCACCAAAACTTGAAAACGACTCTCGAAATCTATGCCAAGTCGATGCCGGCAGACAGGCTGAATGCCCAGGGAATGTTCCTTGAGCTTTTGTTCAGCCACAGGAGGACGGAGCTGATCGGAAGCGCTCTGGTCGGGCAAGACCAGTAACTGCCGGTAAACTGCCGGTAATATGGAAAATCGGAATCGGACCTAAATGCTTTGGAATGATGGTGGCCAGGGACGGAGTTGAACCGCCGACGCCAGCCTTTTCAGGGCTGCGCTCTACCAGCTGAGCTACCTGGCCACGTACGCTAACGCGCGGTGAAGGGTGCTGCGGTAATCGAATTATAACAACCCGTCTCGGGTCGCGCCACCTGCTGCCGCTCTCGCCGCGAAGGCACGTACGTTATGCAGCAATGGCATGACGCACAAACGCCGCAAATAACTCAGGCAGATCAACTCCGTGTCGCGGAGTGCTGATCTGCCTGAAATCAATCCTGCCTACGACTGCTTATACACCGTTGAAATGAAAGAGCAGATCCTCCGGCGGCAGAGTGTCAACCCGGCGGTTCTGCTGGAAGCACTTGTCGTCCTGCTGCTGGCAGTTCTGGTACAGCTTGCCCCATCCTGTAGCGTAACCGATACGCGACTCGTCAACTCCACGCTGCACCAACTGCGCCTTGACCCACTGGGCGCGACGGTACGAGAGCACAAGGTTGTACACGATGTCGCCACGTGGGTCTGCATACCCCTGGATCCACATCTTTGCATCGGGATTTTGCTTCAACCACTCAGCGTTGGCATCTAGAACAGCCTTATCCACGATTTTGTTGTAGATGTTGAACGGGAAGTAAACTTCCTTCACACTCTGATTAAACGCCTGTGTCTGTGCGGAGGCCGACTGTCCCACCGCCGGATAGGCGGAGCAAACCAGCACGACAGCAAGCAAAACGCTTGCCAGCACCACAACCGAAGGATTTCTCCTACTCACAACCTGATCCATGTTCTCCATCCTCTTTGAGTTCTGGGGACGCAATTGAAACGGCTACGCCAAACAGGATACCGCCCCGGGAAGTCAGCGGCTAGTGAAAAGACTGTGAATAGGCTATTTTCTGCACCGGCACCTCCCGAGTTGTTCGCGGAATCTTCGTGATCTGTCCCCAATTCCTTAACGTCTCACGGAATCCGCGAGCTTTAGTCCTCGAGTGCCGTGACCAGCGTCCCGCGTCTATCAAAGTTCCGCCAATCAGGTCATAATTCAATCTACGAAGCGGCGGGATCGATTGCCCGCACTGCTGTCGAATGCCATGATCATGAGAATGCTAGTTTCGTTCACCAAGGGAATCATGCTGGCGATCGGCATTACGCTACCCACCCCCGAGCAGGAAAAGGCGGTAGCGGTGATTTGGGTAGTGGCATTTTTCGTCATGGTCGGAATCATTCTTGGAGTCGGATGGGTGGTACTGACCAGTTTTTCGACATCAGCTCGGTGATCAACTGAGGGAGAACGACTTATTAAGGGCACCTGATCACCGCTCGGACTTGGTCGAATCGATTACCAGCTTTGCGGCCGCTAGGTCTTCTACAGCCAGACCCAGTGATTTGAATACGGTCGTCCCCGCTGCCGGTCGGGGTTTCGTCCCGGCGAGTAGCTCTCCCAACTCCGCATAAATGTTTGCGCCCGAGAGAAGAACGTCGCCGGATTCAACTAGAGCGGCCTCGCGAGAATCAACCACCACAGAGCCTTGCATGGCAGCGTCATCCAGTTCGCGTTTGGTGGCTCCTACCGCGCCGACCGCATTGACCAGGGCACCCGGCTTCAGCCAGCGGCCGAACAAGATCGGATCGGAGACGTTGGCGACAGTAACCACGACATCGGCGCCGCGCACCGCGTCCTCGCGGGACATTGCCGTTCCGCCAATTTCCTCCGCCAACGTCTGAGCGTTTCCGGGATTGCGGCTCCAGATGCGAACTTCGCGAAATTGCCGCACTAATTGAAGGGCCTTCCAATGCGCGCGGGCTTGCACGCCGCTGCCCAGAATCGCCAGCACGCTCGCATTCGGATCTGCCAGCAACTTTGTGGCGGCGGCGGTGACCGCAGCAGTGCGCATTTCGGTGATCAGTCGTCCGTCGAGAACGGCCAACGGTTCACCACTAGTGGCACGCAAAAGCACGATGATGCCCTGGTGAGTAGGCAGTCCGATGCTTCCATTTTCAGGAAACAACGTGACCAGCTTAGCTCCCATGATGTCGCCGTACACCGCGGGCATAATTCCAAAGAAGCCGTGATATTGGCTGACCGGCAGGATGCTGCGCACCGGCTGCAATACCTTCCCCGTCGAGAAATCAATCAGGGCCCTTTCCATGGCTGGAACTAAGTCTTCGTAATGCAAGACCTCGCGGACGGCTGCCTCGCTGAAGTACGGGACTTGCGGATCGAGCTGCGGCTCACTACCTGGTGGATGGCTCATCTGGCAGAATGAATGGCATGCTCAAAGTCAAAACACTCTCACCTGATGCCATGCTGCCCACAGTAGCACATCCTGGAGAAGACATCGGCTACGACCTGTATGCCGCAGAGGATGTCACGCTCGCGGCCCGAAGCGCTGCTGGTGTCCACACCGGCATCGCCATCGAATTTGTGCCGACGGCGGGGGGGATCGTCAAGACCCGCTCTGGCATGGCGAAAAAGCGTCTGATGTGTAACGCCGGGGTCATTGATGCGGGCTACCGTGGCGAATTGATCGTCCTCATGGAGAACCTGGGTGACGACGCATATGACATCCGCAAAGGTGACAAGATCGCGCAGTTGCTGGAGCATCCTTTTCTGGCGGGCGAGGTTGTTGAGGACGAATTGAGCGACGCAGCTCGGGGCGTGAAAGGATTTGGATCAAGCGGAAGTTAGGTGGACTGGAGCCGGAACTCGCCTGTTTTTGTCGGTGGAGATTGCAGAAGAAGTAATGGCGGAGAGGGAGGGATTTGAACCCCCGATACCCGTTAAGGTATGTCCGCTTTCGAGGCGGATCGTTTCAACCGCTCACGCACCTCTCCGCACGGATTAAACTGGCGAAGTTACCAGCGATTCCAGTTTAACAAATGCAGTGGGGTGCGTCATTTCGCCTGGCGGCGACGCGCGCAACATTAACCGGACTGGGATTGGCGCTTCGTGAGAAAGAACGCCTGAACCAGGTCCATGCATCGCGCGGCCAGAACTCCGCTAGTGACTTCGACCTGGTGATTCATTTTGGGATGATTGAGCACTTGAAACATGGAGTGGACGGCGCCCGCCTTGGGGTCCTCGGCGCCGTAGACCAAGCGACGAATTCTTGCGTGGGTAATGGCCCCGGCACACATGGCGCAGGGTTCCACCGTAACGTATAGATCGCAGTCCGACAGGCGGTAATTGCCGACGACATGCCCCGCTTCACGTAGCGCCTGAACTTCCGCGTGCGCCGTGGGATCGTGATCCGTAACCGGTCGATTGCAGCCGCGTCCAACAACATGGCCATCACGCACTACGATCGCACCAACCGGCACCTCGCCAAGCGCGAGAGCACGTTGCGCGTCGCGCAGCGCTTCTTCCATGAAGAGTTCGTCGGGGCGGGACATTTAGCTGGACCCTGGTAAAGCAATTCTTAGAGTGCGACGGTTTCCCGCTATTGTTGTTTCAGCATGATTCGTTCAATGCTGCTGGCGCGGCCAGTGACAGGATCACAATCAATAACAGCTGCGCACAGGCGGACGTCCTCGACTGCCGGCTCAAAGCGCGATGGCATGTTGGTGAGGAACTTTTGCACGATGAGTTCCTTCTGCACACCAATCACGCCGTCATAAGGCCCCGTCATCCCAACGTCAGTTTGCACGGCAGTGCCACCCGGCAAGACTTTCTCATCGGCAGTCGGAACATGAGTGTGGGTGCCCAGCACCGCAGTTACGCGGCCGTCGAGATACCATCCCAATGCCACCTTCTCTGAAGTCGCTTCCGCATGCAGATCGACCACAATCACTTTAGTGGTGATGCGCTTCAGCAATTCGTCGACGACGCGGAACGGATCGTCATTGTTGGCCATGAACACCCGGCCCTGTACGTTGATGACGGCATAGTCAACGCCGCTGCGGGTGCGTCCCTGATACCAGCCGAAGCCGGGGCTGCCGGCGGGATAGTTTGCCGGACGCAATACTCGCCGCGCCAGTGAGGCCTCATTGCCCTTTGCCGAATTCAGGTAGTCGATGATCTCGCGCTTGTCCCAGATATGGTTGCCGGTGGTGATGACGTCGGTGCCCAATTCGAAAAGTTCTTCTGCGATCTGCGGCGTGATACCGAATCCGCCGGCAGCGTTTTCACCATTGGCCACGGTCAGCTCCACGTTGTACTGGTTCTGCAATTCGGGGAGCCGCTCGTGGACGATAGTGCGGCCGGGTCGCCCGAAGATGTCACCGATAAATAAGATGCGCAATGCGGATGGAACTCCTGAATATACGGAAAATCATTCCGAATTTTGATGGTAACACGCGCCTAAGGGGCGATTGCTGGGTCACAGGAAGTTCAATGGACGAGTTCGGCCGTGCGCAGAAAGTCGTAGTTGCCAGCGGGATTCAGTGCGATACCGCGCACCCGATTGGTGTGCACCAGCACATTGTCGAGGTACCAGAGATTGATGTACGGAAGGTCCGCGGCGACAATCCGCTGAATTTCGTCATAAATGGCCTTGCGCTTCTGCTGGTCGAGCGTACTGCGGCCTTCGCGGATTAATTCATCGACTCGCGCATTTGCGTAGAAGGTGCGGTTAGCACGTTTGGGAGGGAAGCTACTGGAATCGAAGACGTATTCGAAGATGTCGGGATCCTGGTTGCCGCCAATCCAGCGCATGGAATACATCTGGTAGGCGCCCTTGGTGATGTCGCTAAAGAAAGTTGCAAATTCATACGTTCGAAGATCTAGAGCGATTCCCACCTCGCGGAGTTGTTGTTGCAGGACTGCCGCCATGAGCCGCGTCGACTCGTCGGTCGAGGACTTCATAACGATGTGAAAACGGATGCCGTTTCGTGCCTGGTATCCGGCGTCGTCCAGGATCTGACGGGCTTGGCGAGGATCGTAGGGATATTGCTGAACATCGCCATCGAAGGCCCAGTGTTCTGGAGGAAGGATGCTGCAGGCGGGTTGGGCCTGATTGCGCAAAAGGTACTGAATGATACGGTGCACGTCAATCGCATGCGCGATAGCGCGACGAACCTGGATATCCTTCAAGATTGGGTCCCGCAAGTTCAACGCGATGTAAGCGTAGATGGTACCCGGAGCCTGCATGACGGCCAGGTCAGGATCATTGCGGAGTGCCAGAACGGTGTCGGCGGTGAGCGAGTTGATCGCGATATCAGCGCTGTGTTTCCGCAACTCTAGCGCACGGGTGGTGGCATCGGGAATCACTTTGAATTCCACCTGCTGAAGTTTGGCTGGGGTGTCCCAATAATTAGGGTTGCGCTCAATCACGACTTCCTTGTCCTGCTGCGCGCCGACAAAACGAAAAGGGCCGGATCCGATGGGGTTCTTGTTGAACTCTTCGCTACTGCCGTAAGGCACGATCCCAATTGCGCCATCCGAAAGGTTCCATAGCAGGGAAGCCATGGGTTCTTTCAGATGGAAGATGACGGTATATTCGTCAGGTGCGTCGATGCGGTCGACCTTGTTATACGCAGCGACCTTAGAGCTACGGATCTTGCCGGTCAGAAGCGAGTCCAGCGTCCACTTCACGTCGCGCGACGTCAGGGGCTGGCCATTGTGAAACTGCACACCCTTACGCAAGTGAAATACGTAAGTTTGCGGATCGGGAATCTCCCACGATTCCGCCAGCCAGGGTTTCAACTGAAAATGCTCGTCGCGCCGCACCAGCGAATCAAAGATCAGTTCGCCAATTCGTTCCGACTGTGCGTCAATCCCGACGCGCGGGTCGAGGTTGGTCGGACTGCTCTCGATCACCATGACCAGCGTATTGGAATCGGGCTTCTTAGCGCATGAGGTAGAGAGCAGGATGAAGAAAGCGGCCAGTAGCACTTTGGCGGGAAAAGAGGTCCTTCGACTGCGTTTGCTCACAGTGGCGGACTCGCTTCGCTCAGGGCGACAGAAGAAACCTTGAGAACGCAGCGCGCTAGGCATAACTGATCTTGCCCAGGATGGCGGGGCGATTCGCTCCCGTGGCCGATGGAATGTTGGAAGGCAAGTGTCGCCACGTCTGATACGCCAGTAGCGCGAAAGCGACCGCTTCTTTGGCAGCCGAAGGCATTCCAAAATCGTCGGTGGTTCGAACCTGTATTTTCAGCGGAGCAAGTTCTTCGCGGATCATACGCATCAGGGTGGCATTCCTGGTCCCACCGCCGGAGACAACGAATTGGCGATAGCGTGATGGCCAACGCGAGGTAGGAGGTAAGTTTGCCGCATCCATGGGTAACACGATCTCGCGGAGGGTCATGCCAATCGAGCGGGCCGTAATCGCGGTTGCCGTGGCGATGACATCGTGAGGGTCGGCACGTTTGCACAGCCGCAGCAAGTTCAGGACATAGTCTCTGCCGAACTCTTCGCGGCCAGCGGTCTTGGGCGGTTTCTGTCGAAAGAATGCGCGCCTCAAGAGTTGTCGTACAACCCCTTCGATGGGTTCGCCCTTGGCAGCCAACCGTCCGTTGCGATCGTACGGGCAATCAAACAGGCGCTCGGCAATGGTGTCAATCACCATGTTGCCAGGACCGGTGTCGAAGGCCACCACGTCCTCAGGTGTGGCGCGAGGCGGAATGGCAGTCAGGTTTCCGATGCCTCCGATGTTCTGCACGATCCGGCCGAAACGGCGATGGCGGAAAAGCACATAATCAAGAAAGGGAACCAGCGGGGCACCCTTGCCACCGGCCGCCATGTCAGCGGGTCGGAAATCAGAGACCACCGGCACGCTGAGCGCGGCCGCGATGATGGCACTCTCTCCGGTCTGCCAGGTGCACGTCACTGGGTGTCCCAGATACGGGCTGGGAGTTCCCTGGTGATAGAGCGTCTGACCGTGGCAACCGACGAGTTCACATTCCAACTTCGCTCGACGCTGCGCCGCGCGCACGGCCTTGGCATAGAGGTTGCCCAGCGTGAAGTTGAGGCGGGCGAGATCGGCGACCTTTGCGGCCGGCGCATTCATCGCTTGCAATACCGCGCGTCGAACTTCAGACGGGTAAGGGAACTCGTAATGCGCCAGCAACTCGATCCGCGAACGAAATCCCCGCCCTTGAATTCGCACCAGCGCGACATTAATACCGTCAGCCGACGTGCCGCTCATCACTCCGGCCACGATCATCGCGCAAACTCCGGGTTGGGTTGTTGCTCTGAGCTCACAGGGCGCGATCCTCCGGCGCAACGATCGAGTGTGCCCGCAACTCTTCCGTAAACTCCCACACCCGACGACGCAGGATATCGACCTTGCCCTGCGACGGCGGCGGACTCATCCTGGAGCTCAGTTCGCTGGATTTAGTTTTGAAACGCGACACCCGCTTCGCCTTCAACGCAATCAACTTGGCGAAAGCCTTGTCGCTCTCGGCACGCTTGAAGACAGCCTCGTAGGCCCGCCAGACGTGCTCCTCTTTCTGGCACACGAGGAACAAGTCTGACCCGGCGCGCAGGGTCTCAACTGCAGCATCTTCGATAGATGCGGAATTCAGCACGCCTCCCATGTCGAGGTCGTCCGAGATAACTAAACCGCGATAGCCGATCTTTCTTCGCAAGATCTCACTAATCCACTTCTTCGAAAGCGACGATGGGATATTGTCGCCTGTGATTCTGGGATACGAAATGTGGGCGACCATTACGAACGGAAATTCCTTGCGCATCTCACGATATGGAACGAGGTCCTCGCTCCAGAGCCGCTCCCAGGACTTGTCGGTCGACGGCAACCCGTGATGGCTGTCGAGACTGGCACCTCCAAGCCCAGGAAAATGCTTGCCGCAACCCAGGATTCCGGCGTCACCCAGTCCGCGCAGAAACTCCCGCGCATATCGAACGGTCTCGCGTGGATCAGCCGAAGCCGTGCGGGAGCCCAAGGCGCCCTTCGACTCCGCGAATCGCAGGTCGACACACGGAGCAAAGTCGGTGTTGAATCCGAGCGCCCGAAGCTGTTGGCCGATCAGCTTCCCTTGCTTGCGAAACAGCTTCGGCGATCCACATGCGGCTACATCTGCTACGGATGGAATCGGCGCTATGACGTCGCGAAAACGATCGACGGTGCCACCCTCCATATCCACACAGCGAAACATCGTGGTTGTCACCGTCTTCTGCGCCTCATGCAACAGCGCGTGGGTCTGCGCAGCTTCCACAATATTTCGCTTGAACAGAATAACGCCGCCGGGATAAAGCGTACCCAGCATCGAGCGTAAACGGGCCGACATGCCGGTGCCGTCGAAGCCCATGATGAGCAACTGGCCGACCTGTTGGCGAAGATCGAGGCTGGATGTCGAGGGCATAGAGACACTGGAAGTGTATCGCTTAATCCGGAAGCAATTCAGTACGAAGTCGGGTACGCGTTAGTCGATTTGCCGCTTTAGTTCGTGCAGTAAATTCAGCGCTTCGAGCGGGCTGATAGAGTTCAGATCGGTCTCCTTGATGCGGTCCACGACCTTTTGCGAGAGCGGCGTGAAGATGGTTAACTGCATGGGTCCGGAGCCCCTCGTCTCATCTTTCGCAAGATGCGTTACGGCGCTCTGCTCAGCGGCTTCGTGCTCGGCCAGCACTTCGCGTGCGCGATGAATCACATCGACGGGCAGGCCTGCCAGTTTCGCTACTTCAATGCCATAGCTTTTGTCCGCCGCGCCCTCAGTCACCTTTCGCAGAAAGACGATTCCGCCTCCACTCTCTTTCACCGTGACATGGAAGTTCTTGACGCCACTGAGTCGATCGGCCAGCTCCGTCAACTCATGGTAGTGCGTGGCGAAGAGTGTCTTGGCGCGGGTGTTGGCGTGGATGTACTCGATGGCGGCCCATGCAATTGCCAGTCCGTCGTAGGTCGAGGTACCGCGCCCAACCTCATCGAGCAGGATCAGCGAACGGGGCGTTGCAGTATTAAGTATGGCGGCAGTCTCAGTCATCTCGACCATGAAAGTCGAGCGGCCTCGCGCCAGATTGTCGGACGCGCCAATGCGGGTGAAGATGCGATCCACCAGTCCAAGCCGCGCCGACCGTGCCGGAACGTAAGATCCCATCTGCGCCATCAGTACGATGAGAGCAACCTGGCGAAGGTAAGTGGACTTGCCTCCCATGTTCGGCCCGGTGATGACCAGCACGGAATGCGTGGTCCCGTTGAGGTAGAGATCATTGGGGACGAAACGGTCGGCCACACCGGACAAGTCCTGCTGCTCGATGACAGGGTGGCGGCCATCCACGATTTCAAGGTCGCTGGAGTCGTCAAAGCGCGGACGGCAGTAGTTGCAGTTGGCGGCCTGCGCGGCGAAGCTGGCGAGTATGTCGATCTCGGCCAGCGCCAATGCAGTCTGCCGGATGCGCCGTGCCTCTGAGGCAATCGCGGCCCGCAATTCGGCAAACAGGCGGCGCTCGATCTCAACCATCTTCTCCTGCGCATCCAGCACCTTGGTTTCGTACTCCTTCAACTCAGGGGTAGTGAAACGCTCGGCGTTGACCAGGGTCTGCTTGCGTTCGTAATCGGCAGGTGCGTGCTGGAGATTGGCCTTGGAGATTTCGAGATAGTAGCCAAAGACGCTGTTGAACTTGACTCTCAGAGAACCGATTCCCGTGCGCTGGCGCTCACGTTGCTCGATCTGCGCAATGTACTGCTTGCCGTTGCGGCTGAGGTTGCGCAGTTCGTCCAATGCGGGATCGACTCCGGCGCGAATTACCCCGCCATCGTTCAGCGTGACCGGAGGCTCGTCTTCCAACGTGGAGGCGATGCGCTCGCGCAGATCGGCCAGTTCGTCGCATTGCGCGTGCAACTCTTGCAGTCTCGCCGCAGGGAATCCCGAGAGCGTCGCACGAACCCCGCGCAGCTTCGAGAATGACGCCGCAAGCGTGAGCATGTCGCGGGGATTTGCCGTTTCCAGGGTCACACGGCTCAGCAAGCGCTCGAGATCGAGGATGCCGTCCATCGCGCGTCGCAATTCCTCGCGAGCGACCAGGTCTTTCACCATGAGCTCAACCGCATCCAAGCGCTGTTCGATCACGCTGCTGTCGATCGATGGGCGAAGCATCCAGGCGCGGAGCAAACGCTTGCCCATCGGAGTCACCGTGCGATCGAGCGAGCGGAAGAGAGTGATGTTGTCGCCGCCTCCGGAAAAAAGCGGTTCGAGAAGTTCAAGATTGCGAACCGTGACCGCGTCGAGGACCAGGCAGTCCTGACGCTCGTAATATCCGACGCGATCGACGTGGTCGAGCGATCCCCGCTGGGTGGAGCGAATGTAATGCAGGATTGCCCCTGCAGCCGTGGCTGCCGCCGACCGGTCAGCCAACCCGAAGCCTTCGAGCGAAAGAACGCTGAAGTGGTTTTCGACCAGCGGAATCGCATAGTCCGGTGCGAACACCCAGTCTTCCAGCGGAGTCTCCGCCCAGGTCGCATTCTCCACGCTCGCCATCCGCGGAATCGCGCTCGATAGCATTTCGCTCTTACTTAAGCCCTTTGTGCTGTCATCCTGAGCGAAGCGACCGAAGGGAGCGGAGTCGAAGGACCCCTTTGTCTGCGACGAACCCGTGGGTTGCTTTGGCTGTTCGAACAAGGGAAGCGAAGATGCAAATAGCACCTCCCGCGGCCTCAGTACCAGCAACTCTTCGCGAATCCGCCGGTCCGCGTCACTGCCGCGGAATTCCGTGGCGCGAAACTCTCCGGTAGAGAGATCGAGTGCAGCCAGGCCGATTATGTCTTTGGATCCGGCGACGCAGGCGAGGAAGTTGTTTTCCTCGGCCCCGAGTTGCGAGTCAGCTGCGGTCCCGGGAGTAACGACGCGAGTGACTTCGCGCTTGACCAGCTTCTTGGCAATTCGGGGATCTTCCATCTGCTCGCAGATGGCGACCTTAAATCCCTTGCGGATCAGCTTCGCGATGTAGCCTTCGGCCGCGTGGTACGGAACTCCGCACATGGGGATTGCGATGCCTTTTTCCTTGTTGCGCGAGGTCAGCGTGATCTGAAGTTCGCGGGCAGCAACCTGCGCGTCCTCAAAGAACAGCTCGTAGAAGTCCCCCAAACGGAAGAACAGCAGCGCAGTGGGGTGGTCTTTCTTGATCGCGGCATATTGCCGCATCAGCGGAGTGGAGGGCTCGCTCATCGAAGCAAAAGTCTATACCAGCCAGGCCCGTTGCTACAGGTTCGCGATGGCGGAATCGAGATGCTACACTGCGATGTTTCCGAGGCTGCACTCCATTGGCCAAAATACTCTGCTTTGAATGTTCCAAATGTGGCGAGCGGCTGACTGCCGATATCGCTCGCAATGTCTGTACCAAGGACGGTGGCCCGCTCTACGTCCGATACGACTTGTCTGCCATTCGTCTGCATGCGTCACGCGAAACGGTCAGAAACGGCCCGAGCACCATGTGGCGCTATTCGGCAGTGCTCCCTGACGCCGAGCCGGTGACCTTGGGCGAGGGCATGACTCCCATGTTGCCCAGTCGTAAATATCAGAACCTGCTGATTAAGGACGAGGGGCTGAATCCAACCGGGTCATTCAAGGCACGCGGCATGAGCGCCGCCCTCACCATGGCGCGCCACTACGGACTGAAGAAACTCGCTGCTCCGTCCGCGGGGAATGCTGGCGGAGCGCTGGCCGCTTATGCTGCGGTCGCCGGAATTGAAGCCTTTGTCTTCATGCCAAAGGATGTTCCCCTCGCCAATCGACTGGAGGTCGAGGCCAGCGGCGCTCATCTCACCTTGGTGGACGGGTTGATCAGCGATTGCGGACGAATGGTGGCCGAGCGCAAAGACCAGGAAGGCTGGTTCGACGTTTCCACGCTCAAGGAACCTTTTCGCGTTGAAGGCAAAAAGACCATGGGGTACGAGGTGGCAGAGCAGATGGGCTGGAGTTTGCCAAACGCGATTCTCTATCCCACGGGAGGCGGCGTCGGGCTGATCGGAATGTGGAAGGCGTTCGAGGAAATGGAGGCGCTGGGCTGGATTGAGGCCGGGAAGCGACCAAAGATGATCTCTATTCAGGCCAGCGGCTGCGCTCCTATTATTAAAGCATTACATGAAGGCAACACCGCTTCGGAAATGTGGCCCGATGCTCATACATTGGCGGCAGGATTGCGTGTCCCAAAGGCCTATGGCGACTTCATCATTCTAGACATCATTCGCAAGAGCGGCGGCACGGCGGTCGCTGTCAGCGACGACGCCATCATGCAAGGAGTCAAGGAACTGGCAGCGACCGAGGGCATCTTCGCGTGTCCTGAAGGTGGCGCGGCGCTGGCCGCGTACCAATCGCTGTTGCATGGAGGCTTCCTCAGGAAGAGCGACAAGGTCGTGCTGTTCAACACAGGTTCCGGTTATAAGTACCTCGACACCTTTGCTGACTATTGGGGCGTGACCCAATCCGCCGGCGCAATCAAGTTGCCCGCGTCGCGGAATATCGGCGGCATCATTGGGCCCTACTGAGAAAGCGCCAACTCAGCTTGTCATCTCGGCGCTCGGACGTGCGATATTCAGTTGATGGGCTTCCCACTCAGATTGCTAGCCATTTTGTTGTGCGCCGCGGCTGTGTGGCCAATGGTGGCCCCACGTCGCGCGCTAGCGCAACAGCACACTGCGTACCTGGGCATGGACCGCAACGACTATCCCGGCGATGCCGCCATGCAGGCGCTGCGAAAGACATTTGTGTTCACCGGCTATTGGCTGAGCAATCCCCCGGGGGCGGACCGCAATTCATGGAAGGGGAAGCGCGCTCAATTACAGGCGATGGGCTATGGGTTCTTGTTGCTTTTTAATGGTCGTGAATACCAGACGCTCAAAACCTCCGGGGATGCTGCCGGCATGGGCGCTCGCGATGCGGCGGCAGCCTTGCAAGCGGCAGCGTCGGAAGGGTTCCCGAAGCGCGCGATCATATTTCTCGATCAGGAGCAGGGAGGGCGCATGCTCCCCGAGCAGCGCGCCTACATTCATGCCTGGATCGATGGCGTGGTCAAAGCTGGCTACGGTGCCGGTGTGTACTGCTCAGGAATCGCTTTTCGCGAGTCAAACAAAGTATCGGTCGTGACCGCCAATGACATCCGCGACAACGCCGGAGGCCGCGATATTCATTTCTTTATCAGCAACGATCAGTGCGGGCCAGCGCCGGGGTGCGTGTTTCCCAGCGTCTCTCCCGTTCCCGCGAAGAGCGGAGTTTCGTACGCCGAAATATGGCAGTACGCGCAATCGCCGCGGCGTCCGGAGATGACCTCCGCTTGTCGCCAAACCTATGCAGTGGACAACAATTGCTATCCGCCGGGAATTGCGCCGAGTTCCGGACTGCATATCGACGTCGATTCGGCCGACTCGGCTGATCCGTCACGCGGACGGACTCGGTAATCGTAATGCTAAGGATGGTGGCCTCGGTTGAACTCCATTGAACAATTCGGTGTATCCAGAGACGAGATCAGGCACGCCGCCGAATTGCTTCGTTGTGGAAAGCTGGTCGCATTTCCGACCGAGACGGTTTACGGACTAGGCGCGAACGCCCTCGACCCCGCGGCGGTAACGCGTGTGTTCGAAGCCAAGGGAAGGCCGAGCACCAGTCCGATCATCGTGCATGTCAGCAATCGGGAGATGGTCGAGCGGGTTGCCTTGTCATGGCCAGAAAAGGCACGCATCCTCGCCGAAAGATTCTGGCCTGGGCCACTGACGCTGGTGGTTCTCAAGAGGTCCGAAGTGCCCGACGTCGTCACCGCTGGATTACCGAACGTAGGCGTTCGCATGCCCGCGCATCCTGTAGCCTTGGCGCTGATCGAGGCAGCGCAGGTTCCGGTTGCAGCACCCAGTGCGAACCGCTTCACCGAGATTTCACCCACCACTGCGGAGCACGTGCAGCGATCTCTCGGAGATCGCGTGGACTATATTCTCGATGGAGGTCCTTGCCAAGTGGGCATCGAGTCAACCGTCTTGTCGCTAGTCAACGAAATTCCCGTCCTGCTTCGTCCGGGCGGCGTCTCACGACAGCAGATCGAAGAGTTCGTAGGACTGATCACAAGCCTCGAGCAATCGCCACAAGCAGCGCACCCCTCGCCGGGAATGCATCCGCGTCACTACAGCCCACGCACCTCGCTATATCTGGTGTGCGATGGTCATGTGCCAATCCAGGGTCGCGGAGCATATCTGCAGATCAGTCTCCGCCCTCTCGCCAGTGTGTCTGAGGTTGTAATGATGCCAAACAACGTCGCTGCCTATGCTGCGCGACTCTATAATGTCCTGCACATTCTCGATGCGCGGGCCTACGACTGGATAGCAGTTGAGACTCCGGGGCCCGGCCCGGAGTGGGAAGCCATTCTCGATCGGCTGAGACGCGCCGCTAATTCAGAGGCGTGACGCCAGGATGAGCTGCCACGCATTTCACACGTGTTACATTCGCACAGCCCGACAAAACTGATGACCTCGCAAGCCACCCATAGCACTGCCTCGGCAAGCCAAGCTCCAGCCCAACTGCTGCGTCAGATTGGCCTGTTCGACGCCACCATGATTGTGATGGGCGGCATCGTGGGTGCGGGCATTTTCATTAACCCCTACGTGGTCGCGCGCCAGGTGCACACCCCCATGCTGATCCTCGCCGTGTGGGTCGCGGGTGGAATCGTGGCCATCCTGGGGGCATTCATCTATGCCGAACTGGCGGCGCGCATGCCCGATGTCGGCGGCCAATACGCTTATCTGCGAGAAGCCTTCCATCCCATCGC
>DATBZX010000400.1:0-6717 GCA_036512955.1 Terriglobales bacterium
TGGTTAGCTCGTCTGATGGGAGGCGCGTGAGGCAGGCGGAGGCATCATCGTGGTGGCAAGTTGGACGATTCATCGGAACCCGCCTCGTCTATAAGAGGACGGGAAAGCCAGTTCTGGCGACGTCGGGAATCTCGTCCCCTCAACGAGCGCGGGTCGACTGCAACCGCTGAAGCGCGCTCTTGGCCTTGTCGTGTCTGGAAGCCAACTTTGTGGCGGCAAGATATTCGCGGGTCGCTTCGTCCACCTTATGCTCGCCCTCCAAAAGCGTGCCTAATAAATAATGGGCTTCGAAGGCCGGCACCTCATCGGTTGGATTCACCAAATACTGACGCAACAAATCTTCGGCTAGCCGCACATCGCGCTTATTCCGTAACAGTAGCTCGGCAGCGTAGTAGAGCACGTCGGACCGTAGTCTCGGTCCCGCCACTGCACTGGCAATGGCCTTCGTCATGTCGTCATAGCGGCCCCAGCGTTCATAAAAAGATGCGAGGTTTACCCAATAACGAGCCTTGTCGGGACCTGCGGCAATCGCTGCATTAAGCTCCTGCTCTGCGCGCGTTCGGTCGTTTTCCTTGTCGGCAATACGAGCTCTCAGGAAATGCGCTAACGCGGCATCCTGTTGCTGGATGACGTCGATTTGCTTGCGTGCCTTGTCTATGCCTCCACCAATCAAGCCGGGCGCGTCAATACAGAATTCGGCGAGATCGCTGCGTGCGCCTACATTCGTCGTATCCAACTCTACTGCTCGCTCGAACTCGCTGCGTGACTTCTTGGCCCAACCGATGGCGGACAAGAAATTCACATGCGCGGCCTTCTCGCCGTAGGCGCGGCCAAGCCAAAGGTGTAATGCGCTGTTCTGTGGCGTAAGTGTCACGGCGCGTTCCAGGGCTGCGACCGCTTTGTCCCAGTCGCGCAAGGCGAGGTATGCACGACCCAATGCGAGGTAAGAATCGGTATCACGAGGGGACCGCAGTATGCGCTCATCGGCGGCACGAATCAGCTCGTCGACCCGTCCGGCGGTAAGAAGCCTCTGGAACGATGGGTCCAACGCCATCGTCGGTAGTACGAGCGCCAGAAACAGGGCGATTACCGTTGTTCTTGCGGCACAGATTTTCATGAAGACGGCCAAATATAACATTGCCGGATTGCCTTGCCTGCGCAGCGTGGAAGAAGCTAACTCCCGCACGGACAACCATCTGCAGAAACTCTAAGGTTGATCCACAGCCATCCTCGTTGGATGAACTTCCGGATAATCCAGGATTTTGATGTTTACCGAACTTTACGTTCAGGCGAAGAACTTAGTTGTAACGTATGGGTTCGGTTGGGCGGAAGAGTAAGGCGACCAGTGTCTGTTCGGAGGTGAGGCTTGATCGACTATCCCCAACTGCTGGCCGGTGCCATGTTCGATTCGGGAGTGATATTCGATCTGTCTGCCTTCAGCTTGCTCGTCGCGGCGGCTGCGATCGTGTGCTGGCTTTGGGGGTGGCGCGCCGGCGTTGTTGCGAGTAGTGGCGGACTGGCAGCCATCGCATTTCTGTCGCCACGATTGTTTGCTCTTCCCGTCGGTTCCATCGGCTATGGAATCGTCCTTTCCGCCTTTGCACTGGTGGCCGGAACAGTGTGTCTGCTGGCCGTGGCGAGAGACCGTGCGTCGCGCCGTTTACGTCTGGTCGAGCGCAGGGGGCAAGAGTTGGAGCACTATTTATCTACCGCCCGGCAGTTTAAGCGATTCTGGACCTGGGAACTCGATTTCCGACTCAAGCTCTGGCGATGGACCGACCCGTACGGCATTTTGAAATCGCGGAAGTACGAACATATCGAAAGCTGGCTATTGCATGTCCATCCCGCTGACCGGGAGCGCTGCCGGACTGCCCTGGCGCAGGCAGCGGAAAGCGGTGAGTTGGCAATGGAATTCCGTGTGGACACCTCGTCGGGCCAGCTCCGCATCCTGGCGAACGGCTTCGCGCCGCAGGAACGCGAGCAGGGCCGCCGCCTCATCGGAGTGTCGGTTGCATTGGAGCACTCTGCCGGAGACTGAACCTGCCGAGAGACAGGACGAGGTCTCCCCAAGAGCCAACGTCATTCGCGGCGGAATAACTTTCCCAACCCCAATTGGTTCGTACTGCCGCTGTGTCAACAACCTCCACCAAGGTGAGCTTGACGTGTTGTTCCGCCGTTGATATCTTCCGGTTCATCTTGCAAGCCTTTCCGTTTTCCTCCATCCAGGAGCCGACATAATGTGCGGCATTCTGGGATATTCGCACATTGTGACGCCATTGCCGGCGGGGGTGCTTGCTTCCGCTCTGACGTCGCTGAGCCATCGCGGACCCAATCACCAGGACGAGTTCGTGTCGCCCTACATCTCGCTGGGATCGGTGCGCCTATCGATTCTGGACCTGGAAAACGGCGACCAGCCCTTTGTCAGCCCCGATGGCGATGTGGTCCTCATTTACAATGGCGAAATTTTCAATCACCAGGAACTGCGGCAGGAATTGCAGGCGGAGGGCCAGGTATTCCGGACGCGCTGCGATACGGAAGTGCTATTGCATGTATTCCTGCGTTGGGGGACGGCTGGTTTCGCGCGGTTGCGCGGAATGTTCGCGCTCGCCATCTGGATTAAGTCGGAGCGGCGCCTGATCCTTGCGCGCGACCGCATGGGCATCAAGCCGCTGTACTACCGCTTGCACAAAGGCGAGATCTACTTCGGCTCCGAGCTGAAGTGCATCTTCGCGCACCCGGGCGTTCCGCGACACATCAGCAAAGAAGGCTTGAACTGTTTCTTGAGCCTGAATTACGTGCCCGGTCCCTACACGCTGATCGACGGCATTCTGAAAATCGTGCCCGGACACCTGCTCGAATGGTGCGGTGGCGCCTGCGAGGTTCGATCGTACGTGCCGGTGAGCGTCACTGCTGCGCCCCCGCGGTCGCTCGACGCAGCGTGCGAGCAACTGGACGACTTGTTGAAGAAATCCATCGCGGAAGAACTCGTTGCCGATGTCCCCGTCGGAATTTGGTTAAGTGGCGGGCTGGATTCCTCAACCATACTTCACTACGCGGCGAATGCTGCCAGTGCCCCGTTGCGTACCTTCTCGATCACCTTTGACGGCGAGTCATTCGACGAAAGCGACTACATCAGCGCGATGGTCAGCCGTTACGGTACACGGCATTCGGAGTTCAACCTGGATACGACCGCCGACCTGGAGAGTGCAATCGAGGAGATCGCCTACTACTCGGATGAACCCAGCGCCGACGCCGGGGCGATTCCGGTATGGTTCCTGGCGCAGATGACTCGCAAGGATGTCGCCGTGGTGCTAACAGGCGAAGGCGCCGACGAGTTGTTCGCCGGGTATCTCACCTACCGGGCAAACCGCTACAACGCGATGGCACAACACGTCCCCAGGCTGCTGCGGGAAGCCGCATTGCGCTGGGCTGGCCGGCTGCCCGCGTCCGACGAAAAGATTGGGTTCGACTACAAGCTGAAACGTTTCTTACAGGGGTCGCTGCTTACTCCGGAAGCCGCACACGTGTTCTGGAACGGTACGTTTTCAGAGGCGGAAAAGCGCGACCTTTTCCGGTTCGCCGATGCGCGCGCCCTGGAGCGCGTGCTCTCAACTATGAACGGCACGCGCGGGCTCCAGCGCTACCTGCAATTCGATCAGCGTTACTACCTCCCCGACGATATCCTTTACAAGGTCGACCGGATGAGTATGGCGCATTCGCTGGAGGCGCGGCCCCCGTTTCTGGATTCGCGCATCGTCGATTTTGCGGAAACGTTGCCGGCGCGATGGAAGCTACGGGGCGCGACCTCGAAATACGTGCTACGGCGACTTATGGAAGACAAGTTGCCGTCCAGCATACTGAACCGTCCGAAGATTGGGTTCGATATTCCGATTCACCGGTGGTTCCGGGGCGCGCTTCGTTCGTTCCTGCTCGACACGTTGTCGCCCGCCGCAGTATCGGACACTGGCCTGTTCCGTTGGTCGGCGGTGGAACAGTTGATCGCCACACATCAAGAGAAAAAAGCTAATCTCGGATATCACCTATGGGGACTCATGGTTTTGCTGGTCTGGATGAGAAAGTGGAAAGTGGAGGTGGGGCCCTCGGAAATGTCGCTGGAGGCGCAGAGGGCAGGCGTGTTGGTCGAGGCGGAATTGTCGTCCTCGTTGCCGCTAGCCTCATCTTTCTTGTAAACATCCTCAGTCCGCCGCGCCTGATGGACGACGTTGATGCGGTGCAGGCGCAGATCGCGCGCAACATGCTGGCGTCCAGCGACTGGGTTACGGCGCGACTAAACGGTGTCGCGTACCTGGAAAAATCCCCACTTATCTACTGGATGATGGCCGCCTCCTACCGCGTCTTCGGTGTGCGGGACTGGGCTGCACGTCTGCCGTTGGCGCTGGCTGTAATCCTGCTTTGTTGGGTGACGTACCGCTTTGCGCGTTGGGCATTCGACAGCGACGATGCGGGTGCATTCTCCGGTCTTGCGCTCGCAAGCTGTGTCGGTCTGTTCCTCTTCACCCGCATTCTGATACCCGATGCAACGTTGACACTAACGATTACCGGAGCCGTTTGGGCATGGCTGCGCCTGCTGGAACCGCGGGAAAGACCCGATTGGCGATGGCCGACGCTGCTGGGTGCATGTCTCGGCTGTGGCCTGCTGCTGAAGGGACTGATCGCAGTCGTGTTCCCCGTCTTGACGGCGCTGGTTTACATGGCGATCACGCGGCAACTATTCTCCGGCGCCGCATGGAAGCGTCTCCAGCCCGCTGTGTTCGTAATCGTCGCTCTCGTGATTGCCGCGCCGTGGCATGTGCTGGCGACGGTGCGCAATCCGCCGCACTTTGCATTCTCGTTGCATAGCGGGCCGGGTGAATATCGCGGGTTTTTCTGGTTCTACTTCTTCAACGAGCACCTGCTGCGGTTCCTGAACCTGCGATATCCGCGCGACTACAACACAGTCCCGAGGCTCTGGTTCTGGCTATTCAACCTTGTGTGGTTGTTCCCGTGGAGCGTGTACCTGCCGGCAGCGGCCAAACTTTCTTACGCGCAGAATTCGCGTGCGGGCCGCGTTCGCCTGATGGCCTTGTGCTGGATCGGCGTGGTCATGGTGTTCTTTACCTTTTCGACCACGCAGGAATACTACTCGATGCCAATCTATCCGGCAGTAGCGCTGTTGATTGGCTCGGCAATGACGTCCGAAGGCCCATGGGTGCGGCGTGGTACGCGAATCCTTCTGGGAATATTTGCGGCTTTGTTCGTCGTCATTGCCGTGCTGCTGGCCATGGTGTGGAGGGTACCTGCGACCGGCAATATCTCGGAGGCGCTGTCGCAGAATCCCGAGATGTACACGCTATCGCTTGGGCATATGACCGACCTGACGGTGAAGTCGTTTGCGTATTTGAAGCTGCCGCTGGCTATGGCCGCTTTGGCGTTCGCGGGCGGCGCACTCGGATTATTCTGGTCGCGCAGCGTGACGCGCGCAGCGCTGGTGACGGCTGCCGCGATGATCATCTTCGTCCAGGCAGCTCGGATCGCTATGGTCCGCTTGGACGCCTATTTCGGTTCGTACCCGCTCGCTCAGGCACTCGAACAGAATCCCCGGGGACAATTGATTGAAGGCAACGCGTACTATGCATTCTCCTCCGTATTCTTCTACACGAACCGCACCGCCCTGCTGTGGAACGGCCGCGTGAACAACCTCGAATACGGGTCGTATGCCCCGAATGCGCCGGATGTTTTTATCAATGACAATCGCTTCGTTTCACTCTGGAACAGTTCTTCGCGTTCGTACCTGCTCGTTTACGGTACGGAGATGAAACATCTGGACGACCTGGTTGGTCGACCCAGACTTCACGTCGTTAAAGAAAATGCCGGCAACTACCTTTTCACAAATCAGCCGCTGCCCCGATGACGTAGGTTTCTTTGCGCCGTATATTGGATCTCCGGACGGTCATGGATACCCGGACGCGGCGCCAACCACGAGCGAGTGCGTTGTACAACACGATCTGCTGCTGCTCATAGTGCGCCAGCGAAATTTCGATGAATGATTTTCCGTCCACGCCTGCCCATTTCCCAAGCGTCTTCGCGGTTGTGGTCGCACCTTAGGATCGCGTCGGCCAATGCGTCGACGTTGCGCGCCCACACGATGGAGCCACACAATCCGTCACCGGGGCCGCTGAATACAACTGCGGCCTGCACACTCGGGTGCTTACATCCAATGATCGTAAACTCTAGCGAGCGCGAGTCCATCATTCAACGGTCCAAAATGCAACGAACAGACGCGTACACCGACGACTAAGCAGTGGAGATTCTGTGAATTTATTGGCTGTATGGCATGTGTAATTGTTGATAATTCCACTTAGCACAAGCATGCGCTTTTGGTTCGCCAAAAGCTGCCCGTTGCACCACTCGGAGCCCGCTCGGCACCGGCTACTCTTCCGAGTAGTCGGCTATCCGGACAACTTCGGGGCAGGCGAAGACGAAGGCCCCCGGACTAACTCAGGTGCGTCAGCTCGCGGAAGAGTTGGAAGCGGGCATCGATCTCGTCGCGAGTGAGCTGGGTCAGGCGCTCGGGGCCGAAGCGTTCGACGGCGAACGAGCCCATCACGCCGCCGTAGAACATGGCGCGCTTCAACACTTCCTTGTTCACTTCTCCTTGCGACGCGAGGTAGCCCATGAAGCCTCCGGCAAAAGAGTCACCCGCCCCGGTAGGATCTT
>DATBZX010000401.1:0-5529 GCA_036512955.1 Terriglobales bacterium
CTGCCGTTTCGCCATCGGCTTGCGGAATTCCCATGATAAGTCATTCCGGCTTTCATGCACCGTTGGGCTACGCATCTTCGTTTGTGAAAATCTTGCGTTTCACGGGGAATACACTCCCGTTCTCGCTAAGCATTCGAAGCACTTCTCGCTCGAAGACAGCCTGGCCATCGGTGTCGACCGGATGCAGCGGAACTTTGGGCCGCTAAAGCAACAGGTGGACGAGTGGCGTGCGATGCAGTTGTCCACGGCGGCTGCCAAGCTGCTGATCTACCAGGCGTTCATCGAGGAGGAGTCTGGGTTTCCCAAGCATTTGGCGCGGCGAGTGCATGATCTCTACTTTCAGCCCGTGCATGAGGAGTTCCAGCCGCGAACCATGTGGAGCCTGTCCAACGCCTTCACCAGTGCGTTCAAGGTGCTGGAGCCGATTCCTCAGTACAAGGCTACGGCGAAGTTGGCGGGCTTCCTGCAATCGGTCCGTCCTTAGTAACCCCTACCGTAATGTCGGCGTACGGTTCTTAAGTCGTGTCACCTGCCTCAGCTCATCGGAGAACTGGGCATACGAACGGACCGTGCGCCGCCGATTTCGTTTTTCACAACGGAAGTTATTTCATCTTGGACGGCAACTTGATCGTTCTGCCAGCAACCATAAAGGCCCCTTTTCCCAGATGATGAATTGTCCGCTGGCGCTTCGTTGACGGGGCGATCCACGCTTTCTGGACCTCCAGGATGAAGAAGTTGTACTTGGCTACCATCCGCGTATCGACGACCTTGCACTCGAGATTCGCATAGCACTCGTCGATTAGTGGCGCTTTCACCACGGAGGCGGCTGCTGGCGTAAGTTGAAATGCCTTAAACTTGTCGACGTCGCGCCCTGAGGTATTTCCACAGCCCACTACTTTGGCCGCCAGCTCCACCGTCGGGATGTTGATCACACATTCCTTGGTCTTCTTCAAGATGCTGAACGTGTAGTCCCGGTTGCTGATTACGCAGCCCACGATTGGCGGCTCGAAATCCATCATCGTGTGCCAGGACATGGCCATGATGTTGGCTCGTCCCTTGTGGGCGGTTGTTACCAGTACGACCGGCCCTGGCTCAAGCAGGCCATAGACCTTAGACAAGGGAAATGTTCTTTTCACCATTCTTGTGCTCCATCTTCGTGTCCCTGGCCGAGCGAACATGCGTGCAGCAATACCGATATCCCTGCATGACAGGCCAGCCCCAGCGATATATCACATGAGGGATTCCAGCGCAGTCGGCGTTACACTAACAATCTATCTGATACAAAATGTCGGATCTGTCACTCCAGCATGAACTCCACAGTTTCTGACAAGGCGATCGCCGAGGAAGTCTCCGGCCTGATCGAGCGCGTCACTTTCCACAACGAGGAAAGCGGCTTCTGTGTGCTTCGGGTAAAAGTCAGAGGGTACCGGGACGAGGTAACAGTCCTTGGATCGCTGCCTTCCGTAACTGCCGGGGAGTGGCTAGAAGCCGAGGGCTGGTGGGTTAGAGACAAAGAGCACGGGCTTCAATTCAAGGCCAGATTGATGAAAACCGTGCCTCCGACGACGGTCGAAGGGATCGAGCGGTACCTCAGCAGCGGCTTGGTCAAAGGCATCGGGCCGGTTCTGGCCAAGAAGCTCGTCGGGCGGTTCGGAGCCGAAGTCTTGGGCGTGATCGAGAACCGGATTCAGGAACTGCAATCCGTCGATGGGATCGGGCCGAAACGCCGGCAGCGAATTGTGCAGGCATGGCAAGAAGCGAAACAGATACGAGAAATCATGCTGTTCCTGCACAGCCATGGTGTGAGCACCAGCCGGGCGGTGCGAATCTTCAAGACCTACGGGGAGCAGGCGATCGAGAAAGTGCGGAGTAATCCGTACACGCTGGCGAAAGACATCTACGGAATCGGCTTCGCGACCGCCGATCAGATCGCGCAGAAGGTTGGAATCCCTCGGGATTCGCTTGATCGGGCGCGGGCGGGCATTGACCATGTCCTGCTGGAAGCAACCTCAGACGGACACTGTGCGCTGCCGCTACAAAAACTCAAACTGACGGCGGTCAAGCTACTGGAAATCCCGGCAGCGACGATCGAACAAGCCCTGTCCCACATGCTCACCAGCGGCTCCCTGCTGCTGGAAGAGATTGACGGCGATGCCCTGATCTTCCTGCCCCACCTGAGGAAGGCGGAAGAGGGCATCGCGGCCAAGATCAAGGCACTGACACAAGCGCCGATGATCTACCCTCCGATCGATTTCGAGAAAGCCGTCACCTGGTGCCAGCAGAGGACAGGCAAGACGCTGGCCCCCAGCCAACGGGAAGCGCTGAAAACGGTTCTGGAAAATCGGGTTGTGGTGATCACCGGAGGACCGGGTGTTGGAAAGACGACGTTGGTCAACTCCATCTTGACGATCCTAAGGGCGAAGAAGGTGAAGTGCCTGCTGTGCGCGCCGACGGGTCGGGCGGCGAAGAGGCTCACGGAAACCACCGGCATGGAAGCAAAGACGATCCATCGCCTGCTGGAAATCGATCCCGGAACGGGCAAGTTTACTCGCAATGAGTCCAACCCGTTGGCGTGCGGATTGCTGGTGGTCGATGAGACCTCCATGGTGGATGTGCTGCTGATGCATTCGCTTCTTCGTGCCATTCCGCACCGCTCCGGGCTGGTTCTGGTGGGCGATGTGGATCAGCTTCCCTCGGTGGGGCCGGGGACGGTGTTGCATGATTTGATCGAGAGCGGGGTCGTGCCCGTTGTTCGCCTCACCGAAGTCTTCAGGCAGGCTGCGGGCAGCAAGATCATCACGACCGCGCACCGAATTCGCCGGGGCCAGATGCCAGACATGAATGCAGCAGACCCGAGTTCCGACTTCCATTTCGTGGAGCGGGAAGATCCGGAGAAGATTGCGGCAACCTTGGTCAAGCTGGTGCAGGAGAGGATTCCGGAGCGATTTGCTCTCGATCCGATCCGCGACGTTCAGGTTCTTTGTCCGATGAACCGGGGATCACTCGGCGTGCGGGAGCTGAACAATGCTTTACAGCAGGTGTTGAACCCGGCCAGACCCGGCCAAGCCAGCGTCGAGAAGTTTGGATGGCGGTTCCAGATCGGCGACAAGGTCATCCAGACCGAGAACGACTACGACAAGGACGTGTTCAACGGCGACATCGGGATTGTCGAGCGGATTGATTCAGTTGAGCACGAGGTTACGATTCGCTTCGATGATCGGCTCGTGAAGTACGACTTCGGAGAGTTGGACGAGATTTCCCTGGCCTATGCGATCACGATCCACAAGTCGCAGGGCTCGGAATTCCCGGCAGTGGTGATTCCGGTGGCGACCCAGCACTATATGCTGCTACAGCGCAACTTGATTTATACGGGAATCACTCGGGGCAAGCGGCTGCTCGTGCTGATCGGACAGCGGAAGGCGCTCGGCATCGCCGTCCATAATGACCGTCCGCAAAGGCGGTATTCGGGGCTGCTAACCAGCTTGAAAAGGGACAGATGAGCGCGGCGGAGCGGGGGGCTCTGTCTACCTAGGCTATGCCCCAACATCGAAGAGAGTGTGCCGAATGCCGGGACGGTCTCAGCGCCGGAGGGAAGCAACCAAGTCGATGTACTGCTGCATGGCATCCTCGGCGGGGGTGCCTTTGATCTCGATCCACGTATCGAACTTGGCGGCGCGGACAAAGTCGAAGCCACCCGGCCGCTCCCCGGTAGCATCGCCCTGAGTCGCCTGTTTGTACAGCGCGTACAGCTTCAGCATCGTGTTGTTGTCCGGGCGCTCGGCAAGGCCGTTCACGTCTTCTTGAGCTTGAGCAAATCGATCCTGTAAAGCAGACATAAGAATCCTTTGGGCTGCTGGACTGCTGTTCCGGTTGTAGCACAAACTCGCCGGCGAAAGGACGCTTGGGTGAACAGGTGAGAGCGTCATTTTCGGCGCTTCAGACCGTACCTGTCGCGAACTGCTCGATGCAGTCGGCGGCCTTCTGTGCCCCACCAAATTGGCGCATGGATTCGGCGACCCGGCGAGCCGAGCCGCGATATCCGGGCTCGTTCAACACACGGCGCAACTTAGCGCTGAACTCGGCCAAATCAATATGCTTTTCACCATTTGCGCCGTCTCTGGGCATCACAATCTCGCCAGCACCTAATTCCACCAGACGACGGGCGTTGCTCTCGCGCTCCGTTATGGTCGGGATGATCACCGCCGGTGTGCCGGCGGACAACCCAGTCATGACCGAGCTGTGACCGCCATGATGGACCATCAGGTCGCAGCGCTCCGCCATGGCAGGACCTGGCAGATAGGCGGCGTGATGGAAGTTCGCCGGCAGAGTACCGAATTCCTTGGGTAGGTCCTGGTAGCCGGTTGTAAGCACAACTTGCACGGGCGCATCAACCAGGGCCGCGATTGCCGCCCGAATCACCACGATCGAGTCGATGGGAGTGGGAGCGTCGGCGTACCTGGGATTGCCGGAGTAGACCCAAATGACCGGCTGGTCGCGACTGAGCGAAAGAACCCAGTCCGGCAGTGCCGCATTGCCGCGCTGCCAGATAATTGGCCCAATGTGAGTGACCCCTGCGTTGGCGGAGACCGGATCCGTTTCCGGTGTACCGACGATCAAGGACAGGTCGCCCGCCAGCAGATCGACGCAGCGTGCCACGGGCGCTACGCCGTATTCGGCTGCCACCTTGTTAATTGCTGGCGCTGCACTGGGCAATCCGTCCGGACGCTCTCCGGCCCACCAGAGAAACCCACGGCTCGCCGGGTGAAAATTGCCCTGCAGCACGCTGACGAGTGGCACCTGGAGAATGCGGGCGGCGAGGCACGCGAACAGTCCAAATGAATCGACCACGATATCGGGATCGAAATCGCGCACCAAATCGACATGGACAGCCGTTGCCGCCCGCACAAATTCCTCATTTCCAAACAGAGCGCCAAACATCTGCTCCACGTCCCAGGCCGAGCTCGCTTGAGCGAGGTCGCCTGAGGAATCCGGCATAGGACGTGACGGCATCGGCAGGTTCTTCAGTCCAGCGTCCTCGATCAGTTTTGCGGGCACCGGCGCGGGATTGAACACGGCGACGGCGTGGCCGCGATCTGCCAGCACTCGCGCGATGGGTACAAGGCGCGTCGGCAAGCCGAGGTCGTTCGCCGGCAGCATGGTAAACAAGAATTTAGCCATCGAAACCCTCCTCGCTAGTACTGCCCGTAGCGGCCGCGCACCGAGTCGAACAGTCTCTGTGAGTCGTAGCCCACGCCGTCCTTGAAGACGATCTCCACCTTTTCGATGTCGTCGATCTTGCTCGCGGGATTGCCTTTGATCACCACCAAGTCGGCGTTCTTGCCAGGTGCGATTGAGCCAATCTGGTCCTGCTTGCCCATATAAGTCGCGCCGTTCAGGGTCGCGACTTTGATGGCTTCCACCGGAGTGAATCCGGCTTCGACCAGCAACTCAATCTCGCGTTGATCGCCGAATCCTGGCAGCGTGCCGCCGTTGCCGGTCGGATCGGGACCCGCGAGCAGCAACCCGCCA
>DATBZX010000402.1:0-18491 GCA_036512955.1 Terriglobales bacterium
GTCTTCTTTGCGTACTGCTCAAACCCGTTCGCCATCGCCAGTGTCTGCTGTTGCATCGCTCTACCAGCCCTCCGCCAAATTTCCTCTCAATCTAAACCGCAGATCGGTGGAAATCGAAGTACTTGTTCAGAGTCTCCTTAGCAATTAGCAATTAGCAATTAGCAATTAGCAATTAGCAATTAGCAATTAGCAATTAAAGGCTTACCGCAATTTTCGTCCAAGTTCCACTCATTTACGACGTACGAAGCGACACGGCTGAAGCCGTGCCCTTTCAAATCAAACTTGCTACCTAATTGCTTATTGCAAGCTGCTCTTTCTCTTTCCGGTTCCAGCCAAACTTCTTCAGTTTGTGATGCAAGGTGACGCGATCGATGCCCAGCACCTCAGCAGTCCGCGTCTGATTGCCGCCGCAGTCTTCCAGTACGCGCAGAATGTGGTCTTTCTCGACGTCCTCGAGGCTGCGGGATCCAGTGACGCTGTTGCCATTGCGGGTCTTGAGGGTGAAGTCCTGCTCGCGCAACTCGGGTTCCTGCGCTACCACCATGGCGCGCTCGACGGCGTTTTCCAACTCGCGCACGTTGCCGGGCCAGGGATACTGCTGCAGCAGGTTCATGGCGGCGGGCGAA
Organism: Terriglobales bacterium; assembly: GCA_036512955.1. Taxonomy (GTDB): domain Bacteria; phylum Acidobacteriota; class Terriglobia; order Terriglobales; family Acidobacteriaceae; genus DASRAA01. The sequence continues at coordinate 627 of DATBZX010000402.1, forward strand.
ACGCATGTGATCTTCTTGTTCATCTCGCGGGAGAACTTGACCACAAAATGATTGACCAGCGGCGGAATGTCTTCGCGGCGCTCGCGCAGCGGTGGCAACTCGATGTGGAAGACGTTGAGGCGATAGAACAGATCGGGACGGAACTTGCCTTCCTCAATAAGCAGCTCAAGATTCTTGTTGGTGGCGGCCACGATGCGAAAGTCCACCTTGATGGTCTGGTTGCCGCCGACGCGTACGATCTCGCGCTCCTGCAGCACGCGCAGCAAATCGGTTTGCGTCTTCAGGCTGATGTCTCCAATTTCGTCGAGGAAAACGGTGCCTCCCTCGGCGATTTCGAACTTGCCTTTCTTGCGGTACTGCGCTCCGGTGAACGCCCCTTTTTCGTGGCCGAACAGTTCGCTTTCGAGCAGGGTCTCGGTGAGCGCGCCGCAGTGTATGACCACCATGGGATGATAGCGCCGGTTGCTGGCAGCATGGACAGCGCGGGCCACAAGTTCTTTTCCTGTGCCGCTCTCGCCGGTGATGAGCACAGTCGCATCGGTGGGGCCGACGGTCTCGATGGCTTCGAAGATGCGCTGCATGGCCCCGCTTTGACCGATGATGTCAGTGGGATGCGCCATGTCCGCCACAGTCTCTTTCAGTCGCGTGTTCTCCTGCAAGGTGTGGCGATGCGCCATGGCCTTGCCCACCAAGTGCGCAATCTCGTCGGGATCAAGCGGCTTGTTGACGTAGTCATAGGCGCCGTTCTTGAGGGCGGCAATGGCGGTCTCGACCGAGGCGTATCCGGTCATGATGATGACCAGCATGTCGGGATAGATTTCGTGCAGGCGACGCTGCAGCTCGATGCCATCGGTGCCGCGCATCTTGATGTCGACGAGGGCGACATCGAACGTCTGCTCGGCCACGCGGGTGAGCGCTTCGTTGGCGCTCTCGGCGGTGGCGACGTCGTAGCCTTCCTCGGCAAACCACTTGGCCAGAGAATCACGGACGCTTAGTTCATCGTCAACAATCAGCAATTTACCTTTGATCATTTCCCTACCTCTCTTCTTACGACACAGGGGTCAGCGTGCGATCTTTGTCGCTGGCCAGCGCTGGCCTCTGGCTATCAACTGGAAGCAAAATTGTGAAACTGGTTCCCCGCCCTGGCACCGAGTGGACGGCGATGCTGCCACCGTGGCGCTCGACGATGTTCTGGCTGATGGCCAGGCCGAGTCCGGAACCGCCCGATTCCTTGGAGGTGTAGAACGGTTCGAAGATATGGGGCAGATGTTCGTCAGGGATTCCCATGCCATCGTCGCGGATGATGAGCTCCACGCCGGATGCGGTCTCGAGGCGAGTGCTGATCCAAAGATTGCCGCCCTGCGGCATGGCGTCGATGGCGTTGATTACCATGGCCAGCACAACCTGCTCGATCTGGTTGGGATCGCAATGCACCGGGGGAAGTTCGTTCGCCAGCGCGAGATTGAGCTGGATGCCCGCCATCTCCATCTTGTGCTGCACCAGCCGGACGCAGCGGTCGATGACCTGGCTCAAGTCGCTCCACTCCAGGTTCATGGGCGTAATGCGCGAAAACGAGAGCAGATTCTTGACCAGCTCGCCGCAGCGTTTGCTTTCGCTGGCGATCAGGTCGAGCGATCCGGACATCTCTTCGGTGCGAGGGTTGGAGACGAAGTTGTTCTGGATCCAGCGCTTCACCACGCGCGAGTAGGTCAGGATGCCGGAGAGCGGATTGTTGATCTCGTGGGCGACAACTGCGGCCATTTTTCCGATAGTGGCCATCTTCTCCACCTGCACCATGTGCTGGTGGGCCTGCTTGAGCTCGCGGGTCTTCTCTTCGACACGGTCTTCCAGGGTGCGGGCCCATGCAGTGATCTCGGCCTGCGCCAATAGCAAGCGGCTGCTCATGTCGTTGAACGACTGCGCTAACTCGCCGGCTTCGTCGTTGGAGTTAACCGGGATGTGGAAGCCGAGTTCGCCTTTGGCGACGCGATCGGTACCCGCCTTCAGCGCCCGCAACGGATTGCGGACCTCGACCCAGATGAACAGTCCGCTGAGAAAGACCACGATCAGCAACGCGATCGCGGTGTAGGCCAGCATGGTTCTGCGCTCGGTCGCCAAACTGGCGTCAACCTTCTGCAGCGAGAGATTGGTGTCGAGCACGCCGAGGACCTGCACGCTGGCAGGATGGGCATGACAAGCGGCGTTGGAACATTCGGGCCGGTTCTGGATGGGTGTAATCACGCCAAGCACACGGGAATTTCCAGCACGATAAACGCGGAAGCGGTCGGATCGCTTCAGCAGCGCCAGCGGCTTGGACTGTTCATGGCAGCCGTAGCACGCTTCCGCATCTTTATTCACAGTGCCACCCACCTCAGACGGCGCAGTGGAATAGCTGATCAAGCCCTCGGAGTTCATGATCCTAAGCCGAACGATGCCGGGCTGGTCGGCCATGTTGATCATCATCTGGTAGAGGCCGTCGCGGTCGTTCTTGAGCATGTAGTGCGAGGCGCTGCGGCGAAGTACCTCGCTCTGTTGCTCGGCACTGACAAGGGCGGCGGCTTCCAAATGCTTCTGATGCAAGCGAATGCTGAAGTAGCCCAGCAGCGCGAACATCACCAGCATGACGACGAAAATCGACGCCATCAGCTTAGCGCTGATGCTGCGTCCCATACCCGCCAGCCAAGCGGGCCGTTGACGGACGCCTTCGGGTTGGTCAGTCTCCGGCATGGACAGGTACCGCTACTTCCGCGCGCACTCCTGTTACTTTTCGGATCGCCGGCAAGTGGGCCTTCTCCTCGGGGAAGATGGGCAGGAACCTGGCGACGAAACCGAAGATGGCGAAGCCGAGCGCGACAAACATGGCCGTGATGACGACTTCCGTCCACTTCGGGGTGTAGCGCGCACCGACTGCGTTTTCGACTCCGGTGATGGCGATATTCAGACGATTGGTGACGAATCCCAATAGCGTGAGAACGGCGACCAGGTAGAGCCCGTGGGCGCTGTTGCGGACCTTGGGAAACATCAGCAGCGCCAGCGGGATGAGGACGGAGAGGAATATCTCCAGCAGGAAGAAACCCTGCTCGTAGCCGGGCACAAAGACGAGGTGAAGAACGCCGCGATGGAGGAGGTCCTCGAAGCGCAGGATTCCGTAAATGGCCAGTACCACCACCAGCACGCGACCCATGTCGCGAAGGATGGGGAGTTCAAGTTCGCGGCCGAAATACTTGGAACTCATCGACGACTCGAAGATGATCATGGCGAGACCCACCGCGATCGCCGAAATGTAGAAGAACACCGGCAGCAGCGGGCTGTACCAGAAGGCGTGCAGCTTGTTGGGCATGATCAGATAAAGCGTGCCCAGCGAGGACTGGTGCAGGGTGGAGAGCAACACGCCGAGGATGACCAGTACGATCATCACGCTGCGCACCGCTTTCAGGGCGCGTTTCCAACCAAGGCGCTCGAAGACGATGGGGGAGAACTCCAAGGCCAGCACGGTGGTGTACAGCATCACGCAGTACGCAACCTCGAACATCACGGAGTGGGGATTGCGCATGATGAGCGGATGCCAGATGTTCCATGGCAGACCAAGGTCATACATGAGCGCAGCACAGACCAACAGGTAGCCCATGAAGGCAGTCAGGATAGTGGGCCGCATGATGGAGTGCCAGCGCTTGATATTGAAGATCTCCACCGCGGCAGTCAGGGTGAAACCGCCGGCCGCCAGCATGACGCCGCACATTACGTCGAAGCCGATCCAAAGGCCCCAGGGAAACTGGTCGCTGAGGTTGGTGGAGGCACCCAGTCCATGAGCAAAGCGAACGTAGGTGGCATAGACGCCGGCCAGCATGATGACGAGGAAGACGGCCTTCCAGAAGGTGAAACGGAACTTGGGGACTGTCATCGCGCACCGCCTTGGTGGTGAGTTGAGTGCTGGTCTTTATCTTTGTCTTGGTCCTGGCCTTCGGCTTCGGCCACATCTTCGCGGCGATGGGTGATCCAGTAAACGCCGCCGAGGAGAACGCCGAAGATCGGAACGAAGTCAGGTATGCGCGACAACACCTGGTAGGTGTAGAGCGGCAGGGCACGCTCGGTCAGATCATTGCGGTAGCCGAATTTCTGGAAGTCCAGCGAAGAGAGCAGCAGGACCGAGGTCCCGCCAACTTCCGTCTCGCCGTAAATATGTGGCAGATAGGTTCCGGGATTGTCCTGGATGCGCTTGCGGGCCTCTGTTAGAAGCTCGTCGCGGTCGCCGAACTTGGTTGCGCCCGTGGGGCAGATTTCCGCGCAGGCGGTCGGTTTGCCTTCCGCCACGCGAGGGGCGCACATGATGCACTTGCGTACGCCGGGGACTGCTTTGTCCCACTCGTATTTCGGAACACCGAAGGGGCAGGCCGCCATGCAATAACGGCATCCCATGCACTTGTGCTTGTCGTAGGTGACGGGGCCGATGGCGGTCTTCTGAAGAGCGCCTACAGGACAAACCGAAGCGCAAGCCGGATCGTCGCAGTTCATGCACAGCTTGCGCATGAATTTGTCGTCCTTGGTAAGAACGGTGGTGTATTTGTGCGCCGAGGTGACATCCTGGGCTGCTATTTTGTCGTCGTACGGCAGGCCATTTTCAGAGGCGCAGGCCTGCTCGCACTGCTTGCAGCCGATGCACATGGTCGCATCGTAGAGAATTCCCTTGCTCATTGCTGACTCCAGAGGAGCCCAGGCGGTGCACGGCCGAAGAGAGTGGCGCGAAAAAGGACACCGTCGGGCGATGGTTGAAAGAACAGAAGAAATCCCGTCGGGGCGAAGTGGCGCTCGCCAGAAGACGGGATTTCACGGCCAGATGACGAATTTTGAGTGCGAGACCGCGGACCGGGAGAGTCGGAAAACTGAATCTCGGAATTCCGGCTGTGGCTAAGGAAAAGGTACGGCATTCCCCGAAGCTTTGCGCAGACCTGCATTGCGCCGAGAACTGCGGGGCCCGAAACTTGCTGCTGTAACGCACGACCGAACCTGATTCCATCAAGAGACGACCCACGCAATTGTGGTGTCACGGGTGATGGCGCCGGTTGAAACTACTGCTTACTCAAGACCTTAATGTCAGTCGCCAATCTCAATGCTAGAGAGTGGCTAGCACATTGCGAGCGACTGGGCTGGTTTTGCCTACCGTCGGGCTAGATGCCCCACGACAGGTTCGGCAAGATCAGGAACAGGGCCAAGGCGGTGAGCATTACAGCTAAGATGACCTTCTTCATTACATCCCCTTCAAGAGGTACGACTTATTAGAGCGGACCGATGTGATCGGATTGAACTTCTATATAAGCGATTCGCGCTCAGGGATTTCTACCTGTGCATGATCAGTGTGTTACATCGGGATGAAGCACATCTGTGACGGGCGTCACCGGTCGGCGTGATGCGTTTCGCAACATTCTGGCAAGTAAAGTTATGGAAGTATTAAGCGGAGGGTTGGACAGGATGTGGAGAAACGCAGCACCGGCGGTATAAAAGTGGGAGAAATGATGAGAAATGCGCCTAATTTAAAGCTTGTGGTTGGCAAGCTGGCTCTGAGGGGTGGGTAATTCTTTCTCTCCCGCCGAGATTCTTTTGTTTCCAGGCACGTTTGTCTATAGATTTGCCGCTCCGAGCTGGTGTACTGTTTGCCGCACTACTGCGAGACTTCGTCGAAGCTGTTTCCCGCCCGGCCCAACCTTGGGAAGATACAACTCAATAGAGGTGTCAACATGACCGATTCGCTTGCTTCGAAGGCTATGCTTGCTTTCGCCGTACTCACCTTGCTGCTGCCCCTAACGGCGACGGCGCAGGACGTTTTCAACTCGCCTTACGTGGTCACGGAGAAACCGGGACGGTCCACATCCATCTCACGCCGGATCTGACCCGACAGGTCAGCGCGCAACAGGGCCCCGCGCTCGGCCCTGGAGTGCTGAGTTACCATGGCGGCCCAATTATGAGTGGCAATAGCTTTTACGCGATTTTCTGGGTTCCGCCGACCCTGCAGAATGGCCAAACCACCAGCCTGACGGGGTAATTATCCCTTGACATCACGTACACTTTCTGCCATAGTAGTGATGCCATGAAAGTTAAACAGTCTATTCCCAAAGAGTTGCGGTTCACGGTTGCTGATTTCAACCGCCGCTTTCCTACTGATGCGGCTTGCTTGGACGAACTGATGAAATTGCGCTTCCCTGACGGCATTACCTACTGCGCGAAGTGCGAACAAGACCGCAAGCATTACCGCATTGCTGGCCGTCCTGTGTACGGCTGCGGGTTCTGTGGCACTCAGGTCTCGCCGATGGCCGGAACGATCTTCGAGAAGTCGTCCACGTCGCTGCGTCTGTGGTTCTACGCTATGTACCTGATGGCCTCGACTCGCTGCGGTATCTCTGCGAAGCAAATCCAGCGAGAAACGGGTGTAACGTACAAAACCGCGTGGAGAATGTTTAAGCAGATTCGCTCGTTGCTGTCCGAACCAGATATGCAACTGGAGGGACTTAGCATCGAGATGGACGAGACTGGAATTGGCGGAATCTCTAAGCGCAAGAATCAGCCTATGAGGGACAAGACGACCGTATTCGGAATGGTTGAACGTGGCGGACGAGTCAAGGCCGTAGTCGCAGACGACCGGAAGAAAGACACGCTGATGCCGATCATCAGAAAGTATGTCCTTCCCGAATCCACGGTCTTTACTGACGACTTTTCGTCCTACGTTGATCTGGCTCATGATCGCAATGACTACACTCACCGCCGCATCAATCACTCGGCTGGCGTCTACGTAATGGGCGATGTTCACACCCAAACTATTGAAGGTTTTTGGTCGCTAATCAAACGAGGAATCGGCGGAGTTTATCACTCCGTCTCGCGCGAATATTTGCAGTCGTATTTAGACGAGTATTCGTTTCGCTACAATCGCCGTCACAAGGGCAACTTGATATTCAACGATGTTTTGGCGCGGGTTTCGGAGCGCTCGGAGTAGCAGCGCGTCTCAGAATCCCCTCGAATACAGCCTTGCCAATGGGCTGCATTTTTTTCTCGGTTTCCGGTAGCGGTTTAAGTACTCTTGTCTCTTCCCGTTTACTGCTCATGCCACACATTCTACTCCCATGAAGAAGATTTGCCTGTTCTGTGATAATGCCGCTGGGTCGCTAGAACACTTGTTTCCAAAATGGATACTCAAAAGGGTGCCAAAGACCCTGTTTTTGGGCGATATAGGCCGTCACAAGGACAAGACACTTGGCTATGAGTTTACTGTTAAAAGCGTTTGTCGCAACTGCAACAACGGATGGATGCATCGGCTAGAAGATGAAACCATCCCAATAATGGGGCCTATGCTTAGCGAGCAATCGTCATTTCTTGATGTTGTAAGTCAGAGGACGATTGCTGCGTGGGCTTTAAAAACGGCGATGGTACTAGACTCGACGGCAATTGCAAAACATCGCCCACTCTTTTATTCACGTGCTGAGCGAATTTCTCTGAGAGAATCGCTACGTATTCCCCTCAGAACCTTTGTTTGGCTTGGACACAGCCTGGATTTTGGCCTTGCCTGTTCCTCCATCGCAACCCACCTCACCATTCTCAGCCCTTTTCATCCGTATAGCCTCAAGGAATCCACTCTCGGACAAGTAAGCACCTTTCTCGTCTGCAATTTGGCCATTCAAGTCATGACCGTACATGTCCCCGCAGAATATAGTGACGGAGCCATCGACATTAGCCCTCCCGAGGGTCCATGGGGCGATCTCTTGGTCAGTGTTTGGCCTCCATCGCGCTTGAGCTACTGGCCGCCGCCGCTGGCGTTTGACTCCAGCATTTCGACGCTTGACCTTAGAACTCTCACTAACCGTTGGAAGATGGGCAATGAGAGGGTCGTTTTTTAGCTTTTTCTTGGACTGCCCTGTCACGGCATTTTTAATTATACGTGATGTCATGGGATATTAGCCCCTGACGGCCAAGTATGAGGCCGTGGCCAAGCAGATGTTAGCGGACTATCCCTATCACGGAATCTCGAACAACAGCACCCAGTATTACTCGTCCATCTCCGGCGTCACGAAATACTTCGTCGGCACCGGCGGACTAGCTGTGGCTGTGGTGGACACCAATCCCTATCCCGCCAGCGGCTGCCATGACAGCGTGACTCCGGGCAACTGCATCACCGATGCGCAGTTGCAGGCGGAAATCACGAAACAAATGACATTGCATGGCTGGACAGCCGGCTTGAACAAGATGTTTATTGTCTTCACCTCGATCGGCGAAGGTTCGTGCTTTGACAGCACCTCGTCGTCCTGCGCGTACACCGCCTATTGCGCGTACCACGGCTACTTCGGCAGCACGACCAGCCCAACTATCTATGCCAACATGCCCTACGCCAACCCAACCTACTGCTACGATTCTGCTGCCGGTCAGCATGATCCCAGCGGTGACATTCCCTCGGACGCAAACGTCAACGTCACCAGCCACGAGATTACCGAGGCCAACAGCGATCCTGAGCTCAATGCCTGGTGGGATAGCGGGAACGGCCAGGAAATCGGCGACCTGTGTGCGTGGAATTTCGGCGGCACCACGGGTGATTGGGATGGCGGTCTGGCCAATCAGATGTGGAACGGCCACTTCTATGATTTGCAGCTGGAGTATGACAATCACACCAGCAAATGCGTCAAGATTGGCCCCTAGTCTGACCTCCTGACGAAGCTCTCAACTCTATCGTATCCGGAACTCGGCGCCGGAGCTGCGCAACCGTCCCCACTCTGCCAGGCAGGGTGGGGACATTTTGTGCGCGGCATCGGATAGGTCGACGTCTTCGCCGCCACACTGCGAAACAGGCGCCAGAGATCGAGGAAGATGCTGACAACAGCGCATGCTTCATCACGTCATAGCCGTGCGCATTGGGCAGCCCAACAGCTGTCCACCTGCGTCGCCTGCGCGAACCGAGGGTCATTGCCGGAACGGGGTCCCTTCGAAAGGCTCAGGGGCACGCTTTTTGTACTCCGGCGGCATGGCCGCTACGCTCAAGATGACAAGGCTAAAACCAGGGGTGGAAGCCTCAGTCGCCACTGGGGGAGTGGGCGAAGGTAGGGGTGCGGGCTGGCTTCTTCTGCGTCCGCTGAGGATTGAAGAAATAAAGGATGCCGCAAACCGCCCAATATCCAAGAGATATCCCGAAAACGAAGGCAACAATGATGGTGAAGAGCAAAAGGAACGAAAGCAGGAACGGCGTCATATCCCTCTCATTCTACAGTGCCAGAGAACGTCTGCGGAAATCCCAGGCACGCACCGATAGACTCAGCGCGAAACGGGGGCACTGTCTTACTTTAGCGCGCGTTGACGCTCATAGGTGTTGCCAAATAAGATACGGGAGTCGAGCTAGGTCTTCCCTCTTGTGGACTCTCTAGAGCAATCAGGGATAGAAATCGAGGATTCCGGACGGGAGTCCCGTGTGAACGTGACTGCCAGTACGGAATTCCCAGGTTAGCGCCGAAAACCGCGGCGCGAACCTGGGGCACTCGTCTCGCTCGGAGTGGCTGGAATAAGGGGCTTGTTCGGTACGGCCAGAGCCGTACCCCTTCAAACCATGGGAATTACGAACATCACTGTCAGGGGAGCGCGGCAGCATAACCTGAAGAACATCAGCGTCGAGATCCCCCGCAACACCCTGACTGTGATTACGGGGCTCAGCGGCTCGGGCAAGTCGTCGCTGGCCTTCGACACCATCTACGCCGAGGGACAACGCCGTTACGTGGAAACACTGTCGGCCTATGCCCGGCAATTCCTCGATCAGATGGAGCGGCCCGACGTGGACAGCATCGACGGGCTGAGCCCGGCGATCTCCATCGAACAGAAGACGACCAGCCGCAGTCCGCGGTCGACGGTCGGGACCATCACGGAAATTTACGACTACCTGCGACTGCTCTACAGTTCGATCGGGCAGCCGCATTGTCCGAACTGCGGACGCGAGATTTCGCGCCAATCGGCGGAGCAGATCGTGCAGCGAGTGATGGACCTGGAGCCGGAAGACCGTGTCATGGTCCTGGCACCCATGGTGCGCGGACGAAAGGGCGAATTCAAGAAAGAGCTGGACAAGCTGGTGCAGCAGGGGTTTGTCCGCGCGCGCATCGACGGCGAGTTGCACCACATTGCCGACGAGGAGATCAAGCTCGACAAGCGCAAGAACCATACCATTGAAGTCGTGGTCGACCGGCTGCTGGTGAAGCTTGGAATCGAGGGGCGACTGGCGTCGGCGGTGGAAACCGCGATGAAGCTGGCGGAGGGTCTGGTGCTGGTTGCGGTGGTTGGCGGAGAGGAGCGGCTGTACTCTTCAAAGCTGGCGTGTCCGGAGTGCGGCATCAACGTTCCGGTGCTGGAGCCGCGCTCGTTTTCGTTCAATAGCATGTACGGGGCCTGCCCGGAGTGCAACGGACTGGGCAGCAAGTACGATTTCGACCCGGCCAAGGTAGTTACCGATTGGTCGAAGCCGCTGCTCGACGGCGGGCTGGGGCCGGGATCGGCTTCGCAGAGCCTCATCCACTCGCTGCAACTGGCGGCGGCGGCGTATGGTTTCGATCTTTCGAAACCGTTTGAGCACCTTCCACGAAAGACACAGAACCTAATTTTGTACGGGCCGGAGCGGGGCGAAAAGAAGAGGGGCGGTTTCCTCGGCGTCTTCGCGTATCTGCGTCAGAACATGGAAGACAGCTCGTCGCAGGGCTACCGGGACTGGCTGCTTGATCACATGTCAGCGACACGCTGCCCGGCATGCGAAGGCAAGCGACTGCGGCCGGAGAGCCTCGCCGTGAAAGTAAATGGCATGTCGATCTCCGACTTCACGGCGCTGCCGGTGTCGCGCGCGGTGGAAGCGGCGCGCCGCATCAAACTGACCGAACGCGAGGAGAAGATTGCCGGACGAATCCGTCGCGAGGTCGCCGAACGGCTGGAATTCCTGAACGCGGTCGGCCTGGGTTACATCTCGCTCGATCGCTCGGCGATGACTCTGAGCGGCGGCGAAGGGCAACGCATCCGGCTGGCAACACAAATCGGATCGAAGCTGCGGGGAGTGCTCTACGTGCTCGACGAGCCATCGATCGGACTGCATCACCGCGATAACGACCGCCTGCTGCAGGCGCTAGAGTCGCTGCGCGATCTGGGCAACACCGTGCTGGTGGTGGAGCACGACGAAGACACCATTCGGCGTTCCGATTACGTCATCGACCTGGGCCCCGGAGCAGGGCGTCATGGCGGCGAAGTGGTGGCCAGCGGCACTCCGCTTGAGATCGAGAATTTTCCGCGCTCGCTGACCGGACAATATATTTCCGGACAAAAGCAGGTGATGTACCGGTTCGCGCGGCGGCAGGCCAATGGCAACGCAATCACCATCCTGGGCGCGCGCGAGAACAACCTGCAGTCGATCGACGTCAGCTTCCCGCTGGGCGTGATGACGGTGGTAACGGGAGTGTCGGGTTCGGGCAAGTCAACGCTGGTGAACGACATCCTTTATCGCGCACTGGCGAAGGCGATTTACGGCTCGCGCGAAGAGGCAGGCGCGCACAAGAGCATCACGGGCACGGAGTTCATTGACAAGGTGATTCGCATCGATCAGTCTCCGATTGGCCGAACGCCGCGCTCGAATCCGGCAACGTACACCGGCATGTTCACCCAGGTCCGCGATCTCTTCGCCATGCTTCCCGAGTCGCGTGAGCGCGGCTACAAGGCGGGACGATTTTCGTTCAATGTAGCGGGTGGGCGTTGCGAAGCCTGCCAGGGCGATGGGCAGCGGCGCATCGAGATGAACTTCCTGCCCGACGTGTACGTGCAGTGCGAAGTATGCGGCGGCAAGCGCTACAACCACGAGACCCTGGCGGTGAAGTACAAGGGATATTCGATTGCCGACCTGTTGGAAACTCCCGTGGCGGATGCGTTGCCGGTGCTGGAGAATATTCCGCAGATCAAGCAGAAGCTGCAAACACTGGTGGACGTTGGACTAGGATACATTCACCTGGGACAATCGGCGGTCACGCTTTCGGGTGGCGAGGCGCAGCGCATCAAGCTGGCGCGTGAGTTGAGCAAGCGGCAGACGGGCAAGACGCTTTACCTGTTGGACGAGCCCACCACCGGTTTGCACTTCGACGACGTGAGCAAGTTGCTCGAAGTGCTGCACCGGCTAACCGACCTGGGAAACAGCATCATCATCATCGAGCACAATATAGACGTAATCCGCAACGCGGACTGGATCATCGACCTGGGGCCAGAGGGCGGCGAAGAGGGCGGCCGCATCGTGGCGCAGGGAACGCCCGAGCAGGTAGCGCGGACAAAGAAATCGTACACCGGACAAGCGCTGGCGAAATTGTTGCTGGGGGCGGCAAATGGTAAGACGGCGCAGAGCTCCTTCGTGGGTTAGTCAGTCTGCCGAAAAGGTCGGGTAAGCGGATACCTCACGGGCTAAAGCCCGTTCGGAATTACAAAGATAAATGACTTGTACGGCACGACTGAAGCCGTGCCCTTTCAAAACTGATTTATGAGATTGGTTGCGAGCGTCCACGACAGTTTCGCGACATATAAATATGATCGATCCCGAACAAGAGCCGCTTGAACCGTTGATCCCGCCGGCAGACACGATGCCGGAGAGCGAGTTTCAGGCTAGCGTGCAATCAGTGCTCCTGGCTGAAGAGTACCCTCTTCTTCCGCGGCGCAATGCGTTTCCACCGTGGTCGGCCTGGGACGTGTTGGCGGTACTGGGTTTCACCGTGGCGACGATCTTGCTGTTCAGCATCATTGCTCTGGTGATCGCGCACTTCGTCACCAGCAAGCACCACGTGCCGGTGAGCGACCTGGCGACGAACCCAATCGTAGTCGTTGGATCGCAATTCGCGGCCTATCCCATCGTGATCTTATTCATGATCGCGCTGGTGGGCGGCAAGTCGAACCAGAAGTTCTTGCGGGCAATCCGCTGGAACTGGCCGGGACCGTCGGCTGTCGGCTTTCTTCTCGCGGGAATCTTCTTTGCTGCGATTGTGGAGTTCGCGTCGCGATGGATGCCGATTCCGAAGTCGCTTCCGGTCGACAAGTTCTTTAGCGATGCCAGTGGGGCGTACCTGATGGCGGTGTTTGGCGTCACGCTCGCTCCGTTGCTGGAAGAATTGTTCTTTCGCGGAATTTTGTACCCGCTGGTCCGCCGGTCATGGGGCGTGGCGATCGGCGTGATGGTCACTGGGGGCGCGTTCGCCTGCATTCACGGCATCCAACTGGGATGGGCGTGGGCCCCGGTTCTCGCTATCTTCGTGGTGGGACTGGTGCTCACATTGGTGCGCGAGCACACCGACTCGGTGGCAGCATCATTTCTGGTGCACTGCGGATATAACACAACGTTGTTCGCGTTGCTGTGGTTCGGCAGCGACCACTTTCGCCACCTGGAAAAAGTCGCCAACTGAAAATGGTATCGTGGAGAAGCATGGGAAATGCGCGTGAAAAGCTGCTGACGATGCTGGCGGAGAAGTCGTTTCGCCTGGGAAATTTCAAGCTTTCCAGCGGCGGGACCAGCGATTATTACATCGATTGCCGGTTGACCACGCTGGACGCCGCAGGAGCGCTGGCCACCGGCGAAGCGGTGCTGCAGGAGATCCACAACCGGGGCTGGGAGGTGGACGCGATTGGCGGGCTGACCATGGGTGCCGATCCGATCGTGGTGGCGACTTCAGTGATCAGCGCGCAGCAGGGGACGCCGATCGACGGGTTCCTGGTGCGCAAGGCGGAGAAGACGCACGGCACGGGACAGCGCGTTGAGGGCTTCCGAGAGAAGGGTGCGCGCGTAGTCATCGTGGACGATGTGTGCACCACGGGAGGATCCACGGTCCAGGCGATTGAAGCGGCACGCGAATTCGGATTCAAGGTGACCGGCGTGTTGTGCCTAGTAGAACGGCAGGAAGCCGGCGGACGCGTCAACGTGGAAGATGCCGCCACTCCGGCCCCGTTTGTAGCGCTATTCACGGCCAACGATGTGCGCGCGGAACACGTAAGAATTCTCGAGGCGAAGTGACGGTTTTCCTCAGTGGGCTGAAGCCCAGCTAATCGGGCGCTACAACCGGCACGGCTGAAGCCGTGCCCCTTCAAAGCGTCTGCGAATGGAAAACAATTCGAATGATCAAAACATTGGAATGGACAGACACGGGTGTACGCTTCATCGACCAGACGAAGCTGCCTACAGAAGAGACGTACGTCACCTGCAAGAACTATGAAGAAGTTGCCGATGCGATTCGCACCATGATCGTGCGCGGGGCCCCGGCAATTGGAGTGGCCGCGGCAATGGGAGTAGCGCTGGGTACGCTGCAATCACCGGCGAAGACCCTGCCGGATCTGGAGCGCGAGTTCGATACGATCTGCACCGTGCTGGCCGGGACGCGTCCCACGGCGGTGAACCTGTTTTGGTCCATTCGCCGCATGCGGGACAAGTTCGAACAGTTGCGCTCGCAACCTGTGGCGGCGATCCAACAGGAGTTGGTGGCCGAGGCGCAGCGCATGCTGGTGGAGGACATCGCCGCCAATGAAGCCATGGGCAAACACGGCGCGGTACTGATGCCCTCCAGCGGAGGAGTGCTGACCCACTGCAATGCGGGAGCCCTGGCGACGGCGGGATATGGCACAGCACTGGGAGTGATTCGCGCGGCCGTCGAATCGGGCAAACAGATTCAAGTTTTCGCCGATGAGACGCGACCGTTTCTGCAGGGATCACGTCTGACAGCGTGGGAGTTGATGAAAGATAACATTCCCACCACTCTGATCGCAGACAACATGGCAGGTGCGATGATGCGCATGGGGAAGATTGATGCGGTGATCGTGGGCGCGGACCGAATCGCGGCCAACGGCGATGTGGCCAACAAGATCGGAACCTATACAGTCGCGGTGCTGGCGAAAGAACATGACATTCCGTTTTACGTGGCGGCACCGATATCGACCGTGGACCTGAACACGGCGGACGGCAGCAAGATTCCCATTGAGCAGCGTGCGTCCACGGAAGTGACCCACCTGGCGGGCAAGCAGATCGCGCCTGACGACGTGCGAGTGGAAAACCCCGCGTTTGACGTGACTCCAAATAAGTACGTAACTGCGATTATCACGGAACGGGGCGTGGCTCGGGCCCCGTACCAGCAATCGCTGGCGGAGTTAGTCGCGGGCACAATCACAACCTGATCGAAGTTCGTCGCACCAGTTAATGAGGCGTCCCTAGGGGACTCCTCTATCGTGTCAGGAGGAACTCAGTCCACTTCTACTGCTGGGGTGCCTGGGGCACAGGCTGACTGGGGAACGGCGTGTTCTGCTGGTTCGCAGGATTGAGTTGCTGCTGCATTTGCTGCTGTTGCTGCTGCATTCTCTGCAGTTCCTGCAACATCTGTTCGGGCGTGCGGGCGCCCGCGGCGTTCTGGCCGGGGGCAATGTTGATCACGTCCTGCGACATGCCCTCGTTACCAGGCTGTCCGGGCGTCGGCTGGTTCTGATTGTCCGTTTCCTGATCGGGCGGTGGATACTCGTCCTCGGGTGGTTCGACAGCCTGGGTCGGAGAAGGCGCGCGATTGTTGTTCTGCGCGGTTGTCACCGCAGAGTTGTCGGCGGTCGAGCTGTTCTTCGACAACAGAATGATCTTTTGCACGCCTGCTGAATTATTGGCGTCACCCAGAATCACGTAATTGAACTTGGACCCGTTGAGTAACGACGCCAGCACATCCTTGGGCTTTCCCGGTCCGAGCCTGGCGACGACGCGCTCGCTTCCAGCGCCAGACGGCATATCAATCGAAGCTCCGGTCTGCATCTGCACGGAGCGCAGCACTTGCGACAAGGTCGCGTTCTGAGAATCAATCGTAAGTTGGCCATCCCGGTACGAGACTTGGGGCGGAGAGGGAGGCTGCTGCTCCAGCGTAGGCGGAGCCGGGGGAGTTTGCGGAACCTCCGATGCTGGAGCGGCTTTCCTGGAACTGGCCTTTGACTTGTGCGCAGTAGCCTTGGGGGCGGACGATGTAGCCTTGGGCGACGATGCCACGGCCGGTGGTGACGGCAACGTCTGCGCAAGGATCTTCTGTGCCGGGGCCGTGAAGCCGGCCAGCAGCAACAACGCCAACCCGAGTCTTCCGCTGGGGCGTAACATAAAGTTGAGGGACGGTACTGGCGTTAGCGCCTGTCCCGAAACACTTATTCTAACCCCTGCGGGTAGTAATGGTTGCTACTCCGGCAAAGAACAAGTGGTTTTTCGTTCCAAGAACATAAAGTGAAAGGCAATGGTTCCTTTTCTGCGAAATCTTATGGTTCTTGTCCTCAGACTGGGTCTGCTCCTGTTGGTTTTGGGGTGTGGTTCGCAGGCACAGACCTGCTACGTGGGACCAGAAATCGACGCGCCCACCGCTAAGGCGTTGGAAGCTGCATCGCAGCAGTACTTCAGCATGTCGGCCAGGGGAGACGTGGCCGGGCTGAGAACGAATGCCATACCCGAAATCGCCAGGGATTTCGCTGGCATAGAGCAGGCGGTAGTCTCCAATAAACTGTACTTTGCCCAGGCGCAGCCGTCGGACACCCGATTTTTTGTGCTCGACGCCAGCGAATCCAAGACCACGCCGCCGCGGACTGATTTTTATTGTGGCATCTACAATTCGCCCGATCGTGTGGGGTTCTCTATTCCCAACCTTCCTCCCGGCCGCTACGCGGTGTCGATTGCCAAGGTCTCGGGCCAGCAGCCGATCACTCTGACCATGATCCTGCAGGACATGGGGAAAAATTCCTGGATGCTCGCCGGCTACTACGCGCGGCTGAACGCCATCGGTGAGCACGGCGGTCAGTGGTTTCTGAGCAAGGCGCGCGAGTACAAGGACAAGGAACAACGGTACAATGCGTGGTATTACTATCTGACAGCGTGGGACTTGATCGCTCCCGTGGATTTTATGAGCACTCTGCAACTGGACAAACTCTCGGACGAGATACAGGCCGCGCGCCTTAGCGATTTGCCAAGCGCTAGCAACCCGCTCGAACTGGCGGGGAGTGGAAAGACGTTTAAGGTCACTGACATAGCGGCCGTTCCGGTGCCTGGAGATCTCGACGTGCGAGTGCAGTATGAGACTGCGGATGCGGGCAACCCGACATTGACTGCGCAGGGCAATCTGGCAGCGAGCAAGGCCCTGCTGACGAAATACCCCGAGTTCCGTGACGCCTTCGGTGCGGTAATTGCGCGAGCGACGGACAAAGATGGCCACGCCTATTCTACTTTAACGCCGATGAAGGATGTGAAGTGAAGTGTGGCTGCACTTGGGCGTTGGTGGCGATGAGGTGCTGCGAAGAATTTGTTACAATCCTAGCTACCGCAATTGTGGGCGCTTAACTCAGCGGTAGAGTGCCATCTTCACACGGTGGAAGTCACAGGTTCGAATCCTGTAGCGCCCACCAACATATCTGCTTACCGCACAGCCACTTACGAGTGGCTGTTGTTTTTTGCCGTCAAAACTCCAGCCCGACGCCAACCCGATGGAGGTCACTGAGCGGCCTCCGACGCGGGTTTGGCTGCCAGCAACTGCTCTATGTGCTGCCGCTGTGCATCCAGCGCCTTGGGGAAATTTCCTGGGGTGTAGACGGCGGCCATCTCGGGCTTGCTGTGACGAAGCAGGGTTTGGGAGACCGTGATGTCCTTGGTGGTCTCGTTCGCCCACGTGCTCAAGCTGTGGCGAAACCGGTGCCAACCAAAACTCTCACCCTTGGCCACCAACCCCAGAGCCGCGACGGCCGGCTTAACGAAGTCGGCGTTCATGGTTTGACCCCACAGCGGTTGCTTTCCCTTCAGCTTTGGCGAGGCAAAAATGAAGTCCTCGTCCTTGTCGTACGGGGTTTGCTGCCTCCAATCGG
>DATBZX010000403.1:0-5450 GCA_036512955.1 Terriglobales bacterium
GTCTTCTTTGCGTACTGCTCAAACCCGTTCGCCATCGCCAGTGTCTGCTGTTGCATCGCTCTACCAGCCCTCCGCCAAATTTCCTCTCAATCTAAACCGCAGATCGGTGGAAATCGAAGTACTTGTTCAGAGTCTCCCTAGCAGCCTGGCAACTGTCGCAATGATCCGATCAATCTGCTCGTCCAATACGTCGCGCTTCATCCGAGGCGGCAGACAATGTTTCGAGTCCATACACTTAACGACGTTTGGTAGCACGCCGCCCAACCCAATGAGACGATCTCTTGCAATAGGAGGACATGTAGACATACGTAGGATCGGCAATATCTCTGGATGTTGTAGGAGCAGTCCAGACTCAATGTTAGTCAGGTTCCTCGTCCACTTCAAAGCCGCTGCCACATTTTGAGTAGCTTTGATCCGGCTTTCCCTAAACGCGGCAGGCGCTGACGCAAAGAACCATTCGTTGTACATATCCACCGAACGGGCGACGTCTTCTTTCCAACGGTCGGGTTTGTCGCGGTTTATCATTTGCATCTGCGCCATGAGATGACGGAGCAGGCTAAGTTTACACGGCGCCGACTCGCAGAAGTGTGGCGATTTTCAACAGGTGTCGATCTGGCGAACGCTAAGCACCTCCAATTCAACCACTACGCGCGCCCCGTCTACCCCCTCTTCCCTATATTCCTCAGCTATTCCTCAGCACCCACGCTTCCCACTCGTCTTCCGTCATTCCTTTTGCGGCGGCTCGCAGGACCATGACCGTCTCTTCCACCTCGCCACACTTCCACGTGAGGCCGTTCATCTCCAGGTAAGTCACCATCGCCGCCAGCGCCATCCGCTTGTTCCCCACAGCGAACGGACGGTTCACCAGCACGCGCCATCCGTACCCCGCCGCCAGCCGGGCTCGAGCTTTCCAGTGCGGATCACGCACTACCGACTCGGCCCGCAGCACCGACAACTCCAGCATCGCCAGGTCCACCTGCCTGGACTTCTCAGAGTTGGGCTTGCTGCCGTAGCGGGCCAGCAGTTGTTGGTGAATCGCGATCAAGACGCGCATGTCCAGCCGTCGCAGTGGAGGCGTTTTCATTTGCCTAGCTCCCGATAACTGTTGCGGTGCTGGCCCTCGATTTCGAGGTGACTGGTGACTGGTTAGAGCAGATCCCCCGCGTCTCCGAAGCGGAGGCGCGAGGGATGACAAATCAGGAAAGTAGCCAGTCGCCAGCGGCCAGTTGCCAGCGAAAGCAGGTCCCTCCACTGCGCCGCCGAGACGGCGGCTCCGGTCGGGATGACGGGCTTAAAACGAGCGGGCGCGTTTCGCGGCGAAAGGGGTCCTTCGACTCCGGCGGCGCGGCGCCGCCTCCGCTCAGGATGACAGGACGATACAAGCTGGCTGCGCGCGGGATGACAGGGCGAGAAGCGAAAGCAGATCCCTCGGTCGCTGCTGCGACCTCGTGATGACAACATCGAGGTCCGAACGAAGTATCCGCCGACCTCGTGATGACAACCTCGAGGTCCCAAAGAAGTATCCGCCGCGGGTTTGGCGGTGGGCGCGGATGCGTGTTATTCTTTATGACGTAACAACATACGATTAAAGAGCAGGAGTGCACCCGAAACAGTGTTAGCCCGAGAGAAAAAAACCGCCGTTATTGACCAGTACCGTACCCACGACACGGATACCGGGTCGCCGGAAGTGCAGATCGCGATCCTGAGTGAGCGGATTGGTGAACTGACGGAGCATTTTAAGACGCATAAGAAGGACCATGCCTCCCGGCGCGGACTTCTCATGATGGTCAGCAAGCGACGCAGCCTGCTGGACTACCTCAGAAAGTGCGATACCGAACGCTATAAGGTTGTCATTCAGAAACTGGGAATCCGCAAATAAGCAGCTTGCCAGCCACTGGAGTACCGCTTTCCAAGCGTATTGTGCGTCGAATAACCCCTGCGGGCGCCGGTGTGGCGCTGGCCGGGCTCCCCGAGATAGCGGTCTATTTCGGGAAGAACACTATTTTCGAGACTTGGCGGACGCAAGTGTGCGTCCGCAGACTCGGTTTCAGCCCCTCTCGGCTGACCAGAATTCCCCAGATCAGTGTGAAATTTCGAGGGTTCAGAAACCCCACCCCGGCAAAAGCAGCCGGGATGGGATACCCGAATCCCACCTCGGCAAGAGAAGCGGGGATGGGGCATACGAGGCTGGGAGCCTATCGGTTGCATTCCAAAAGGAAAACAAATGAAACACGAAGTAACAGTTGAGCTGCATGGCGGCAAGTCCATCCACTTTGAAACCGGAAAATTAGCGAAGCAGGCACACGGTTCCTGCATAGTGCGCATTGGCGATAACGTGGTTCTCGCCACCGCTTGCGCCAACCCCGATCCCCGCGAAGGCATCGATTTCTTCCCGCTCACGGTGGATTACCGCGAGTACACCTACGCCGCCGGACGGATTCCGGGCGGATTCATCAAGCGCGAAGGGCGTCCCAGCGAGCGCGAGATTCTGACCAGCCGGCAGATCGATCGCCCCATCCGGCCGCTGTTCCCGGAAGGCTTCCGCTGCGAGACGCAGGTCATCGCCATGGTGCTGTCGGCGGATACCACGAACGATCCTGATGTTCTCGGCATCAATGGCGCGTCGGTTGCGTTGAGCGTGTCGGACATTCCGTTCCACGGTCCCATTGGCGCAGTGCGCGTGGGACAGGTGAATGGCGAGTTCGTCATCAATCCGACCTACGACGAGCAGCGCGAAGGCAAGCTCAACCTGATGGTCGTCGGCACCATGGACGGCATCGTGATGATCGAGTCGGGCGCGAAGGAAGTATCGGAAGACGTCGTGGTGCAGGGCATCGAGTTTGGGCACCAGGAAATCAAGAAGATCTGCGCCGCCATCAACGATTTGGTGGTGAAGGTGGGCAAGGTGAAGCGCACGGTCGAGCCGGTCGTCACAGACGAGGCGTACCTGAGCGAATTGCGCTCGAAGTTCGGTGCGAAGCTGATCGATGCGGTCAACACTGAAAAGTATCCCAAGAACGAAAGCTATGCGCTGATCAAGGCGCTGAAGAACGAAGTCAAAGCCACAATTCCCGAAGAAGACGAAGCGGGCCGCAAGAAGGCCGGCAAGTACTTCGACCTGCTGCGCGAACAGATCTTCCGCGAGCAGGTGATCAACAACAAGCGGCGTCCGGATGGCCGCAAGTTCGACCAGATCCGCGACATTTGGATTGAGGTTGGCGTGCTGCCGCGGACACATGGTTCGTCGATCTTTACGCGTGGCGAAACCCAGGCGCTGGTCACGACCACGCTGGGCACCGGCGAGGATATGCAGCGGCTGGAAGCGTTCGAGGGCGAAACCAGGAAGCGCTTCATGCTGCATTACAACTTCCCGCCCTTCTCGGTCGGCGAAGTGGCCTTCCTGCGTGGCGCGGGTCGCCGCGAAATCGGTCACGGTGCACTGGCGGAGCGCGCGCTGTTGGCAGTGCTGCCGGACCAGACGGATTGGCCGTACGCGATGCGCGTGGTCTCCGACATTCTGGAGTCGAACGGTTCGTCGTCGATGGCTACGGTCTGCGGCGCATCGCTCAGCTTGATGGACGCTGGCGTTCCTCTCAAGGCCTCGGTGGCCGGAGTTGCGATGGGATTGGTGAAGGAAGGCGAGGCGTATGCCATCCTGACCGACATTGCCGGCGCGGAAGATCACTACGGCGACATGGACTTCAAGGTGGCCGGTACGCGTGAAGGTATTACGGCGTTGCAGATGGACATCAAGGTGATGGGCATCACGGCGCAGATCATGCGGGAAGCGCTGGAGCAGGCGCGGCATGGCCGGCTCTACATCCTCGACAAGATGACGGAAGTGATTGGCGAACCGCGCACGACGATCAGCGAGTTTGCGCCGCGCTTCTACACACTGCAGATTTCGACTGACAAGATTCGCGACCTGATCGGGCCGGGAGGCAAGGTCATTCGCGGCATCATTGAGCAGACGGGCGTCAAGATCGACGTCGAAGATTCGGGCAAGGTTAATGTTTCTTCGAGCGACCAGGTAGCCGCCGCCAAGGCGCTGCAGATGATCGGAGACATTACCGCGACTGCCGAAGTGGGCAAGACGTATCTCGGCAAGGTGACGCGCCTGGCTGACTTCGGAGCGTTCGTGGAAATCATTCCAGGCACCGAAGGCCTGCTGCACATCAGCGAAGTGGCGGAGCATCGCATCAACGATGTGCGCGATGAACTGAAGGAAGGCGACCAGATCCTAGTGAAGGTGCTGGCAGTCGAAGGCAACCGCATCAAGCTGTCGCGCAAGGCGATCCTGAAAGAGCAGCGCGCCAAGATGGGCGGGGAAGCATTGCCTGAAGGTGCAGAGGCGCCAGAGGGTGCGGCGGTTCCGGTGGCGTTCGAGGGCGGGCATGAGTCCGCTGACGAGCCCAACTTCAATCGCGAAGGCAGCCGTCCGCCGCGCCGTGATGGCGGTGGCGATCGCGGTCCTCGCCGGGGTGGCCCGGGTGGAGGACGCGGCGGCGATCGGGGCGGACGTGGTCGTGGCCCGCGCCGGTAAGGCGAGCATCGAAGAAGCATAAGGTGGGAGAGCTGCGATGCTCTCCCTTTTTTCGGTTAGTCACAAGTAGCGAACGGTTGAATGCCCTTCCTCCTCTATTGCGTCACACTTCTGGAATCCGAAATCGTTCGTGATGTCGTCGGGGTGTGCGACAAGCCGGTGCGTCCGCAGGATGTCTGGGGCCTGCGCGTGTACTGGAGCGAGGTCGCCGATCCCGAGACTGCCCTGGCTGAGGGCGCGGCCAAGAAGAATGCCGAGCTGAAGTATCAGCAAGTCCTCCGTCAGATCGTGGCGCAGACGACGCCGATTCCGATTCCGTTTCCGGTAGTGCTCGCCGATCTTGAGGCAATCGAGGAATACGTTGTTGAAGAGCGGAGCTATATCGAAGAGGCGTTGACGCGGCTGGGCGATACCGTGCAGTACGAGATGATCGCCAGTTGGACGGCAGACGAGCAGGCCGACTTGGCGACCCCGGTAAGTGGGCGTGAGTACCTGAAGCGCCGGCAGGAAGCGGAGGATCGCATTGCGGCAATCGACTCCAAGTTGAAGACAGTGACGTCGGGATGGGTTCGCGAATGGCGTGCGCGACAGGACCGCAGGAAGCATCATTGGTTTGCGCTGGTGGCACGCAAGGACCGCGAGCGGTTTGTGGCGGCGTTGCGCAGCGCAGGGCCGTCGGAAGGGGTGCGTTTGCGGCTGAGTGGTCCGTGGCCGCCGGGTGAGTTTGTGACGCCACACCACGCCAGTTAAGTGGCACGGCAAGAGCAGATTCCCGCGGGCAAAGCCCGCGAGGAATGACAACAATAAAGAACGTTTGCGGCACGGCTGAAGCCGTGCCCTTTCAAAGCTGGTTACATCAAAACCGCCACTGTCCTAACGCCGACGAATTCGCTTGCCGGCATCTCGG
>DATBZX010000404.1:0-3564 GCA_036512955.1 Terriglobales bacterium
CAGGTCGAGGGCGCGGATGACTTCCTTGAGAAATGTCGCTTTGCGATGTTGGGACTCGATGAGCGTGACGGGCAGCTCGGGACACCAGATCTTGATGGGCAGGCCGGGAAAGCCGGCGCCGGAGCCGATATCCAAGAGGCACATGGCACATGGCTCATGGCGCATGGGGAAGAGAGCCTGGGCGGCGAACAAGGATTCGCCGAAGTGGCGGGTGACGACCTGCTCGGGGTCGTGGATGGCGGTGAGGTTCATGCGCGCGTTCCAGCGATGGAGGATCTCGAGATAGGCGGCGAGCTGGGATAGTTGCGCGTCAGAGAGAGGCGCGGAGAGGAAGGGCGCGAGCAACTCGGAGAGGCTTTGCAAGTGCATAGATCCTTCGCTTCGCTCAGGATGACTGCTTCGCAGTCAGTTTCAGTTTCAGTTTCGGAAAAAGCAAGTTCATCACAAAGGACAGGAGGGAAAATGAAGGAATTCACCACAAAGGGCACAGAGGAACACAGAGGAAAACGTAAGCCACGCTTCGGTTGTCGCATCACTTCGGTAACTTGCCGGGCAGGGGCGGGGGAGGTAGTTTGACTATCCGCAGGGGACATTCCCACCCTTCCAAAGTCGGTCAGGGTGGGGCACCCGAATCGCAGGAGACAAGTCATGGCCCAACCGCAGATGGCCGCGCAGGCAGCACAGGCGTTTCGCACCCTGCGGCGCTGGCAGCGGCTGAAGATCCACGTACCCGTGACCGTGGTGGTGCGCAAGCAGGAGAAGACGGTGTTCGTGCAGGCACGCGGCCAGGACCTGAACGAAGGCGGCATCAGGGTGTTCGTGGGAACGGAATTGCGGATCGGCGAGATGGTGGAGATCAGCTTCACGCCGCCCTACCAGGGCAATCCGATGACGGCGCGGACGGTGGTGCGCTACCGGCGGGGATATACGTACGGGATGGAGTTCGTTACCGAGACGAAAGAAGATGCGAAGAAGGTAGAGTCGATCCGGAGCGTGCTGCGGACGATGAAGATCGAGTAAGCGAGGTGAGTGGTAGAAGGGAGTTCGGCCGAGGCCGGGCTTTTTTTGTTGGGCGAAAAACGTTCCTGCGAAGGGCACGAAGGCAGATCAGCGCAGAGGAACACCGAGCGGTGACGGCAGGATGCCATCACGACTGCCGGCTGGAAGCCGGCGCTACTGGATCGCTGCAAAAAAACAAAGGCCGGCTTTGCAGCCGGCCATGTGCTTTCGCCAATAAGAAAAAAGAACTAGGCTTTTTTCGGGGCGATGTTGTCTTTGACGGCCTTTGCGAGGTAGAACTTCGCGGTGGTCTTGGCAGCGATCTTGATGGGTTCGCCGGTCTGCGGGTTGCGGCCCATGCGCGCCTTGCGCTGAACCTTCTTCAAACGGCCGAGGCCAGGGAGAACGAACACGCCGTTCTTCTTGGTTTCCTTCATGGCGATTTCAGCGAGGGCCGTTAGGAACGCGGCGGCGGTCTTGTTATTGGTGCCGACCTTCTCGGCGATGTGGCGGACGAGCTGTGTCTTGGTCATACCGGATGCCATGCCTCCTCCTTCAGTTTGAGTTCGATAATCGCACTCAGTAGGGCCATCTTACAGCAGCGTCAAGAGGTTTAGGCCAGTTTTTATGCGGGTTTTTCGCTCTAGCCTGTGGAAAAGCGGCTAAAAGCGGGCCATTTTAGACTTTCCCGGTCTTGGAGCCACAAATAACGACGCGTCGCGGCACGCCACGCGGTACGGACTTGGGCGGAACGCACGCCTGGGAATCTGCCACAGAGGACACAGAGGAGGCAGAGGTTCTTGATCTTCAATCCTCCGTGCCCTCCGCGTCCTCAGTGGCAAGTGCCCGGTTCGAGAACCATATAATCGACCCAGGAGAAAACATCGAGTGAGTTGCGCGATTTGCGAGACGCGAAAAGAGAAGCGGTTCTGTCCGGCGGTGCACGGGAAAATCTGTCCGGTGTGCTGCGGCACGGAGCGCGAGGTGACGCTGGATTGTCCGAGCGAGTGTTCATGGCTGCAGCAGGCGCGGAAAAATGAGAACGCCGAACACCTGCGCGAACTGGACCGCGACGCGCTGCTGCCGCAGGTCGAGGTGCCGGAGGCATTTCTGTATCAGCAGGAGCCGCTGGTGGGCGGACTAAGTTTTGCGATCGCGAAGGCGACGAGAGTAGATCGCGGGGTGTACGACCGCGACGTGATCCAGACGCTGACCTCGGTGGCGAAAACGCAAGAGACGCTGGTCAATTCGGGGCTGGTAGTCGAGCAGAAGACGGCGAACCTGGGTCAGCAGGCGATTGTGGCGGAGTTGCAGAAGATGCTGGAGGAGTATCGCGAGCTGGAAACGAAGCAGCTTGGATACTCGCGCTTGAAGGACGGCGACATCCTGAAAGCGATGGTGTTCCTGCTACGGCTGGCGCTGGGAAGAACCAGCGGCAGGCCGAAATCGAGAGCGTTCCTGGATTTCCTGTTCGAGCAATTTCCGGAGAAGAACACGATCGAGAGTGCGGGCGGGAGCAGGATTATCGTTCCGTAGTGCGAAGTGCGTAGTGCGAAGTGCTGGGTACCGAGTAGGGGTCCCATTCGCTTCGCTCAGGGCAGGCTCTTCGACTCGGATGCGGCAACCAGCGCCAAAAACGGGCGCTGGTTGTTTGCCGCCTCCTCGCTCAGGATGACATCTCTTTGGTGTTTATCTGTCTTCAGTGCGCGCTCTGTTCGAGGAGTTCCCGCAAGTAGTCCTTCCAGATGGCGGCGAGGGTGTGGGTGCCGTGGCCGCGGGTCTGGTCGGTAATGGGCAGGAGCACGAATTTCCCCCGCTGCACTCGCCTGATTTCTTTTTCCGCGATGCCCAACTCGGGCGGGTTGATAAAGTCGTCGGCGGAATTCACGAACATGACGGGCGCGATGACCTTCTCCAGGTTGGGAGAGGGGTCGTAGTTGCGCGAGGAATCGATGGCGTAAAGGAAGTCGTTGGCGTCGGTGGTGGTGAAGCCCCGGGTCATGTAATTGTCAACGAAGGTATCGGCCTTGTCGCGGATGGGATAGTCCTTCTGGTTCTGGAGCGGGGCGGAGCCGGCAATGATGAGGAAGTCGAGCGCAGTGCGCAGGCCGAGGGGCTGCTGCTTGTATTCGCCGCCGTTGTAATCGGGCGAGAGGCGGATGGCGTCGAGCACCATCTTGCGCCACACGCGGTTACGTCCGGCGATCTGCACGGGCAGGCAGGCGAGGGGCATGGAGGCGTCCATGAAATCAGGAAAAGTTTCCAGCCAGACCCAGGAGTGCATGCAACCCATGGAGGTGCCCATCACCAGGCGCAGGTGGTTGACGTGGAGGCCTGCGGTGAGCAGGAGGTGCTGGGCGGCCACCATGTCGTCGTAGTCGTAGTGCGGGAAGCGCGCGTGCAGGCCGTCGCTGGGCTTGCTGGAGGCGCCGTGGCCAATGTTGTCGGGAAGGATGATGAAGTATTTCGACGCGTCGAGCAGTTGGCCGGGGCCGAAGAGGACGCCGGCGAATTGCGGGCGAACGAACTGGTGTCCGCTGCCGCCGGTACCGTGCAGGATGAGGA
>DATBZX010000405.1:0-37849 GCA_036512955.1 Terriglobales bacterium
GGCTCTTTAGCAGAATTTGTGGGTAAGAGGGCCGTGGAAAAAGCCGCTTCGTGGAAAAGTCCGAAGGGCAGGACTTTCCCACTGCGCTTGAGAATCCTGCAACAGCGGCAGGATTTTCACTTTTCCCACCGCCCCGACGACGGGTGCACTTTCCAGTTTCCTCTCGGCACGAAGAATAGCTGAACTCCAGCGGACTCGATTAGTCTGCAGTTGCCAAAACCAAGACTCATCGACCGAGGAGACCAGCTATTCAACTGCAGGTTAAAACCATTCTGAATCGAATACAACGTTTTACGGGTTTCGTGTACGAAGAGGTACGGATGCATTGCCACCGAGGGCAGCCGGACTTCATTGAGATCCGGATCACGCCGCATGGCGGTATGCGCGGGCGCTGCTCGCTGTGCCAGCGACCGGCTCCGGGCTATGACCGTCTGCCGGAACGGCGCTGGCAGTTTGTGCCGTTGTGGGGCATCCCGACCTGGTATCGCTACGCCCCGCGGCGGGTCGAGTGTGCCGCGCATGGCGTGGTGGTGGAGCAGATTCCCTGGAGTGACGGCAAACGTCCGGTGACCTGCGCCATGATGGGCTTTCTGGCCCGCTGGGCGCGGCGGCTGAGTTGGCGAGAAACGGCGCAGGTATTCCAGACCAGTTGGGAATCGGTATATCGCTCGGTGGAATGGTTCGTGCAATGGGGCTTGGCCCACCGCCAACTGCTGGGGGTGGAAGCACTGGGCGTGGACGAGATTCATTGGGGCCACGGGCTACGGGCGGAGAACTTTCTGACCGTGATCTATCAGATCGACGCATCCTGCCGCCGCCTGCTGTGGGTCGGGAAACGGCGCTCGGAGGCGACGCTGCGGCGCGGGCTGAAGGCACTGGGGCCGGAGGTGGTGCAAGGGTTGCGCTTTGTCTGCAGCGACATGTGGAAGCCGTACCTGAATGTCATCGCGAGCGCAGCCGGGCAAGCGCTGCACGTGCTGGATCGTTTCCATATCACCACCCACTTGAACCAGGCGGTGGATCAGGTGCGCCGCGCCGAGAGCACACGGCTGCGGGCGGTGAGCCAGCAGCAGGCGCAGAAACTGAAGCACATGCGCTGGCCGCTGCTGCGCCGGGGCAATCGGGTCCGTGGACGAGCCCGGCAAAAGCTCGACGCCCTGTTGGCCAGCAAACTGGCCACAGCTCGCGCCTGGGAGTTGAAGGAAACCTTCTCCCACTTCTGGAGCTACCAATCCGTGACCTGGGCGGGAGAATTTCTTGACTACTGGTGCTATCGGGCGATGCGTAGCCGATTGGAACCGATGAAGAAAGTCGCCCGCATGCTGCGTGCCCACGAAGACCTACTGCTGAACTGGTTTCGCGCCAAGGGAGAGATTTCCAACGGTGTCGTCGAGGGCCTCAACAACAAGATTCGAGTGGTAACCAGACGATCCTATGGCTTCCGTACCTACGAAGCGATGGAAATAGCCCTATATCACACCTTGGGACGCCTACCCGAGCCGGAATCAACCCACAGATTCTGCTGAGGAGGCATAAAGTGTTTCTTGGCCGATTCGCAGAGATTTATCTTGCATAGCGTGTGCATGTGTGCTAGTTTGCACCTATACACATGGCGAGAGCGGAAACCACAAACGATGTTAGGCGCTGGTTCCAAAAGGCAGTGGGAGATCTCTGGCCAGTGGCCATCGGGTCGCTGTCCTTACG
The DNA here is from genome assembly GCA_036512955.1 of Terriglobales bacterium. Lineage (GTDB taxonomy): Bacteria > Acidobacteriota > Terriglobia > Terriglobales > Acidobacteriaceae > DASRAA01. The sequence goes on from DATBZX010000405.1 coordinate 1,705, forward strand.
AAAGAGCCCCTGTATTCGAAAGCGCTGCCAACTCTGTGAGTCGGGACAAGGGCATTCCAGTTATGCGTTGTATGGACGCAATGCGGATCGTCGCTTTTCGATCTATGTTCCCGACGAGTTAGTCGAGCCTGTGAAAGAGGCGATACAGAATGGTCGAGATCTTCAAAAGCTTATGGCTGAAGCTGGCCGGAGGTATGCATTAGCACTGAAGAACGAACGTAGTTCGCGCATTCGAAAGTAGCACGGGGTGTCCTTGGGCGATCCAACTGAGGAGGTCGCAAGTGCTCAACAATGCAGACTATATCGACTGGTGTTTGCAACTCGGATTAGCCGAGATAACACGTGCAACGATTACTGCGGCGCGATCTCGTAATCCTACTCGTCGGGTTGGGGGCGGGCGTCAAAATGTCTCCGGTCGCTATCCCAGTCGCAAGATGGGCGTAACCATCCAGTTTGAAAGCCATCGCGTTGAATTGCCGTTTGTCCAGGAGATGGAGCACGATCCCGCAGTACTGGAATATTACGATCAGCCTCCATCAATTCCGCTTGCCTATCCCACGGCGAGTGGAAGACGGCTGTCGGTCATGCATACCCCGGACTATTTCGTTCTTCGCCACGACTCTGCCGGATGGGTTGAGTGCAAAACTGAAGGCGATCTCGAAAAACTGGCCATCAAGAGTCCACACCGCTACGTTCGGGATGATGTTGGCAACTGGCGCTGTCCGCCGGGTGAAGCTCACGCGTCGGCATTGGGGCTGAACTACAGGGTATGGTCATCGACTAGAGTTATTTGGAACCTCCAGCGCAACCTGCAATTCCTCGACGATTACCTGCGATACGATTCTGAGAGCACAGCGGGGCCCGTCAATGCCGCAGTCAAAACGATAGTCGAAGCAGAGCCAGGAATACCCCTGTTGGATCTCCTGGTGAAGGTTCACGGTGTTGTGGAACCAGACGTGATCTACTCGCTGATCGCAAGCGGCGAGGTGTACGTGAACCTGAGTAAGGTCGTACTCGCCGAACCAGCGCACGTTCGCCTCTTTGCTAATGCCAAAGTTGCCGCCGAATATAGGGAAATATCTCGCGAACTGGAGGAGGGTGGGGCCAGCGCCGGGCGTATCAGTAGCCCGCCCGCGGAAATGTCGGGCGCACATCGCGAAGCATTTCGGCTATTGGCAATGGCCAATGAGCGAGATTTAGCAGTGGCAAACCGACGCTTTGCAATCGTCAAACATCGGCTTGAGCACGGTACAGAACCATGTCTCACTCCAGAGAGGACTCTGCGTCGCTGGATCGCGCAGTATCGATCGGCAGAAAGCCTCTACGGCAATGGATATGTGGGATTGCTGGCGAAAGCAAGAGACCAAGGGAACAGAACCAGTCGTCTTTCCGAAGAGTCGCGCAATCTGCTCGTGCAGTTTGTCGAAAACGACTATGAAGATCTCCGCCAAAAGACGAAGGTTGCATCGTGGGCAGCGCTGAAGCGGAAGTGCGATGAACTTGGCGTCATCGCGCCAACTTACGCTACGTTCTGCACTGCCGTGCGAGAACGACCGACGTTTCTGCGAACATTGAAACGGCAGGGACGGCGCGCTGCATATACTCACTCATCCTTCTATTTCGAGTTGGAGCCGACTACTCCCCGTCACGGTGATCGTCCTTTTGAGATTGCTCACATCGATCACACGGAACTGGACGTTGAGGTTGTCTGCTCCCATACTGGCCGCTCACTCGGGCGGCCGTGGATGACCGTTCTCATCGACGCATTCTCCCGCCGTTGTCTCGCCTTCTACCTGACATTCGATGCGCCTAGTTACAGGTCCTGCATGATGATTTTGCGAGACTGTGTTCGACGCCATTCCCGCCTGCCCCAGATCATCGTCCTCGATGGCGGGCCGGAGTTCCAAAGCACCTATTTCGAGACGCTTTTGGCCCGCTACGAGTGCACCAAGAAAGTGCGTCCCCCGGCGCAAGCCCGGTTCGGTTCAGTCTGCGAACGACTCTTCGGAACTACGAACAGCCAGTTCATTCATAACCTGCGCGGCAATACACAGATCACGCGCAACGTTCGACAGGTTACCAAGAGCAACGAGCCAACAGGCCAAGCTCGGTGGCCGCTTGGGCGTCTTTACGACTATTTGTGGTCGTTCCTGTTCGAGATATATGACACCATCGAACACCCTGCCCTCGGTCAGACTCCCCGGGAGGCATGTCTCAAGGCTCTCCAAAGCACAGGCATTCGTTCGAACAGGACGATTCCTTACGATCAGGCTTTCTTATTGGCGACGCTTCCAACAACTCAGCGGGGCACCGCGAACGTTTCACCGGGGCGCGGGGTCATTATCAACCGCGTGTATTACTGGGCTGAAGCATTTCGCGATCCTACTGTGGAGAATCACGACGTCTCGGTTAGGTACGATCCTTTTGATATCGGCACTGCTTACGCCTTTGTTAAGAGCCGCTGGACGGAGTGCCACTCCGAGCACTATACGGTGCTTCAGGGGCATTCTGAAAAAGAAATCATGTTGGCATCGAAGGAGCTACGCCGGCGAAGCCTGTTACATTCGCGGGAACGGTTCACGCTGACGGCTCGCAAACTTGCTGATTTTCTCGACTCGGCCGAAGCGGAAGAAAAGTGCCTGCTTCAGAGATTGCGAGACCGGGAAAGCGCATCACTTCGACAAAATAGCCTCATGTCTGTTCCGCGCGCGCATGGCGCCGAAGTGGAATCCACAGAGCCAGAATCGAGCAATACTACGCGGGAAGTATCGGCGCCCAATCAGGCTGAGGCTACCGCAGTCTACGGAGACTTCTGATGCCGGTCGACCTGCTTCATAAACAAGATGTCTCTGAATCACCCATCGACCATTTTCGCTCCTTCACAGTGGCGCATCCTCGGCTCGTGGAAGCTAAAGAAACTCTGATGAATGCGATCCATGGCGCCGAGCCGAACTCGCTCATATTTGTGTTTGGCCCGACCGGGGTAGGTAAGACAACGTTGCGCATGAAGACCGAGCAGTTGATTGAAACGGAACTTCTGGGTGAACTTCACCAGGACCCAGCGCGGATTCCGGTCGTCAGTGTCGAGGCAATAGCTCCTGAATCAGGAAGTTTTAATTGGCGCGATCACTACAAACGCCTTCTCCATCAGCTTGACGAGCCTCTGATCGACTACAAACTGAACAGAGAGGCTGGTCCGGTCATGCGGTTCATGCCGCCATCGAGGGCAGCCGGTACTGAATACCGCTTTGCCGTAGAACAGGCCATCCGGTATCGCAAGCCTGTGGCGGTGATGATCGATGAGGCCCAGCATCTCGGCAAGATTCCGTCGGGCCGCCGCCTGCTCGATCAACTGGACGTAATCAAGTCCATCGCCAACCAAACGAAGACCGTACACGTTTTGCTTGGAACCTACGAGCTGCTTGCATTCCGAAACCTCAATGCGCAACTCAGCAGGCGAAGCATTGATATTCATCTCCCCCGCTACAGAGCCGAAGATCCGGAAGACCGGCAGATGTTCATCAATATCGTAAAGACCTTCGAAAAGGCCCTTCCATTCGAGGGCTCATCTGATCTGGTAGCCGATTGGGAGTTCCTGTATGAGAGGAGCCTCGGATGCATCGGGATTTTGAAGGAATGGCTTGTGCGAGCCGCGACTGTCGCGTCTCGGATGGGCCTCAACCGGTTGACGAAAGCGAATCTTCAATCGCAGGCTTTGTCTATCGCGCAATGTGAACAGATGCACACGGAAACGGCACATGGCGAACTGAATCTGCACGAAGGGAGCCAAGCATCGGTGCGGCTTCGTAGCAGATTAGGCTTGAGTACGGAGGCGCCCACAAAGACGGATCTCACGCAGGAAGTTCATTCAGGCAAACATCGCCGGCCGGGTCACAGGCTTCCGATACGTGATCTTGTTGGACAGCCGGAGGCAAATGCAACCCCTGCTTGAGTCGTGGTCCCTATCTCGCCCACTCTTGCCGCCAAGGAGCCAACTCTATTCCCTGGAACCGATCGGCGTCGGCACCGAATTGGTCGAAAGCCTTACTGGTTATGTGGCTCGATTAGCCGACGCGCACTCAGTGAGCGTGGGGGACCTTGTCGGCAGAGTTCTTGCAGATCTTACACATCCACAGGATGCGATCATCACGCCGACAGCCAAGGCAGCCAGAGTGGGCGGGCATGGATTTAGAGCTTGTAACTATGCACCCAACGGCATCACTGAGACAGCGGTGAAATGGGTTCGTGCGCTCGAGGTCGCCACTGATCGGCACGAGTTGCAATATCTAACCCTTCTTCCGCTTCGCTATATGGTTCCGGGCCGCTTGTTTAGGCGGCGACGGGCATGGTGCGCACTTTGTTTTGAACAATGGCGGTCAGCCGGACAGATAGTTTATGAGCCGCTCATCTGGTCAATCCAGGCGTCAGCGAATTGTCAGCTGCACGCACGGCCGCTTGATCATACCTGTAGCCATTGTGCGCGCACACTGAGTCCGCTGGGCGTTTTTTCTCGGCCGGGATACTGTGAGCGTTGCGATGGTTGGCTCGGTATCTCAGGCGGCGACAGTAGCCGGGAACGACCAGGCCCGCCAGGAGGAGAAGACGGTGCGTGGTCCTCTACGCAAGTAGGAGATTTGCTGGCAATGCTCCCGTTGATTGACCCGGTGGGAGCCCGTGAAGCGCTCCGCACAAGCCTAGCTGTGTATCTCGATCAACTTACGGCTGGCAATGTCGTTGCTATGGCGGAGTACATTCGCTGTCCACCCAGCATTCTCAGAAACTGGTTGGCCGGCACAACTGTTCCCACGCTTGAGAATCTGCTGCGAACTTGTAGATCCTTGAATGTTCCAATCGCGAGTTTGGTCGCTTCATCTGGCCCCGCACCGGCAAATGTAGATGCCGCCAAAGAGGCGATCGCTCGGGCTGGAAGTCGGGGCGTATCTCTATGTCAGAAGAAGAGCGAGATCAGGCAAGCGCTTGAGAAAGCTCTTCACGACACCGTGCCGCGCAGTCTCTCAGACGTTGCGCGGAGAATGGGCTACGCAGACACTGAAAGGCTCTATCAAGCCGACAGAGACCTCTGCCACAAGATCGCTGCTCGATATCGATGGTCTGGCCAGAGTCATTGGTGGAAGAGGCCCGGGGCTGCGAGGATTTGTGAAACCCCGCGAATAAAAGAACTCCTGGAACAGTCTCTTAAATCGGATGAACCGCTTTCGGTTCATCGAATCGCCGCTGACCTTGGCTACTCGAACGACGCATACATTCGCCACAAATTTCCGGCGCTGTGCGCGGCAATCAGCAAGAGAGTATCCCAAATAATGCGAAGCCGCTCTCTAAACATTCGCCGGATCCTGGGAGGCGCGCTCGATGAGTCCCCCGCGCCGACCCTGGTCGAATTAAGCCGTCGCCTTGGTTATTCAACATCGACCGTCTTGCGAGCGCACGAGCCTGACTTATGCGATCTACTTGCGAGACGGCGCCGAAATCACGTGAAGAAGTACAGATCTGATCTGAAAAAGGCGGCAAAGGCCGCCCTCAATGAAACTCTCGTCCCATCAGTGCGCGATCTCTGCAAGCGCCTGGGCGTGACAGTTTGGTTCATGGGTAAGTACTTCCCATCTATTCGTCACATGATCGCCGAAAAATGCCGCCGGGGAGCCGCGGAGAACACAAAACGGCGTCGTGAAAAGCTGCTTCAGGATACACGTACCATCGCGGCAGAACTTCAGAGGCAAGGAGTATACCCTTCCGTAAACCGCATCCGCGAACTCCTTCCCGAGGGCTCCTGTACCGAATGGAAGACGCTTAGTTTGGCAACTCGTGCGGCGCGCCAGGCGCTCAGTATCTCAAAGTAGGGCGTCAGATCCCAACAGCAGCCCAAATCCACTTGCCCCTTCACCGGCCAAGATATGCTTTATTCCCGGCCAAAATATGCTTTAAATCACACTAGGGTTTGCTGAAGATGGGTGGATCTCATACCGCAAGCGGCTCTTCCCTGGCGTCGGTCGCGCAAGGTTTCGACCGTTCCATGCTCCAGCTCGGAAAAGGGTTTCTGCTGGAAGTCCTGAAGTCTTCGATTAACTGCCGGACTTTGCTGCGCCTCTCCAACAAGCAATCCAGCAAGAGTTGCAGATCGGAGCGTTCGCCATACCATTCACATGGGATCTCGTCCGCAATGCTGTGCAGTTGACGCTGGGAGAATCGCTCGATCCGCGACAACCACGGATCAAAGTCGTCCCACGATTCGATCCGCTCATAGACATCATTGAGCCCATACACTCCCCGCAGCGGCGCGTCGGGAAAACTCCACTCGCCCGCATTGAAGCAGTATCCAAAATCAATGAACGAAGCGTCGAATTTTCGCTGCTGCGGCTCCTTGTGGAATACCACCTGCCGGCCATCCGCATTGCCAGTCCACTTGTCGAAAGCGAGCAGACCGGCGAATTCGCTCACGTTTCTAAGCCGTCCAAGCATTGTCCCTGGCATCCAGTCCAAGACATCACCGGTCACCAGGGCGGAACCAAACTGAAGCCCTGGCCGCGCAGCAACCGCCCGTCCAGCCAGGGTGAAGGTAATTCCCTGCTCACGGATTGTGTCGTCGTCCACGAGGATAATAACTGGCTCCGGCACGCTGAGCCCGATCATCCGCGCCAGTCTGCAGGCCAAGTAGTCATTGGCCAGCACTCTTGTGCACTGTGGGTTGCCCATCAGCTTCGTAACATATTTCTTGCCGTCATCGGCCAGCATGATTCGCGCTTGCGAGCCCCCGCGAACCTGGGAGATTTGTGCGACTGCCTTCAGAGACACGTTTCCGCCTCCGCATGTTTGTGGTGGAGCTTTTTTTGGTATGGACGCCATTTCTGGCTGTGTTCAACGAGCGAAGGGCACACGTATCCGTGTGCCCTCGCATTCGTGAGTGGCAGTGGTGATTAGGCTGCGTGGTGTTGGTCGGAACCGGCGAGTTCTTCGAGGCCGAAGACCACGTTTTGCAGGGTTTTGATGTCCGCGATCTCGTCCAGCGGTGGGACTTGCAGCTTGTCGAGCAGCCCCTTCACCGTGTTCGGGTCGAGCCGTTGGCTGACAGCTTCCAAACGGTCCAGGCCGCGCGTTGCGGACTCCAGCATCTGAAGGACCTTCCCTTTGATGGCTGCGTCGCGGATTAGCTTAGGCTGGTTGACGCGCCCGTACTCCCGCAGAATGCCTCTGAATAGCGCCGTGCCGACGGCCTTCTCCAATCCCAGAATACGGGCGTCCAGATCGTCGCCGGAGCCAGCAGCCGAGCCATTAGCCTGTGCGGTTTGCGCGTCACCGTTCCCGCCGCCATCGGTTGGCCGAGTTTGGCTTTTCGTAGCCTGGCCATGGTTGCCGTTGCTGCCCCCGTTCGAACGAATGCCATGGTTCGGTGCGTTGGCATTTCCGTTCCGGTTCTTGCCCGGCGGCCGCATCCCCTTGCGCCAGTTCTCCGGAAGGGCCCATGCGAACAATGCGGGCGTTTTCATCGGCTGGCGGTTCTGGTCCAAGTCGACCCAGATTGGCGGTATGTCGTAGAAGTAGCGGCCTAGCCCAAAGCAGGAGCAGCTTCGTTTGAATGCCTGCGCGTCGGCTGAGGTCATACCGTTATCGTCGTCGGCCCATTCTTCTCCGGTGCCTGAATGCGACCCAATGCCAAGGACCGTGACCGTGCAGGTGACCAGCACCTTGCCGGAGAGGATGCTCTCGCCCTTTTTTATGCGGGTGATATTGGTCATCGTCTGGACCTTGTACTCGCGGGTCCAGCCCTGTGGCGTGAAAAGCGCGTTCAGCCGGTCAGTGTAGGCGCGGGAATCGGCGTACGGCACGACCTGACCGCGCTTCTTGTCGTTGGTTGTGTTGGTGACCCGCCACCGGACTTGGTCAGGTGGAAACGGGACTTCAAGTTCCAGAAGGAGCTTGTTCACTTCTAGTCCCGAGGCAGATGTCGTTTTGTCTTCAGTTGGCATGGCGAGGCACCCTCCTTCAGGTACCTGAGGACTTGTTGAACTCGATTGTGAATTTAGGAATACGAACTATGTGTTGGCGGGATTTGGATTGGATACCACGGGCGGCTGCTGGCGGATTTAGAACGGAAGTTTATGGCTTTTGCTGCGGCTATTTATCGCGGTCGCCGACCGCCAGCCCGAGCCGGATTTCTCAATGTCCACGGAGTGAGTTAGTGGGATCGACGGGCAAAGGCCGTGGTAACCCAACCGCATTTTCCGGATGGTTCGTCTTCCCACTGGTATTGTTCTCGTGCTCGTAGTATGGGTTGAATTCTACATGGCGGCCCACAGGGAAAAGGCTACCGGCGAAGAGAGCGGTGGTGCTCCATTTGCTGAACTGGCTCGTGTAGAAAGGCTCGACGGCGACGTAAGGGATATGGTGGAAGGAGCCTATGGAAACCGTTCGTTCAAGCGCCAGTCGGTTCTGATAGCGCCAGGTGAAATTACCGTTTCTCCAGTCGAGGTCGGCGCGGTTGCGGTCCGATGCGCTAAATCCGGCTTTCATGGGAAAGTTGAAGGTGGCGGCCATCAACACTCGATTATCGCTTGGAGTGTTCGGCGCACCGATGTAGCGGTACCCGGCTTCCAACACAAAGAACCTGGACTTCGCATCGTCCAGATCGAACGCTCTGATTTTCTTGAGCTTGGCCAAGGGTTTCAGGAAGAGCTGAACGCTCGGACCTACGCCTGCCTGCGCCGAATCACCGCCGTCCTGGTCGTCCTTAGCCTCCACATAGACGCGGAAGACGGGATTCAGTTTTAGATAGGCATTCACTTCCGGCAGGAATTGGACATCCTGTTGTGCGAACGCGGGCAAGCACGCGAAGCCGATGAAGAATGCCCAACGCCAAAGGGTCTTCTGAGGTTGCGTCATCATTCCTGCTGATGGAACGCGTCAGGAGCACAGTGTGTCGGGCAGCGGCCCGGCGGGGCGGAAATGGAAAGCGAGGAAAGCTGAGCTGCCTTCCTCGCTCCCGACTTCAGTTAGGCGGACTCTCGCGAGTCCGAGCTTTCAGGAATTCGCAAGGGCCTCGCGGCCCTTCCCGAGCTAGTCATCCCCCTTGTTGCTTTCCATTTGCTTCAGGATGCCATCGAGGTTATAGGTCTCCGGCGTTTGCAGCGGCGGGAACTCCTTGAAGGAATAGAGTTCCTTCGTCCACAACAGTTGGCCGATGGGCAGCATGTTCCAGTCGTACAGGTAAGCTGTGCTTGGGGAGCCCAATTGACCACCCAAGCCTGCGGCTGACTTCGCTTCCCCGAAGCCGACAGCTTGCTCGAATGGGTCGCGCTTGATATTCGCGACCAGGGTCCAGTGATAGGTTTCGAGGGGCTTGAACCAGCCGGTCGCTCCCCCAGGTGACATCGAGTAATACATCTTCCAATTCTTATAGCGGACGGCGGATGGCGTCGAGCCCGAGTAGTAGAAGAAGACATCACGCGCCGACTTATCCGACGTGCCTTCGAGATAGGCACGCTGGTCGAAACCGTCGAGCATGGTCTTGACGATGCCGGGATACTTGCCGGCCTGGATCTGCTTGTTCAGGTCGTCGCCCTTAGGGCCGCCGGCGATGTCAACCAACGTTGGCACCCAGTCGAGGGCCGCGAACATCTGGCTCTTTACTGTTTCCGGCTTGATGTGACCCGGCCAGCGAACGACCATCGGGCAGCGGTAGCCGCCTTCCCAAGCCTCGCCTTTCTGGCCTTTGAAGGGGGTGATACCGCCATCGGGGAAACTGACCGTCTCAGCCCCGTTATCCGTGGTGAAAACCAGGATGGTGTTATCCAACTGGCCCATGTCCTCCAGCTTCTTCATGACGTAGCCGATGTTGTCGTCCATCTGCTTCATGCCGGCTTCGTTGAGGCCCCAGTCCTTGCCGCCCGTCTCACCAATCATGGCTTCGTACTTCGGCGACAGCACGGTGGTAACGTGCATGCGCGCCGGGTTGTACCAGACGAAGAAGGGCTTGCCGGTCTTCTTGGGGTCGTTGCGATCGAGGAAGTCGATGACCTTGGCCGAGGTTTCCTCGTCCACCGTCCTCGTGCGATCAAGCGTCAGAGGCCCTTCGTCTTTGCAGGTCTGGTTCTTCTCGGTGCCGTCGGAGGAGTGACACCAGATAACCGGACGCGGCGGCGTCAGGCAGGTCGTGGTCCGGGGATCCACGGCGCCGGGTACATCCTTGAGGCCGGGTACGGGGGTGTTCATACACGGCGGCGCGATGCCCTGCACCGTCGGGCTGCTGTTGATGTCGGGGAAGCTTACCTGCTGCATCGCATCCAGGTGGTAGAGCCAACCCCAGTACTCCTGGAAGCCATGCGCTGTAGGAAGTGCAGCGGTGTGGTCGCCGAGATGGTTCTTGCCGAACTCGCCCGTGGTGTAACCGAGGTCGAGGAGGAACTTCGCCAACGCCGGGGTGCCGGGCCGCAGATACGACGGGCTGCCGGGAAGTTGCGGCGGGATCATTCCGGTGCGCAACGGATACATGCCGGTGAAGAACGCATTGCGGCCGGAGGTGCAGCTCTGCATGCCGAGATAGTCCATGAAGATCGCGCCCTCATGGCCGATGCGGTCGATGTTGGGGGTTTCGCCGACCATCAGGCCGCGATGGTAGATGCCAGGCTGCATCCAGCCGATGTCGTCGCCCATGATGACCACGATGTTGGGTGGCTTCGCGCTGTTGATAGCTTGCGCGTGCGCGCTGGTGACGTCACCAGCCAGCAAAAAGCTGGAGATGGCGAGCGCGCCCAGCGTCACTTTTCGAACGTTTGCTCCTAAGTCCATACAACTCTCCTTTACGAACTTCCGGGTTGTCCTCCCTCGGTGGGAGGGTTGCGATGAGAGAACATCTCCTTAACGCCAACTGTAGGATCACTTCTTCGGCGCCGCCTGCTGTTGTTCCTTTTCTAGTTGCTCGAGTTTCATCTTGAGCATTTCCTCTTCCTGCGCCTTGGAGAACTTGGGGTACAGCAACGCAATTTGGAACCGCATGCCCCACGGCGAAGTCCCCGCAGGGTACTTGACGTTGCCAAAGAACTGAAGCTGGAGGTTGGTGGGCTGGAAGCCGATCTTCATAATTCTGCCGAAGCCGCCACCGAAAGGAAGTGTCAAATCGTTGCCGTTGCTGGCTCTCCAATTCGCGGTGATGATGGGCGCCGTGGTGACGTACCAGCCCCCCTTCATGTTGTAGTTAATGAAGTACTGCAACAGGAACTGATTGACCGGCGGACGGCTGCCCGTGCCGGCGAATGACCAAACATTGTTGGCCAGAGCGCCGATGACCCAATGGCCCGGGGTTGTCAGGACGACCACACCTGGGCCCGCGCTGACCTTTCCCTGGCCTAACTCGTTCGCGGTCGCGGTTGGAAAAACCAGCGCCGGCCCGACGCCCCAAATCAGCTTGCCGGGCTTAGCGGGAGAGAAGAAAAGGCTGGGATTCAGGTCTCCAAGTCCATACCAACCCTGGCTCGGCTGCGAAGGGTTGGGCTGCCAGATGACGGGCAGAATGGTACGGGTGATCAAGTTCCAGTTTTTCGAAATGTGCAAAGGGATGACGGGTTGAAAGTTCAGGACGTCCTGGTCGCGCGAATATGGGCCGATGCCGAAGTTGGTGTTGTTCTGGATCGGGAAGCTGATCATGTTAGCTACGGGGTTCTGCGCGGCTTTTGCCAGCTCTGCCGTGCGGGCCGCTTCCGATGCGGTGGCCGCTGGAGCTTGACCTGGCTCGGCAGTGGCTGGTTTCGCTTGCGCGGCGGGCTCCGAAGGCTCGGGATCCGCTGGCTGCCTCTCGGCGACAGACTTTAGCAGCCCGATAGGCGCGGAAGGTTCGTGGTCCGCCGCCAGCGTGCTCGGGGCCGAACCTAGCGGGGTCAAGATAACCTGATTCCCCTTGAGACTAACGGAACTGTTCGTGAGACGCGCCAGCGCATCGATGTCCACATAAGACTTGCCGTTCATCTCGACAATCGGAATTTGGCCCGGCTGGCCGGCCACGATAAGCGTCAGGTTCTGCTGCGGGAACGCCGACAAGCTCAACAAGAGAATCAGGGACAGGGAGAAGGGCAAGCTTCGTTTCATCGTGTTTTTCCTTCAGGTTGTTTCCGGTTGAGCTTTTCCAGCGACTCGATCAATCGCTGATACGCAGAAGCACTCTGTACGACCACTTCAGCCTTTCCGTTGACCGTCAATAGTTCGGGGCGGCCAGTCCGCTTGAGCCTTTTCAGGTGTGCCTTGGTGTTTCGGGCAAAATCCGTTAGCGACCCGATGTCCTCTAGTTTGATCATGGCGTTTGTCTCCCCAGACATATCACCAGCGATACGACTGCGAATCACATGTGTATTAGCGTGTGTGGAAAGCGTAGGCGGCGAAACTTGAAGTTGGCTATTCAATTTCGGCAAAAATGAAGAAATATTTTGCGTGCGAACTGTGGGTCACATGCGAATATGCAGTCAATTGACTTCGAAAACGAGGCTGGTCAGTTGTGCTAATACAACTGGCGCAGTGTGTCGGAAGGGAGTTCGTCGAAGATTAGGCGATAGTCGCGCGCGAAACGTCCCAACTGCCAAACACCGAATTGAGCGGCGATGTTGGTGATTGTCGCCACCGAAGGGTCAGCGTCTTTGAGCGCTTTGCGAACCTGGTGGAGCGTTCTCCGGTTCAGATATCGTACCGGTGCTACGCCAAAGAATTGCTGAAACGCATCACGAACGGTTCTCTCGGAAACGCCGGCCGCGGAGGCGAGTTGTTCCACAGACAGGTACTCGCCGTCATGCTGCTCGACAAAATCAATAGACCTGCGAATGATCTGTTCCCGAGGAACCGCGTGGCGGCCGAGCGTGGGTTCAACTTCTTGCGACACGGCGAGCAGGTTGCGGATCTCCGGTACCAACTTCTGCTCCGCCGCCCTCTGGGCCGCGGCTGATTCAAAGTCCGTAGCCGCTCCGTGGACCGCTTCGCCGAACTGCCCGATGACAGAACGAAAGCGCTGAATCCTCGCGAGCGGTACTTGGAGAAAACCATGCATGAGCGGGACGGGTGTAGTTCCGTCTCCGCTGGCGCCGGCGAGCGTCTCATACGGAATATAGACAGAAAACCACGGCCTCGATGAATCGTTGGCGATGCAGAATTCGTCGCCGGGCTGATTGATCATCAGAGAAGATTCGCCTAATCGATGCCCGTTGCCCGATACTCCCATCGAACTTTCGGTTGGGATAAAAATCGAAACGCCGCCGGGCTTGGCAGGTCCCTCGACGACAACGCTGGAGCCTGCGCGCCCCCACTGAACGCTCAAGGTATTGACGGCCAGTTGGGTCATCACCCAATTTTCGCGTCTGCGCCCAAGAATCATCCCCCGCAAATCAGAATGTAGGTTAGCGGCAAAGAAAGCCTCGAACGAAGAAAAGGTCCGTGTGGTCATTGCACTTGTCCTACCGATGATTGGGTAGGGAAACTATACCGCATCGCCGTGCCTCACAGCGATCTGCGATGAAAACCACACGTGCGAAACTCCGACCCATCGGTAACGGCGGCCATCAGACCACTCGGTGGTTGGGAGGTCGCCATTTGATGCAAGATCGCCTTCGCGTGCGCGGGAAATGATGGTCGCCTCGGGACGCTTCAGGAGCATTCCATACTTCATACGATAGCGAGGGATAACAGGAAATTCCGTAGGTTAACGAATCGGAAGCTTCCCCGCCCGCCTTGATATCATGACGCCGTGATGTAGTGGAGAGAGGGAGGGCGGCGTCATGCAACTGAGGGACAACACTATCCTGATTACTGGAGGCGGAAGGGGGATTGGCCGCGGTCTTGCTGAGGCTCTTCACGCCGAGGGGAACCAGGCGATTATTGCCGGGCGCGGAGAGAAGGCGCTGGAAGAAACGGTGTCAGCCAATCCGGGCATGAAGGCTGCCGTGGTCGATATGAGCGACGGCGACTCGATTGCTCGCCTCGCCGAGCAGATGAAGCGTGATTATCCTGCCCTGAACGTAGTCATTCTTAACGCTGGCATTATGCGGACGGAGTCGGTGCAAAGCGGTGGCCTAGATAATGCGGAGGCGATCGTGGCGACAAATCTGCTGGGCCCGATCCGTCTGACCGCGGCATTGCTGCCTATGCTGCTGTCGAAGTCGCGGGCGGCGATCATGACAGTGTCTTCCGGGCTGGCATTTGTGCCGCTAGCGGTGACTCCGACCTACTGCGCCACCAAGGCCGCGATCCATTCCTATACGCAATCGCTCCGCTATCAACTGCAGCACACATCGGTCGATGTACTGGAACTGGTCCCGCCGTATGTGCAAACGGAGCTGCTGGGACCGGGGCAGCTCACGGATCCGAACGCGCTGCCGCTGAAGGACTTCATTTCCGAAGTGATGCACATCCTCAAGCACTCCCCCGAGGCGACGGAGATCTGCGTAGAGCGGGTGAAGCCATTGCGGCGCGCCGAGGCGAGCGGGAACTACGACACTTTCTACAAGGCGTTCAATGATCGGGCGGCGTCCGCGCACGAGACACTGTAGAGGAGACGTCGCGTGATCGTTCGTCAGAACGGCACGTCCTGGTCCGTCACTGCTGTCTCGTCGTAGGTGGCGCTCGTAGCTTCTGCATGGCCGTTGCCCTTTGAATCCAAGAACTCGATCCTGTCGGCATAGACGTGGTCCTTGTAGCGCTTGGCACCCGTCTGTTTGTCGTCCCAAGACTCGGTGCGCTTCCGGCCCTCCACATAAATGCGGGAGCCTTTGTGAAGGTGTTCGCCCGCGATCTCAGCCAGGCGATTGAAGGCTTTCACGGCAAACCACTCCGTGTGTTCTTGCGGTTCGCCGTCCTTGTCCTTCCATCGTTCCGTGGTGGCGACGGAGAACTGTGCGATGGCCGTTCCCTGTTGGCTGTACTTCACCTCAGGATCACGGCCGAGATTTCCGATCAACAGAACCTTCTGCATGGCGTTTAAGCCTCCTTATTGAGAATGTGAGATTGATTGCGAGAGTGGTGAGGCGAGGTCTTTGACAACCAAACAGTGGCGCTGACCCGAGGCATGCGGCCTTGGGCTTCATGGTTGGCCCGCAATGCTAGTCAGAATGGTTCAGGTGGAAGAATCAGGGGAGAATCAGGAATGACCGGATATTTCGCGAACTGCGGGTGCGCAAAGATCGCACCGCTCTCGCGGACTGGCATCTAGGCACAGAATCGCACCCTCTTACCGAATTGTGTTATGCAGCGGCACGGGCGTGCTTCTTTTTGGGCTTAGGGTCTGGGGCGTCATCGCCAATCCCCGACAAAACTACGGGCTGTCGGTCTGGAAATTCGGCCACCAGTGAGAGTTGTCCTCCCATCGCTTCGACATACTCCCGCAGAGTGGAAATCAGGAGGTCGCTGCGCTTTTCAATTTTTGAGACGCCTTCCTGTCCGATGCGCAGAGACTTGGCGATTTTCTGCTGCGTCAGCTTGCGCGCCTTCCGAATCTCCCGAAGCGTCATTTCCTCGGCAATCAGCTGAGCCGCGCGGGTCTCGACCTTCTTGCGCTGCGCGGCGCTGAGCCTCTCAATAATGTCGTTCACGTTCCTAGCCATGAACTACGTCCTTTCCTTCTTTCTTTGACGGTCAAGATGCGCATCAAATCGATCATCGGCTTTGGC
Source organism: Terriglobales bacterium (assembly GCA_036512955.1). Taxonomy (GTDB): domain Bacteria; phylum Acidobacteriota; class Terriglobia; order Terriglobales; family Acidobacteriaceae; genus DASRAA01. The sequence goes on from DATBZX010000405.1 coordinate 17,355, forward strand.
AATGAGCTGTCTATAAACAGTCCATCTCGTCATGCGAATATTCCTACTATGCCCTGTGAGGCATAATGCCGTCAAGTGCATTGTTCTAGGTTACTGAACGAAAACAGCCAGCCATTCTCAGTAGAAGCTCTCACGCGTGAGTGCCGAGGTGGGCACCTTTGGCAACTTCTCCGAGCCTTCCGCAATCGCGTTGAGCATGGTGTTAAGTTCTGCAACAGAAATCTGCCCCTGGGGCTCCGCGCGGGTGGCAATAGCCTCCCGCAGCAGGCGTTCCGCATATTCCTCCACTGCAATGCCGTGCGCCGCGGCCTCCGCAGCAAGACGCTCCATGATTTCCGGGTTGAGTTCGATCTGTATCGTCATAGCCTTAGCACCCCTATGCCGTCATAATGCTTACCCTTCCCCCCAGCGAGTCGAATCTTACGTGACACGCCGCAGTTTCCCCTTCTTCCGTCCTAACGGCTTCGTCCCGGACCAGGGCTGTACCGGCGACCGGCCCGGTGGCGACTTCGCAGTCGCGTAGATTTCTGCATACCCCACCATCTCGCGCGTCAGCGACGGGTAGCCGTCCAGGATCTCGTCGATCGGCGTCCCCTGCTCGATCATGTCTGCAATCAGGTAAACGGGGACTCTCGTCCCACGAAACACCGGTGCGCCCGCCATGATCTCAAGGTCGGACTGGACCAAGGTTCGGGTCCTCTCTGGGTTTTGATCCTTGCTACTCACTTTTCTGCTCCTCTCGTCGGTCAAATGGGTACTCCGCCTCAACTTCCGTGACGCAAGATGCGTAACGCAACTTGCGTAATGTTAGCGCCATTTATCGCCCAACGCTCGACGTGTGGGTTTACGCATAACGTGAGAATGGCGGGGCTGTAAAAACAGCGACTTAGATTGACCCTCCCCCCATAAGATGAGAATGCGGACCCCATGAGATGAAAGTATCGCCACAAATTTACGCATGAGATGAAAACGCCGACACACACATGCCGGTTTGGGGCCAACTTCGTTTTGGCAGACCAAGAATCCACAATCAGTTGTCGGCGCTCCGGAAGGCCTCTTTTCGTCAACCCAAGAATAGGGCTAAACTGAGTGCTTCAACTCAGGTCGTCATCAGGGCACGAGTTCTCGTGAATCCGCTCAGGGTTGCGGCAACATAATCGCCCTATTCGAGGTCCGGAATATGGTCGTGGCATCAAAACCGGAAGGCCAGATCGAACTGCAAGAACGCCTTCGTTTTGAGACCCTTATTTCAGATGTTTTTGCGCGTTTCGTGAGCGTTCCCGCCGCAAATGTAGACCGTGAAATCGAAGACGCTCAGCGTTCCATCTGCGAGTGTCTTAGGATCGATCACTCAGCGCTATGGCAGGCCAACATAGAGGATCCCAATGCGTTGCTGCTCACTCACCTTTATCGGAATCCGGAGTTACCTCCTGCACCGGATCGCATGAACGGGGCCGAATTCTTTCCCTGGATGCTGCTGAAGATCACAGCCAAGGAGATTGTCTGTTTCCAAAGGGTCTCAGACCTTCCGGCAGCAGCAGCTCGCGACCAGGAGACATGTCGTTCCTACGGCATCAAATCGGCTGTTGGGTTCCCGTTATCTACAGGCGGTAGCCCAGTGTTTGGCGTGCTGAGCTTCGACGCGACAAAAGAGGAGCGCGATTGGCCGGAGCCGCTGCAGGAAAGGCTGCAACTCATCGCGCAAGTATTCGCCAACGCGCTGGAGCGTAAGAACGCAGAGCAAAAGTTGAGGGAGAGCGAAGCACGCCTGAGCCTCGCTGCCGCTTCGGCTGACGCCGGATTGTGGACTTTGGATCCCGACACCGGTCATATTTGGGCGACGGACAAAACATACGAAGTGCTCGGTCTGCCGCCAGCCGCTGCATTTGATTTGGAAAAGTTCCTAGCCGTGGTTCATCCCGAAGACCATGAAACGATTCTGCGAGACATCCGGGACGCGATTCAGTCGGGGAACGAATCCTCTACTGAATACCGCGTCGTGCTGGCGGACGGGGGTGTACGTTGGATTGCCGCGCGTGGCCGCCGGCAAGGAGGTGAGCATGATCAGCCGATTCGCCTGATGGGTGTGATCATCGACATCACCAAATCCAAAGTACTGGAAAAAGAGCTGAAGGCATTAAGAGACCGCCTGCAGGCAGAAACGGACTACTTGCGCGAGGAGGTCAGGGTCTCGGGAAACTTCGACGAGATCATTGGCCAAAGCAAGCCGCTCAAGAAAGTATTTCAAAGGATCGAACAAGTAGCCCCGACGGACTCTGTCGTGCTTGTCACGGGCGAGACCGGCACCGGCAAAGAATTGGTAGCCCGTGCGATTCATAACCTCAGCAGGCGCAAGGATCGGCTTGTGGTAAGGGTAGATTGCGCCTCCCTACCTTCTAGCCTGATTGAAAACGAGCTGTTCGGACGAGAAAAAGGGGCTTATACAGGTGCCTTGACCAAACAGATGGGTCGATTCGAATTGGCCGACAATTCCACCCTCTTTCTCGATGAAATTGGGGAGCTGTCTCTTGAGTTGCAGGCAAAACTGCTGCGGGTCGTGCAAGATGGCCAATTTGAACGTCTCGGTGGCCCGAAGACAATCAAGGTAAATGTTCGAATCATCGCCGCGACTCATCGAGATTTGGGGGCCAAAGTGAAGGGCGGCACATTCCGGGAAGACTTGTTTTATCGTCTCAACGTCTTTTCCATTCACGTGCCAGCTTTGCGCGAACGCGCGGAGGACATTCCACTGCTCGTAAGGTCTTTCGTCCAAGAATTCGCACAGAGAATGGGTAGAAAGATCGGACCGATTACCCGGGAAAGCGTGCAATTACTGCAATCCTATTCTTGGCCAGGGAACATCCGCCAACTGAGGAACGTGATTGAACAGGCGGTTATCCTCAGCGATGGCGGCCATCTCAATCTGCAAATGCCGGAGACTGTGGATGCCATCGCTTCTGCCACACTGAAGGAAGCCGAATACCAACACATCCTGTCGGTTCTTGAAAAGACGCATTGGCGGATCAAAGGACCCGATGGAGCGGCCCACCAGTTGGGCATGCATCCTTCCACTTTGTATTCGGCTATGCGTCGACTGAACATCCCCACCAACACGGAAAAGGACGACATGTCGTCCTGAGGACGATATACCGTCCTATTTCGATTGTTCGGCCTCCCACGTCAAGTAAGCCTTCAAACGTAATTCCCCTTTACTACCTGCCAGTTACAACCATTCTTCCGGCAGCCTCCACTGTGGCCATGAGACTGCAATATGAATCAACAAGGACAGCACATTCATTTATTGCGCGGCAGTTGAAAGCTTATGCCTGGTTGTCCGGTAAGAGAGGCCCGGGATGATCGTCGCGTGCATAGAACTGGAGCCGAGTCTCGGGAAACGGAAGTCGATGCTGGAGATTCTTCAATTCGTCGAGCGAGGCTTACTCAATAACCCGGCATGTTTGTCGTGCGGGGTTTACGAAAAGCTGGATCAGAACCGCACGATTCTCTATGAGGAGAAATGGGAGTCGGAGCAAAGTTTTCGCAGCCACATTCGGTCTACTTCGTACCTGGCGTTGTTAAACGCTATGGATCTTGCACAGAGCAAGCCGAAGATCAGCTTCAATGAAGTGACGAGTACAAGATCTATGGAACTGATTGAGAACTTGAGAAGCCGCGAAGCCGAAACAGAAGGAGAAATGACCTATGAAGACCGCTAACAAATTCTACAAGTGGTTGAATTACACCCTCGCAGCATTTCTATTCGCGGCAGCAATGCTGTCCACCGCGGCGGCCCAGATCACTCCATCTGCATCTTCGAAAACGCAGCTCATGTTCGTGCAGAGTGCGGAAGATCTCAAAGTAGACGCGGCGAAGAATAGCTTCCGGCTGGTGAACGTGAACCAGCAGACACTGTACTTCTCCGATCGGCCGCAGCGTATCGCTGGACATCTCAAGATGGCTGACTATCTGGCGGAATGGGCGAAGGCCGAGGGCCCTGACAATTTCAGCAGCGACCCGCCAAACGCGATTCTCTCGGTATATGAGCCGGGGCAGCCAGACAGTACGGTTGTGGTCGTCAAAATCAGTCATCCGGTGGTTGATGGAAATGACTTGGTTTACAGCTACAAGGTCATCAAGGGCACGATTCCCAGCAACGGTGGCGCAACCGCATTGTTTATTGACTCGATCGGAGTGGGCGGCGGTGCCGGTGCCGGTTTCCATGGCGTGGGGGTCGGTGGTCGCGGCGCTGGCGTCAGGTAATTAGCTTTCTAATTGCAGATAACAGAAGTTGAGGAGGCACCAATGAGTAAGTTTTTGCAGGTTATTACAGCGTCTTTCGCGCTGATTTTCCTGTCAGCTTTCGGACTCGCTGCCTGCGCAGGTGCGCAGGAGGCGATTACTCCGGCGGACAGCAAAGCGATCGTGAAAGCAATGGATGCAGCCATGGAGCCGGGTGATCAACAGAAGAGGCTCGACTTTATGGTGGGCACGTTCGACGTGAAGATCAAGGTGTGGATCGGCCCTGCCCAGACTCCGATCGAGTCGAAGGCGACTGCGGTGGCCACCTGGGTGCTCGGCCACCGCTACATACAACAGATGCTCTCCGGATTCATCCTGGGTGAGGCCTACAGCGGAATCGGTTACGCAGGTTTTGACAACGTCCAGGGGCAGTACGTGGCCTGCTACATGGACACTGGCAGCACCGGCATGGAGTGGTACACAGGAAACATGGATCCCGACGGTAAGAATGCAAAGCTGACCGCAACCATCTATGACGCGATCACCCTTAAGCCCACCAAGCTCGAAATGAGGCTCACTATGTCCCCCGACGGGAATCACGTCACGGAGTTATGGGAAGCAGATGCGACCGGCAAGATGTTCGAAAGTATGGAGCTCACGTACATCCGCAAGAAGTCTTAACGCTGGACCAAGAGGAGTGTCATAATGCGAAACCCATTGAGAAAGTCCGCCCTGTTGAAGGTACTGCTGGGCGTCCTCGTCGTGCTGATGTACGCGCCTCCGAGTTCGGCCATCGCCGGTGTCCGGCGGCGGGCGGTTCGGAGAACGGCGATCGTAGTCGGCTCGACAGAAAAGAGCGCGGCGGAGAAGCAGCAGGCGGCTGCCCAACAGCAACAGGCGGCAGCACAGCAGCAGCAGGCAGCTTCGGCTGCGGCAGCGCAGTCAGCGGCAGCCGCGTCGCAGGCGGCGGCAGCATCGGCGGCAGCGGCAAGTCAGGCTGCGGCTGCCAGCAAGGCCGACGCTTCGCAAAAGTCTCCGGCGCAGCAGCTCCAGGAGCTCGAGTCGCTCTACAAGCAGGGGTTGATCACAGAAAGCGAATACAACGCCTCGAAGCAGAAGATACTGAATTCACTTTCGCAGTGAGCCGTGTGCCGCCGGATTTCCGGCGGTCGCACTGTTATGCCCTTAACTCGCAGGGTAGACGTTACGCCGCCCGCTGGCTAACGCCTCGTGGAAGTGTGCGCGGGACAGTAGCGTAATTCATTCGCAGCCGGAGTTACGACTCATGAAGTCCATCAAATGCTCGGCCTTATGTCTGGCGGTACTGCTCGCGGTTCTGATTGTCGCGTGCAGTTCTAATAAAGAAGCGAAAAACCCGGGCGTGGAAGAGGCAGTCAGCACCGCGGTTGACGCGTACTTGTACGGTTATCCGCTGATGACATTCGACGTCGCGCGCCAGCAGCAGACAAATGTCGCCGTGCCCGACGCCGAGCATGCTCCGATGGGGCAGATGATCCGCATGCGCACTTATCCGGCGGTGGATAACCACTGCTGCGCCGCCCCGAACGCCGACACGCTCTACACCGAGGCCTGGTTGGACGTCTCCAAGGAGCCGTCGGTCCTGGGCATTCCTGACATGGGCAACCGTTATTACATCATTCCCATGCTCGACGGCTACTCCGAGGTAATGAGCGTGGCCAGTCCGGCAACGACGGGCTATAAGGCGCAGATGTATGCGATCACCGGCCCGGGTTGGACCGGCACTCTCCCGCCCGGCGTGACGCAAGTGAAGTCCGCCACAGGGATGGTATGGGTCTTGGGCCGCGTGTACTGCACTGGCACGCCCGAGGACTACAAAGCAGTACATGCCTTGCAGGACAAATTCTCCGTCGTCCCACTCAGCTCGTACGGCAAGCCGTACTCCCCTCCGCCCGCAACGGTCGATCCTAACTTCGACATGAAGACCGCGGTGCGCAAGCAAGTGGATGGGCTGGACATCGACGCCTATTTCACTCGCCTCGCTCAGTTAATGAAGACTAATCCTCCGACCGCCGCCGACGCACCTCTGGTCGCCCGCATGGCGCAGATCGGCCTGGTCCCGGGCCAGGACTACGATCCCAGCAAGCTCAGCGGCTTCGACAAAGAGGCGATCAAGGCGGTTCCCAAGCTGGCGTTGCTGAAAATGGTCAAGCTGCTGAAAGACCAGAAGACGACCAACGGCTGGCTGTACTTTACTTCCGGCGTTGGCAACTGGGGCACTGACTATCCGCTCCGCGCTATGGGCAACATGCTCGGGCCGGGCTGGAACCGTCCGCAGGACGCCGTGTATCCGCTCTCGCAGAAGGACGCGAGCGGCGACGACTACAACGGCTCCGATCACAAGTACGTCATGCACTTCGAGAAGGGGCAGTTTCCGCCAGTCAAGGCGTTCTGGTCAATCACCCTGTACGATCCGGATTTCTTCTTCGCGCCGAACGCGATCAACCGCTACGAGCTGAGCCAGCGCAATAAGTTCATCACCAACGCGGACGGCTCGATTGACATGTATCTGCAGGCAGAGTCGCCGGGCAAGGCGAAAGAAGCGAACTGGCTGCCTGCGCCGAAAGGCAAATTCGTTTTGGTCATGCGCTTATATTGGCCGACGAACACTCCACCATCGATTCTGGACGGTAGCTGGACTCCACCGCCGGCGAAGCGTGTGCCGTAGTTCGCAATCAACCCCCGAGATGGCTCGGGCTTTCAATAAAAATCAATAAGGAGAGTCTTATGAGATTTCGTGCAAAGAAGGTTCAGAGGTTTGCGGTTCTGGCCGCCATTTCCATTGCGGTGCTTCTCGGCAACGCGGCCTTCGGCCAGACCCTTGAGGAGAACATGGCCGCACAGCTAAAGCAGCACGTCACCCCCGGCAAGCACATCAAGGCGAAGGGCCCCAACTACGAGTTCTGCGAGGTTGCTCCCATCATGGGAACATCGCCGGAAAACGCTGTCGCGAACTTCTACAACCCGACCGGGATAGACCACTGTAGCCCGGAACAATTCGCCGAGATCGTCAAGGACAAAGAGCAGATCATGAAGGAAACGGGCGCAATTGACGTATTCCTCAACCCCAGCCGTCATTGGACATGGGATGAATTGACCGTCAGTCTGGTGGGCGACGAGCGCAAATTCGGGCCGGTCAAGTTCCTTTGGATGGCGGCCGTACCTGCGGCAGCTATGAAAGCGGCAGTCGGCCAGGGCCACTACCATCCCGGTCAGATTACTCGCGAGGACAAGTATTTGTACAAGAAGGGATCGCGGGTCTATCTGATCGACATCGGCGACGGTAAGGTGCTGGTCATGCAATCTTGGACCAACTTCGTCAATAAGGGCGAGACTGCGGACAGCATCAAGGACCTCGGCAGCCAGTACAAGGAACTGCCAGCGGGCTGGAAATTTCGCACAAAGGTACTCGATCGCGACCTTACCATTTCGCCGCCGGCTCCGGACCATAAAGCGTGGGTGACGCAGGACGAGTTTCTAAACACGTACGAAGGTTGCGGCTATGACGCGGCCTGCAGCTACACTCCATAAGCGGTTCCTGATCTGAACGGTATGCGAGCAGGGGTAACTCCCTGCTCGCGCCCGCTGGAAATGCGCCATGCTCGATAAAGCACAATCTCGGCCGGATTTGCTCCTCTTGCTATCGCTGGTGCTCGTCATCGTGATGTATCCAGTGCTGGATCATGGCGACGTCCGACGCATGATTCTGGGAGTACTGATGTTCACGCCGCTCCTCCTAGCGACGGTCCGCCTTTCGGAGAGAAAGGGCTGGGTGTGGCCGACTGGTCTTCTAATGGCGTTCACAGTCCTGGTTGCGGTGGTGAGCACACTCTTTCCCATGCCAGCCCTGGTGGGACTGAAATGGGCGCTGCTAACGATATTTTTTGGGCTTACCGTGTACGGCCTCTTCCCCTACCTGAAGAACGCCCGCTCGGTCACCGATGCGCACCTCTACACAGCAATCAGTATTTACCTTCTGCTGGGGATGCAATGGTTTGCCCTCTATTCTGCCATTGACATCTTGTGGCCGGGATCGATCCAGCACACCGGCGCTGCTGAAATGAACCGTCGAAGCGAGCTGTTGTATTTCAGTCTCGTAACACTGTCGACAATCGGTTACGGCGATGTTGTTCCGATTAGCGGCGAGGTGCGCATGCTGGCAGCCCTGGAAGGAGTCACGGGCGTTCTCTACGTTGCGATCACGGTGGCGCTGTTGGTCAGTGCCTACAAGCAGCAGGGCACGTCCGGCGAGCCTCCACCACCCACACCCTAGAGAAATGCGAACCCCCTTCCAGTTCGCGTGGCTGTTTGCCATCGCAGTAGTTGCGGTGCAAGTGGTGAGCGCCCAGGACCTCGCACCGCGGGCCTACGTCTTGACTCCGCTGCACGCGAATGCGCTAACGCTGACCTACGGTTTTTACGACGGCAGTCTGCTGTTCAACGGCTCCGTCCCAGTCACGAATGCGACCGGCAAATACAACGTCCCTGTCATCAGTCTGTACCACTCGTTCGATATGTTTGGCCATTTCGCCAACGTGACGGCCTCGCTGCCGTATGCAGTGGGAACCTTCCAGGGCGATCTCAAAACGCAGGCGGAACAGATCTATCGTTCGGGACTGGTGGACTCGACCTACCGCTTGGCGGTGAATCTGAAGGGCGGACCGCCGTTGGAACCCGCTGAGTTCCACAAGTGGAAGCAGAAAACGATCATCGGGGTAAGCCTGAAAGTAATCGCGCCTACCGGGCAGTATGACCCAGCGAAGGTGATCAACTGGGGCGGGAACCGGTGGGCGTTTAAGCCGGAGCTGGGCTATTCGCAGCGTTGGGGCAAAATCGTACTGGATGCTTACGGCGGTGTTTGGTTCTACACGCTCAATTCCAGCTATTTCACAGGACACAATCAGCAGGGGGAGCAACCGATCGGGGCTTTTGAGGGCCACCTTAGCTACGACTGGAAGCTCCGTACTTGGGTATCGCTGGACGGCAATTTCTGGTTCGGCGGCGTCACCAGTCTGAACGGTATCCCTAACTTGGAGACGAAGCAGACGGGCTCACGCATCGGAGTCACCGGGTCGGTTCGGTTGGACAAGCACCAGTCGATAAAAGCCAGCTACAGCGAGGGAACTTACGCACGGTTTGGCGGGAATTATCGGAACCTATCCGTGGCGTGGCAGTGGTCGTGGCTAGGACATCCGAATTGAGCGGACAGCAGCCCTCATGGTTAATCCGTCCTCATATTCGGCGGAAATGACGCCTATACTTCAACAGTTGCAGCAACCGTGCGCGGAGACAAGACCATGAATGGCGCCAAGCGAACCGTAAAACAAAAAGCCTTTCAAGGGATGATGGAATATCTATTCATCTCTTTCTATCTTGCGGTCGTATTCTCCCTGTTTACCGTCTATAAGGTTGTAATTCTCGCCGAGCATAACATCGACTTTGCGCCTCACGGATTCGCCATTCTCAACGCACTGGCACTTGCAAAGATCATGCTGTTTGCACAGGAACTGCATTTTGCCGAGCAGCTTCGCGATGCACCGCTGATTTATCCCACTCTTCTAAAATCGTTCGCGTTCAGTATCCTGCTTGCATGTTTCAAGATTGCCGAACATACCGCTGTCGGCATGTTTCACGGCAAATCGTTTTATGCCGCCATCGCCTCTGGTGCCGAGGGATCTTGGACGGCAACCGCAATTATTACCGCGTTACTGTTCGTCGTGCTGGTTCCATTTTTTGGCTATACCGAGCTGCGGCGCGTCTTCGGCAAAGACCGGCTCGAAGGGGCCTTCTTCCGCCCGCGGCATCTGCTAAATCTGCCGCCGACTGTGGCCTAACCTGGCTCACACCGACGAAGCCTTTATCGAGCAGTCGTATCTGACGCGAACCGGAGGGCATGCATCTCGATTAGTCTGGATAGACGCACTTGTGTCCGGGAATACGACCTCGATTGCCGACCGCTCGACTCCGTAGCTGACCCCTCTCGGCAGCTTCACTTGGCGAAAGATCGGCTTCCCATGAGCGCACCTGATTCGATGCCAAGCTTCGTCGCGGATCGGCAATCCTGTGCGGGCGCATCCCGACGCATTTTCCTCTGATGGGCCCCCAGTTTCACCTCATGAGGTCTCCAGTTTCACCTAAACGAACGCCAGTTTCATTTCAAACGTTCACCCACAAAAGGCGGCGCAGCAACAACGAGGCTGCTGACATGAGAAACTTGCTACGAACACCCACTTGTACTTCCGCACGTTCCGCAGCGGTAGCAGGTTCCGCTCCGCACCATCAGCGAACCGCAGATGTTGCAGGCGGGCGCATCTCCCATCTGGATAAGTTCTGCGAGCGCTTCAACCGGATCCGTACCGTTGGCATCCGTCGCTGGCTGAATGGGCATCGGAAGGGCCTTGAACAATTCGCCTTGATCACCGGTGATGAATTTCCGTTCGAGCCACCGGAACACGTAGTCGACAATCGATTTCGCGTAGCCGATCTTTGGATTTCCGGACCAACCGCTGGGCTCAAAGCGCACATGGGTGAATTTGCTGCACAACACCTCGAGGGGTACCCCGTATTGCAGAGCCAGTGATACCGCAGTTGCAAACGAATCCATAAGCCCCGAGATGGTCGAGCCCTGCTTTGCCATGGTGATGAAAATCTCTCCTGGCAGGCCATCCTCGTAAACTCCGACCGTTAGGTATCCCTCCTGCCCGGCGATGGAGAAGTGATGGGTAAGTGCCCGCCGTTCGTCAGGCAAATGCCGACGAACTGCAGGCGACGATTCCAATCCCGCGCTCTCGCTGTGATTCACGGAGCGTTCTGGTGATTCCGCGTCGTTGTCTGATCGTGCAGTCGTGCCTTCGTCAATCGGACTTATCTGTCTTGCTGCTGACATAAGCAACCTCGTTACTCGGAGAGTCGGCCCGAACCTCTGGTCCAGAGGCCCCGTTGAATCCGCGACGAAAGGCATAAATCACCAGTGGAGTGCCGGTCGCTGCGGCAAGGAATGCACCGCCCGGGTTCATGTGCAGGCCGCCTCCGATGGTTACGAACAAAAACACAAACAGACAGAAAACCAGCGCGTAGTTCTTGATCTTGCTATGCATCGCTATTCACTCCTTCCGTTCAGCCATGTCAGGCTGTGACACTCTCCGCGGCGCACGACCGATCCTCTTTCTTCTGCGGCGGTCTGACATAGTGGCAATGGAAACAGCCATTGCAATGAACCGCACCGACTATGGCGCGTACCACCGGGCGAAACCGCTTCGGCATCCTGACTTCCTCCCCGGCGCGCGAATAGAACGTCGGGAGAACCGTGCCAGCTTTGTCGTTGTCGTTTCCGGACAAATCCAGATCCAAGCGACCGTGAATGCCCCGAAACAGGAGTCTTGTTTCCAGTGGCGGCCGCTTTCCATCGTTGGTCGCACCCGGTCGATGCTGGGTGATCAGCAGTTCGTAGGTCCTTCCCTTGCGCAGCATCTCAACTCGCACCAGCACTGGTGCCACGATGACGGCGTGTAATCCATTTACTCCGATGGCCTCCACCGGATGCAGCCACTCGATTGGCCGGCCATCTTCTGTGGTGAACGTGACGTATCGCCCAAGGTCTCCGACGGCGCCGCCCGATTCCAACCCGCGCACCACATAGCGTTTCGCCAGGTGCTGGTGTACTAGGCTCACCGGCGAATGGGCGAAGATGCCTCGTTCTTTCAACACCCGCAGCGCTTGCCGCGTGAGTCTCAGTCCCAGTGCATTTGGCAATCGCTTCTGCTTCATGACAACAACACTCTCCTTGTGTCAGGCGGAATGCCTTACGCGGATCGGGTAGCCGAGGGCAACCCGAATCATCTCCTTGGTGCATCCAGCCCAGCATTTGTAAAAGCGGGGATCGTCGATCAGGATGGCCAGGTTGTCACCGCTCCGGTCGTGTCCAGAGTCCGCACAAGATGGACAGCGTGCGACGTAATTCCGGCCGACCTTCCGCACGGTACCAACGTGTTCCAAAATGCGAAATTCTGAACGAGCAGTTCCCTCTTTTCGTTCGGCTCGAAAGCCTTTCTGAGGACGTGGCGACATAGCTGCTTCAGGCCGTTCCTTCCCGGCGATGAACCTCCGCAATTCTTCCTCGGTAACTTTTCGCAGACGGTTGAGGTATCCCACTTGGTCCTCAAGCTTGTAATCAGCGCCATAAAACCAAAATCGACGATTGGCGCCACGGTGGATTCCCAAGGGTCCGCGAATGGCGTTGCCAAACTCTCCTTCGCCGATGGCATCGTGCTTGGGAAACACCTCGATCCCCTCAGCCAGTCCCGAGCCCTTCACCGGGACACCCAACCTCAGGGCAAGATCATGGATGTAGATTCGGCACTCCTTGGCCAGCAAAGGCGTTGCGAGGAAGATCCAAAGATGCCCACCGCGCTTGCTCATCTCCAGCGCCGGTTCCACTCTGTCCTGTGTCAGGTGGTACTGGAGCTTGAGCAAGTCCTCCATGGAGTTCTTGTAGTCGGCGTCAATGGCGACCCATTTACAGCGCTGGGTCGAGGGGTTGATGGCATACAGGCCCACCGTGATCTTGCCTTCCAAGTACCGGCGGATGGTTTCATCCGTCAGTATCAGGGGGATGTTTGTCCCTTTCTTGCTTGGCCTGAAGTAGTAGTGCCGCCCTGTTTCCGGGTGCGGCCTCATGGACTGCATCGTGTAGGCGCGGCGGTTCACGAACAGCCTTTGGTAATCCTCGACGACCTGCCGGGTTGCCGTGATTGTCGTTTCCATTAACCCGTCACCTCTTTCCGGAAATTCGCGAGTCCGGGGCTCGTGTTCGCCATTTCCCCACACGGTTTTCGGATGTGGGTGTCGTTAGATAACCCGGAATATTTTTTCTGTCAAACGGCCGTCTCAGGCCGCATTCCGGGCGTTACCACCCACCGCAAACCGGCCCGCCAAAGTCCTGGCCGTTCAATGAGATCGAGGAAGTTACAGTCCTTCAGAAGCATTTCGAGCTGGTTTACGCTGTACCCGCCGAATTGTTCGTCCTCGAAGTCCACGGCGTACCAGGTTCCTTTCTTGCGGTCCAGGACATAGACCGCCCCAGAATCCGGGTCTCCGGGCACGAGCAAGAACAGCAGGACCGACGTCGGGAACTCGATCCAACGAACGATCTCGACGTTTTCGGCAACCTTTATGAGTGTGGCTATCGCTGTCTGCAGATCGACGCCGGGGTCGAGCTGCACAATGGGTTCAACCATCATTTGTCCGAACATTGCAGGGATCCTTTCCGGGCAGTGCGCCCAATTCGTGTTGTGTTGTAAGCCAAGACGCGACCGATGACCCACACGTCAGTTGGCGGAGGAGGGGAAAGTGCCTTAAGTATCTTGTTTTGTTCGCAGTACTAGGGGTTGAGGGTGGGGTGGAGCAGAAAGAAGATCGCTAGGCAGGACGATGTCTATATATAAGGATGCATGTCGCACCCCCAGATTGACCACTACACGGCGATGGCGCTGAAAGGTAAGGTCTGAGCCACCAACGATGCCGCTCGTACGCCGGTTCGGCAACTCCCACATTCAGTTTGGGGCCAACCTCGTTTTGGCAGATCACAGATCCGCAATTATTGGTTGGCTTTCCGGAGGTCTTCTTTCCTGACGACAAACAGCCATGCGATGCCTTGTTTCTGCCAACTGACGCACAACTCCCGAATTGTTCGCGATCCAGGCACAATCCGTCCAACGTGTGACCCCCATCAATGCGGTTTGCAACATCGCGCTATCATTGAGGAGACCTCGGTCCATCTTGGAGGCCCCGTAGGGGAGCGCCACCATGAAACCAGCAGCCAAGCTCGCGGAGCCAAAGTCCCGCCAATCCATCAAAGCTGAGCCCAAGTCCTTTCAGGCACAGCACTCGCTGGCCGAGCTCAAGGCGATGGGCAAAGCTTTGCGCGATAAGTGTCCGCGGGTTTCCCACGCCGAATGGAAGCCGCCGCACAACCGGCCGGACCCGGTCCGTGTGGTGCTGAAGACGGACGAGGGGCGCATACCCGAGTTCGTTCCCTTGCGCCATGGGCGCATGGTGCTGTCTCCCTTCACTTTCTACCGGGGCTCGGCGTTCGCTATGGCGCAGGATCTGGCGAGCACTCCCTCTACCGGCGTCCGCGTGCAGTGCGGCGGAGACTCACATCTGGTCAACTTCCGGGGCCTCGCCACCGCGGAGAGGCAAGTCATCTTCGCCCTTAATGACCTCGATGAGACCCTACCGGCGCCTTGGGAGTGGGACCTCAAGCGCCTGGCGGCGAGCGTCGTGGTCGCCTGTCGCGACAACGGTCTCAGCGAATCCGTCGCCAAGGATGCAGTCCTCGGCTGTGTGCGGTCCTACCGCGAGCGCATGGCCGAGTTCAGCAAAATGAAGGTGCTCGACCTGTGGTACTTCGCTCTCGAGGCGGAGATGCTGATCTCGGGCGTCAAGGATGCCGGGATCCGCCGCGGCGCGATCAAGAACTTGGCTAAGGCGCGTGAGAGCAGCACCTCCGAAGGCCTGTTCCCGAAGCTCATAGAAGACGCGGGCGGGTCGTCGCGATTCAAAGACCAGCTTCCGGCGATCTTCCACTGGGAAGGTCATACCCCAGGGGAGATCCACTGGGAAGTCAGGCAGGCGTTCGACCGCTACCGCGAATCCATGGCGCCTAACTATCGCATGTTGCTCGATCATCACGAGATCATGGACGCCGCGGTCAAGGTCGTCGGGGTCGGGAGTGTCGGCACCGCCTGCTGGATGATGCTCTTGATGGCCCGCGGACAAGACCCCCTCATTCTCCAAGTCAAAGAAGCGCGGGCTTCGGTGCTGGAGGGCTTCGCAGGAAAGAGCGTTTACCCGAACCACGGCCAGCGTGTCGTAAACGGCCTCCGGCTCATGCAGCCGTCCAGCGACATCTTCCTCGGATGGACGGAGGGGAGGAAAGGACGTCATTTCTATGTCCGCCAGCTCCGGGACGTCAAGATCAAGTTTGCAGTCGAGACGTTCGAGGCGGCGAGGATGGCGCTCTTCACCCAATTTTGCGGATACTCGCTGGCGCTCTCCCACGCGCGCTCAGGGGAGCCCGCGCTGATCAGCGGGTACTTGGGCAAGAGCGACACCTTCGACAAGGCGGTTGCCGCCTTCTCCTTCGCCTACGCCGACCAGAACGAATCAGACCACGCCGCGCTCAAACGTGCGATCCGTGACGGGAAGGTCGAGGCGGTAATCGAAGAAGCGAAGTGAGTCGCTTCGACGATAACCACGGGAGACGCGTCGCTTTCAGATATCTTTCTGGCGACCAGATGTGCGAGTCTCATAACGGAGATACAAATGAAAAGTCTCACGATGGTCACGTGCCTGTTGTTTGCTACGAGTTTATTTGCGGGAGATTGCGTCAAGAACCGGCGTGGTCAGACCGTTTGCAGCAATGGTAAGACGGCTGTTGCCGTCAACCCGAATACGGGCACTGCTGCTGTCGCCCAGAAGAATTCGAACGGGGTAACCACTACAAAGACGAGCAACGGCACCACCGTGAAGAGCTCGAATGGAGTGGCCGCAGCCCAGGGACCCAACGGCGCCGCTGTCGCCAACCCTCATACGGGAAATGCCGCTGTCGCCCAAACGAATTCGAATGGAGTAACCACCACGAAAACCAGCAATGGCGGCACAGCCAAGACCAAGAATGGCAAGGGCGTTGCCCAAGGGCCGGGTGGCACAACCTGCGTCAAGACCGCGAACAATCATGGATGTACGAAGTAGTCGCATTCGCTGGTGCTCCATGGTCGCCGTAGGAAATGCCTCAGGATTGTATGGGACGATCGCTCCGCACGAGATCCGCGTTTAAAAAGAGGATTCATGAATATTAATCTCGGAAACGTCAAGAAGCTGATGGCAGCGCTGGTGGTAATGGGGCTCGCGGTGGTTGGTACTTATGCAGTTCGTTCCGCGCGTCACCGCGGCTCGCCTGCCGTAGTTGGTGCGCACACAGGAGGGATCGTTACGGTCGCAATCGCTGCGGCTCCGCCACTGCAAGCGCCGAACCAAGCGAACAACGCCATTCCTGACCGGGTGTACTGGGGTGCTGCCCACAACCACACTGGGTACTCCTTCGACGCGGGAATGTTTGGCGTAACGCTAGGGCCTGACGATCTCTTCAAGTTCGCCACTGGTGGGGAAGTCACGGTCGATAACGGCATGAAGGTCAAAATCGACCGTCCGCTGGACTGGCTCGCCATCACTGACCATGCGGAATATATGGGCATATCCGATCAGATTCGGGCCGGCAGCCCCGATCTGCTGGCCAACCCACAGGGCAAACGGTGGTACGAGATGTCGAAGACGAGCCCGCAGGAGGGTGTCAAAGCCGCGATCGAAGCAGTCGTCTCGATGCAGACCGGCAAGCCCGTCTTTGACGCCAGCAAACTCACGGCTGGAGCCTGGACGCACGCCGTCGCGTCAGCCGAGAAGTGGAACCAGCAGGGCGTTTTCACCACGCTGCACGGCTTCGAGTGGACGTCCGCTCCTGGCGGCAACAACCTTCATCGCACCGTCATCTTTCGCGACAACGCGGACCGCGTGAACCAGGTCGTTCCCTTTTCCACCTTTGATAGCCAGGATCCAGCGGACCTCTGGAAATACATGGATGCGTACGCGAAGAAGACGGGTGGCCAGGTGCTCGCTATCCCGCACAACGGCAACCTGAGCAATGGCATCATGTACACGGCGGAGACCTTCGATGGAAAACCTATGGACCGGGCCTATGCCGAGGCTCGCTCCAGTCACGAGCCACTGCTGGAAGCGACGCAGATAAAGGGTGACGGCGAGACCCATCCCTTCCTATCGCCGAACGACGAATTTGCCAACTTTGAGCGCTGGGACTTCAACTTCAACAAGATGCAGAAGGCGGAGAATAGCGTGCTCCACGGCAACTACGTTCGCTCGGCGCTCAAGCTGGGACTGGAGTTGGAAGCCAAGCTCGGAGCCAATCCGTACCAGGCCGGCCTCATCGGCGGCAGCGATGCCCATGTGGGCGTGATCACCACGCGGGAAGACAACTTCTTCGGTGAGTTTGCCAACGGATTGCCATCACCGGAGCGTTGGAAGACCCCTCTCGCGATGGTCGACAACGATCCCAAGAAAGGGCCGTTGCTCTCAGTGTGGCAAGAACAAGCGGCTGGACTGGGAGGAGTGTGGGCGCGCGAGAATACGCGCGAAGCCATCTGGGATGCGCTCAAACGCAAGGAAGTGTACGCCACCACCGGCGACCGACCGGTCGTACGCGTGTTCGCGGGCTGGGACTTCGTGCCGGCGGACAATGATCGCCCTGACTTTGCCGCGAACGGCTATGCCCACGGCGTGCCCATGGGCGGCAATCTCCTCAAGGCTCCGGCCGGCAAGCAACCCGTCTTCATGGTTCACGCAGTGCGCGATCCGGAGGGACCGAACATCGACCGCATCCAGATCATCAAGGGCTGGCTGGGCAAAGACGGTAAGACGCACGAGCGCATCTTCGACGTGGCGGTCTCGGGCGGGCGCAAGATCGGTCCGGATGGCCGATGCAAGACGTCAGTTGGCAGCACGGTGGACGTGGCGAACGCAAGCTATACCAATACCATCGGCGCTACCACGCTTTCGGCGTACTGGAGGGACCCGGCGTTCGATGCAAGTGAGCGCGCGTTCTACTACATACGCGTGATCCAGATCCCGTCACCGCGCTGGACGGCCTATGACCAGAAGCGCTTCGGCATCAAGATGGCCGCCGAGGTTCCGATGACGGTCACCGACCGCGCCTACACTTCGCCGATCTGGTATATGCCGGGGAAATAATGGCTATTTTCTGAAGTAATTCGTGCGCGAGCCGCTGCCGCTTGCATTTCCTCCTGCCCGTTGCACTGCTGTTCTTCGCCTGCAGCCCAGTGTCCAAGATAGTTGTTGGGATATCGCCATCTAATACGTGATGCTGGGAGCCGCTGCCCATAACTGAGCATCTCCACCTGTTCCAGCGCTAGGAAGCCGAGGATGCTTATACTTTGGCCGGAGGCAGTTACCGATTATGATGAGCACGAGTCGCTTTGCATCCACAGCCGCTCACATTACACCCGGCTATCGCTTAGGGAGCGGTGGCAATGAGGAACGGTTTGGTCGCTGTAGCTCTGCGAGCGCTGACATGGACTGGCGGCCAACCGCTGCGGGCGCAGACGACGCCCACAGCCGTGCTGCTCTGCCCTGCCTTGCCGGGCCGGTCCACGAGCTGACAGCAGATTGGAAACGGCGGAGTTGGAGGGCGGTGTGAAAACCAAGCGTCGTGTCGCGCTGGTCACCGGCGCAAGCTCCGGAATCGGCCGAGCGTGTGTCCAACAACTGGCCAGCGCAGGCCTGACGGTTTATGGCACGTCACGGCATCCCAAGCGGCGCCGCGGTGGTGGGGACCTGCCTATGCTGGCACTTGATGTGTGCTACGACGACTCCGTAAGAACTTGTGTTGACCGTGTGATTAGCGAAACCGGACGCATCGACGTGCTGGTGAACAACGCTGGCGTCGGACTGGAAGGCGCAGTCGAGGAAACCAGTCTGGACGAGATCAGGGCGGTGCTGGAAACAAATTTTTTCGGCGCCGTGCGCATGATGCGTGCCGTCTTGCCGATCATGCGGAAGCGACGTAGCGGGCGGATCATCAATATAGGTTCCGCGGCGGGATTCCTGCCCATGCCTTATTCGGCGGCGTACAGCGCCAGCAAACATGCTCTGCGTGGATTCTCCGAATCGCTGGACCATGAGGTCCGCAAATTGGGCATTCGCGTAAGCGTGATCGAACCGGGTTTTGTCAGGACCGACATTGTCGAACACTCGACTGTCGCAGCGGCGCCTTTCGAACCCTACACCTCTGCGCGATCGAATCCGGCTCGGGCTTTCCGGCAGGCAATAGCACGGGGCGTTGACCCTAACGTCGTGGCTCGCACCGTGGTAGAGGCGGCGACAGAGCAGTATCCGCGCCTGCGCTATCTGCCCGATGGAACCGCCCGGGTGGTCTCGCTGTTTCGCGATGTCCTGCCCTCACCCTTATTCGACTTTGCTTTCCGCAAGCAGATCCAAATGAATGAGGACTGAGGACTGAGCGAATTACGTTCAGCGAATGGTTATAGCTGTCGAGCCACTGAGCCACACGAATCTATTTCTCCTTAATTACGCACGGTCAGTCGCCTTACTCGTAAAGTGGCTTTTCCCCAGCCGCGCGTCCTTGCACAGCACTGTGTGCCGGGCGGCACAGGACCGACCACACAGTCTGACTCTCAAACGAGTGACACATTGCCAGTCGGCCTGCTCCGTTCCGTGCGCACAGCACGGCAACGACCAGCGCGTATGTAACAACAATTGACGATGGGTGTGTCCACCAATGCTGGTGGCTCAGTGCACAACATAGCGCCGCGCCGTTCGAACGATAGTCGAACACATTGGTCACCCAACCGAACCACTGCTGTGCGCACAGCTCACGCGTGTCGCCGCACCAGCTTGTGCAACTTGCGCGCGCACAGTTTCGCCCAACTGCCGCAACACCTAACCGGAACGAGCCAGCTCAGCATGTACGAGAACTGCGTCACCCTGGCTGCCACAATGCATCGCAATAGCGGGGCGCGAATGTCGCAACTGATCCGTCGTTTTTCGGAGATTGAGGATGTCAACAGGGGATAGTCAACCGATAACCGCCGCGCTATCAGCATGTTGCAAGGGTTCGATTCACGCCAATTCCACTCCAATCCCACTTCAAACCCACGGCAATAGGTAAATCGGGCTCCATTTTACGAAGCAGAGGTGCGCCATCCACTCGGACGGGGGAGGCCACGCGCTAGCACGGCGAGAAAGGTGGCGGACACAGGCGACTGATTGCTTTGGACTGACAGGCAAAGGCCCTCACTGAGGAAATCCTGCCGTAGCCCGAAGTACACCGGACGGCGGCAGCCTTCGAACTTCTTTACGAGGAACAGCAACAGGTCATAATTCGAAACAAGATACAAGAAGTGGTGAACGTCGGTCTCAGCCTGGATCCTCTTCTGGATCTCCTGGTATCGCCCATTTGCTTTCTGGGTGCGTTCATACTCGAGGGCGAAGCGGTGTTCGTGTTCGCCAATGCGAACCGCGACTACCGCGTCATAATCCTTCACGTATCCAATTTCCGTGAATTCATTGCGCGACCGGATGTCAGACTCAGGAGTCCAACGAACGAG
>DATBZX010000406.1:0-5910 GCA_036512955.1 Terriglobales bacterium
GAGTAAATTCCTCCAGCGTCTCCCACTGTGGGCGCTTCGCCAACTCCCTGCTTGACCTACGACGCTCTGCTCGGCTTATCCTCTGCATCGGCGGTGTCCTCCTTCTTGCCGGTTCTCCCGGCTGGGTCTCAGCAACCCCGAGGCCTACACCGCCCTTTCCCTATTTCTACACCTGCTGGTTGTACCTCCTCACACGGCGGCTGTTCGCCGGCCTACTGCGGAAGATCACGGCCTTGCCGGTGCCGACGGGATAGCGGATTGTTGGGTTGCCGAGACAATTGCCTGAGGAAACAGCAAGCGAGGGACCAGTGCGTGAAAAATCCGTTTCCAAGAGAACCGATGTGGGCCCGCGAGGCGGTCCAGGGGCTCGAACCCGGCTCACCTGCGGAGGCCGGAGCCGGTCGTGATCGCCAGTCGGATCGCAACTTGATGCTGGGTTGGGTAAGGGAGTACGAATCGGCTGTTTGCAAAGTCAAAAAGGAAATTCCGGTTTACATATGGAGGACCGGAGAAGCTTGAGTTCACGTGGCCCCGTAATTTCGTCGACGAAAGCCAACTATCGGCCGGACCGCTCAGGTCGCCTTCACGTACACGCCCTGAAAGGTGTTTGCAGATCGGAACCGAGAAACGTCACTTCGGCAGCTGTACCTCGTCCCCGCCCAAATCATTGGCCAAAAGAGGGCCATTAGAACGGGGTTGTTTCTCTCAAGTAAGTATTCCCAAAGAATCCATCCGAGCGTTTGAGCAATCGTATGTACGGGATAGATAGCAATTGTCTCAAGAGCGAATTGATCACCTAGTTGCTTCATTCCCTCACGAGTAAATCTTCGGAAATCCGTCGGTGATGCGTGATATGGCTGCAAGAACGGGATCGCAAGAATCATATGTCCTCCGGGTCGGAGCACTCTTACTAGCTCCTTCATCACTCCTTCCAGCGAGTTCACATGCTCGAGAACTGCGTTACAGAGGACAGTATCAAACTGATGGTTTGCGAATGGCAGCAGTTCGAGATTGCAGGATACGGCCAAATGTGTTCGTGGGAGCCACAGGTCGGCGTTGACTACCGAAGTAGCGCCCATCTTGAGCAATAGCGACGTTATGTCGCGGTATCCACAACCAGCGTTTATTACTGACCCTCGAATGAACGAACTTACGTTTTCAAGCTCCCACTCTAGTGGTTGAAAATGGACGGGGCCAACTCGGGAAAACTTCGGTGTTCCGTTCGCCGTCTTCCAATCCTTCCGTCGAGGCGTCGGGAACTTCTCCTGAGCTTCGCCGCCTGACTTCACAAGAGGGCCACTGTCACCGACACGACTTCGATTGATATGTTGTCCGGAAAGACGGATTTGCGCCTAAGCCTCCGAGCTCTTGAGAACTACGCCATCCTTTAGAAGGTGCTCCGCTCCTGCACGTTCGATCGCATTGACATTCTGGCCGGGGCGTGGCCAACACGGGAACCCAAGTGTTGGAACCTCAGTCACACTGTCGGATCCAACTCTCATGCTCCTCGAACGCTTGTGAGTATTCGATATATTATGCGTAAAGGGGAGCTGACCTCCCATGAGAGCGATTGTCGGAGGTCGATGACTATTCGGGCCGCCTCGACGTCGGATTGGGGAATCGGCTTGATCTCTCTACCGAGACCTCTCAATCGCCTGTGGAAGTTCCTGAAAGGCCTGAGCATCTTCCACGAACGCGAAGTCCACAAATTATCGATTTCCGAAAGCAAATCTGCGCTCACACCTGCGGTATTCACGCTTTGAACTGGTCCGTTGTTCAGTTTGTCTAGGTCTAGTTTTTGGCCAAGACTCAGCAGAAAAATGTTCCGCAGGTTTTGGGGAGACCGCTCCAGGTACGGTTTGATCGCGAGCGAGCGATTGGCGGCAGCGTCGGTAACATGAAGCAGGCTTTGCGCATGAAGCCGATACCAGAAAAGGGGAAGAGGTACGACTTGTAGGTCGAAACCTGAGAAGACGGCGCGCGCAAAGAACTCCCAGTCCTCGCAAGTAGTTCCGCGCACCTCGGCGAATCCCTGTAGAGTTTCGAATGCTTCTCGTCTGACGAGCGCGTTTGCATCGCCAAATGCGTTCCAAAAGAACCCCGACTCAATCGCAGGGCCCAGCGGAGCCCATTGGCGCTGAATCGCGACGCTGGCCTCATCCGGAGACTCATTCCCGGACCAGATTCTGCCGGCGCAAGTCAAAATGTCTGCGCCGGTGCGTTCTGCGACCGTGGCCAGAGTGCTGATCTCGTGGGGGTCTGCGTAGTTGTCGTCGTCCATAAACAGCAAGTACTTACCGCGGCTGTGGCGAGCAGCAGCGTTTCGCGCAGCACCTAGGTATCGATTCTCTTGCCTCACGATCCGCCAATGTCTTTCGTGGAATTCTGGCTCAAGGCGCTCAAGGTACGCCTTCGCTTCTTCGGTAGTGCTGCCATCGTCGACTAGGATTACTTCGAAAGGCCAAGACTGATCCTGCCTCCGTAGAGATTCAAGCGCCCAGCGCAGATAGACAGGCCGGTTGAAGTGCGTCAGACACACACTCACC
Source organism: Terriglobales bacterium (assembly GCA_036512955.1). Classification (GTDB taxonomy): domain Bacteria; phylum Acidobacteriota; class Terriglobia; order Terriglobales; family Acidobacteriaceae; genus DASRAA01. Next base: position 2,547 of record DATBZX010000406.1, read on the forward strand.
AGCGGTTGCTCCACGGGAGGCGACGCTGGAGTGATCTTACGAGGCGACGGCACAAACTGCTCGTGCCATTTGACTAGAGTTTCGTTGTTGCTAGCGAAGTCGAATGATGCCTCCGCGGGCCTTGGTGAAGTTTTGATGGCCTCTGCGATACTTTTGGCTAAGCAATCTGCCCTGGGTTCGAACAGGACTTGTTGGCGATAGTCCGTCCTGATTTGCTCCGGGATACCTCCGACATCCGAAGCAAGGAATGGAATGCGCAAGGCCAGACACTCGAGAACGGTATTCGGATAGTTCTCGAGGACCGATGGAATAATCACCAACCTCCCGGATGTTTCGCGAAGATAGGATAGAGCTTCGGAGCGGTCCTTCGTTAGGATCTGCGTCTCGAGCGGCCAATTTTGAGAGCGGGATCGAATGTAGCTCGTCGCCTCTTCGCCATTTATCAACCACGGTTTGCCGAGAAAAGTCACTCGCAGTCGTCTCTTATAAAGCGGCTCGGTCAAGCGATCGATAGCATCGCAGAAGAGTACGAGTCCCTTGCGTGGCTCAAGGCGACCGAAGAAGATCAACTCCCGAACCGACTCCCGCCTATCGAACCTGTCCTTGGCCCTGCCCGCGTTCTCTACGAACCTGTAAAGCTCGGGAGACACCGCATATGGAGCAACGTACACTTGGTCCGGAAGGCGCCACCCATCCTCCTGCATCCATCGAAGCAGGTATTGACTTGGACTAATTACGACGTCAGCGAGCCTGACGCTTTCTCGTTCGAGAAAATCCTGGTCCAGCTGGTCCGACTGATTGAATAGCCGATGGTTGCCTAACTCAATCCACTTACCTGAACTGTGAACCCCGATGCAAAAGGAGATATTCTGAGAAGCAATGCCTTGGTGTTTTGCAAGCACGGAATAATATGCTTGTCCCTGCCATTCAGGAAAATGGACGATGTCGAAACGGCTTTCGTTTTGTTTCAACCACAGGAACGCCTCATATGACCTTTTGACGAAGAACGGCGAGTCTACGACGATTCCGACCGGAGGTTTTTGGCGAATCAGCAGAATGCCCTGCGCGAGGTAATATTTCTCCCACTGCTCTACTGAGCCGCTATCGCTCCAGTCGCCCCCCGTATAGAGCACGGTTACTTCGTGACCGGCCTGAGCTAGAATCTGTGCGAGAGTAGTGTAGGCGGTGCCAATGCCGCCGTTGCGAGTAGGACCAACAAATTCGGGGGTGACGATGCAGACCCGAACCTGTTTCCGCGGGGCCAGCGGGTCGATTTCTAGCGAAGGAAAATCCTCCGACACAGCCAGTCCTGTCCCATCGCGACCGTTCGGCGTTTCGGAATAATGTACCGGCGAATCTATTTCTGACAACATAATAGAAGGCTAAAAATCGACACTCTCGACCATGAATTTCTATAGGGATCTTGTCCATTATTCAAGGGATGATTTCAGCTATCCCATTTACCTTGGCGAGATTCGGCACAAGCGTATCCGTCATCCAGGAGTGCACGAACCAATCATGGAACGGGAGCTGTGGTACGCCACGCAGCTGCTGCCGCGAAGCCGCGGGGTGCGGCACACGCCGCGAGCAAGGAAATCAGCCGCCAGTCCGCTCACCGGCAGGCTGTTCGACGAAAGCGGCCAGAGCCTCACGCCCAGTCACGCAGTTAAGGGTCAGCGGCGATATCGCTATTACGTGTCGCGCAGCCTAATCAAGGGAACGGCTGATTCGACAGGACGGGGCTGGCGCTTGCCAGCGCCAGAGATTGAGCCCGGCGACAAACTCTCCGACCAGCCGGCTGCGATGGGTTTTGGAGCGATCCCAGATTACCAGCAGCCTGCCCGGCAGATGACGCAACAGGTGACCGAGGAAGTCCACCGCTTGCGCCGCATGGATGGTGTCTGGGTAGAGGCGGAATTGTCGGAGTAGGAGTCATGGTTACCCATGACCCCCTCCACAGATTCGGACGAGCGGCATTCCCGCATCCGGCTCTTGCCTCAGGTGATGACCCCAAGTCGCCGCAGGGGATAAGGATGACAGACGCGGGGAGGAGGCAACCAGCGGTCAATGAGCCGCTGCATCCGGTCCCAGTGAATCCGGCCAGTCTGGCTACGTCGCGACAACGCGCGGTGCCAGTGCCGACCCACCTGAAACCGAAACAGGTGAAGCGCCTGATTGTTCATAGGGACCCCATAGTAGCGGACGTGTCCCGCGACCACCGAGCGCAACCACTTGCCCACTTCCGGGATGGCGATTTTGTTGCTGTTGACACTCACGCTGAAGTGATTAAATTCCTGTCATGCAGAACCTAGCATCATTCGACAGGATGTTCACGACTGAGGAAGCGTGCAAGCAATATCTAGCAGATCAGCGGTGGCCGGATGGCGTGAAATGCCCGCGCTGCAATCGGAAGGAAGGCGTTTACGCTCTGAAGGCGCGCCCGTTCCATTGGGCGTGCAAGAACAAAGATTGCGGCGGTCGCAATGGCTATCGCTTCAGCGTGATCACACACACCATCTTTCAGGACACCAAGATTCCGCTGAAGTTGTGGTTCGAAGTCGGCTTCTTAATGATCACCGCAAAAAAAGGTCTTAGCTCGCTGCAAGTGCGGCGGATGATCTTCGGTGAGGAATCGGGAACCGACTGGCGTACTTGCTGGTACATCTGCCATCGCTGGCGCGCTGCTATGAAAGGCGATGCGATCTCGCTGACTGGTGAAGTCGAGATTGATGAAACCTATGTCGGCGGCAAAGCCAAGAATCGCCACGGCGGACCCACTCATCACGGCGGCAAGAATCCGCCGGGAAGTCGGCGGACCGGGAACCGCTGGCAAGATCGCGGTAATTGGCGCAATCGCTCGCAAAGGAATGGTAGTCGCCAAAGTGATCGAGAATACTGACACCGCGACTCTTGACGGTTTCGTGCATTCCGCAGTCGGGCCGAACGTGAGCCTAGTCGCGACCGATGAGCATTCAGGATACCGGCTGCTTGGCCGCGATCTGCCGCATCGAGTCGTGCGGCACAGTGCGGGCCAGTATGTAGTCGGTGCAGTTCACACTCAGACCATCGAAGGCTTCTGGAGTCTCTTGAAACGCGGCATCATGGGCAGTTACCACAAAGTCAGCAAAGCCTACTTACCGTTGTACGTGAATGAGTTTTCATGGCGTTTCAACAATCGGAAGAACCCGAACGCATTTGCCGATTTGATTGCGACGTGCAGTAACTGGTGGCCTGTAACAGATGAAGTGGTATCAGCGCTGATGCGATGGTTGGGGTCGCGATAGGTCCACTTGATGGGCTTGGGAGCGCGGTTGTAGTGACGGATGTAGCGCATGAGCTTGCGGGCCAAGTCCTTGACCGAGGT
>DATBZX010000407.1:0-19390 GCA_036512955.1 Terriglobales bacterium
GTTCACGACTTCGCGACCGCTCACTTGAAGTAAGCGGTTTCGTGCGGCCTGAAGTCTTGCGACCCGCCAGATAAATTCAAAAGTCTGGCGGGTCTTTTTAGGCCTGGGGTTGTCCAGGAAACGGCGACCTATTCAAAAAGCCCCACTCAAGCTTGAATGGGGCACCCGAGAAACCGAATTGGGCGGCGGCCCTACTGCTTGAACACCACCATGCCCAGCGGAGGCAGGTTGAGCAGCAGCGACTGCTCGAAGCCGTGAGTCGGGATGGGTTCGCTGGTGGCTCCGCCGTAGTTGCCTTCGTCGGTGCCGCCGTAGATGGCGGCGTTGCTGTTCAACACCTCGCGCCACTTGCCGGGCTTGGGAACTCCGATGCGATAGCCGCGGCGCGGTACTGGCGTGAAATTGCAGGCGACGACCAGCGGAGCGTTCTCGTCCTTGCCATACCTCAGGTAGGTGAGCACGCTGTTGTCGTTGTCGTTGGCATCGATCCAGCGCCAGCCAGCGGGATTGAAGTCGTACTCGTACATGGCGGGCTCGCCGCGATAGAAGGCGTTCAGGTCGCTGACCCAGCGCTTGATTCCCTGGTGCGGGGGGAAGGTAAGAAGAATCCAGTCGACGCTGCCGTCATGGTTCCACTCTGACCACTGCCCGATTTCGCCGCCCATGAAGATCAGCTTCTTGCCGGGCTGGGTAAACATGTATCCGAAGAGCAGTCGCAAGTTGGCGAACTTCTGCCAGTAATCGCCCGACATCTTGCCGATGAGCGAGCCCTTGCCGTGCACCACTTCGTCGTGCGAGAGCGGCAGGGTGAAGTTCTCGGTGAAGGCATAGAGTCCGCGGAAGGTCAGCTTGTTGTGGTGATACTTGCGGTGGATCGGGTCCTGCTGGAAGTACTTCAGCGTGTCGTGCATCCAGCCCATGTCCCACTTCATGCCGAAGCCGAGGCCGCCGATGTACGTAGGACGCGACACCATGGGCCATGCCGTCGATTCTTCGGCGATCGTCTGGATGTCGGGAAACTCCTGGTAGGCATCGTGGTTCACGCGCTGCAAGAGCGAAACGGCGTCGAGGTTTTCGCGGCCGCCGTACATGTTAGGAATCCATTCTCCCTGCTTGCGCGAGTAGTCGAGGTAGAGCATGGAAGCGATGGCGTCCATGCGCAGTCCGTCAATGTGGTACACGTCGAGCCAGAACATGGCATTGCTGATGAGGAAGCCGCGCACTTCGTTGCGGCCATAGTTAAAGATGGCCGACTTCCAGTCGGGATGAAAGCCCTTGCGCGGATCGGCGTGCTCGTACAGGTGCGTGCCGTCGAAGTAGGCGAGGCCGTGCTGGTCGTTGGGGAAGTGCGACGGCACCCAGTCGAGAATGACGCCGATGCCATGCTGGTGCAGGTAGTCCACCAGGTACATGAAATCCTGCGGCGTGCCGAAGCGGCTGCTGGGAGCGAAGTATCCCGTAACCTGGTAGCCCCAGGAGGCGAAGTACGGGTGCTCCATGATGGGCATGAACTCGACGTGTGTGAAGCCGAGTTCGTTGACGTAGGCGGCGAGCCGGGGAGCGAGTTCACGGTAGCTGAACCAGCGGTTGCTCGCTTCCTGGTTGCGCATCCACGAGCCGAGATGTACTTCATACACCGACATGGGCGCGTCGAACGCGTTGCGCTTGTGGCGCAGACCCATCCAGTCTTCGTCGCCCCACTTGTAGTCGAGGTCCCAGACGATGGAGCCGGTGCGCGGCGGAGTCTCGTGGTGAAAGCCGTACGGGTCGGCCTTGTTGACCTGGTACATGTGGAAGCGCGAGCGCAAGTGGTACTTGTAAATTGATCCCTTGCCGAGGCCGCGGACGAAGCACTCCCACACCCCCGAGTCGCCTCGGGGCGTCATGGGGTTGGAGTCGGAATTCCAGCCGTTGAAGTCGCCGACCACGGAGAGGCGCTCGGCGTCGGGAGCCCAGACGGCGAAGTAGGTGCCCGGATAGCCATCGATTTCGGTAAGATGGGCTCCCAACTTGTGATACAGCCGGTTGTGCTTGCCCTCATTGAACAGGTGGAGATCGAAACTGGTGAGCAGGACCGAGCCCTGGTCTTCGCCTTGCTCTGGAACAGGGGCAGGCTCGATGGCAGGATCTTTTACCTTAGCCGGGGCGGTCTGTTTGGGATCCGATGGTGCCATGGTCGAGATCTCCTCGTGGCGGCGCGCAGATGCCAGCGAAACCCTATAAGAGTAACATCTCGCGAAACGCCTCGACGTCCCAAAAGGACATACGCACGGTGCCTGGGATTTTTGCGTGGTGGCCAGTGTTACGAATGTTGCTGCTGTCGAGGCACGGCGGCCACCGAGCGACGAAGAAAGTTCTGGAAGCGGAGTTCTCCTACGGCAACGCTGCTGATCAGCATAAACAAGCACAGGAAGGGTAGAACCAATATCAGCCAAGCGAACGCTGGAAAGCCGACCAGAATCAAGCTGGCGACCAACCATACCAAGGCGGCGACGCACCCCATCTGGCTGAAGCTTAAGCGATACTGCACGACAAGGTTGGGGGAATCGATCGAGAGATTGCCAGATCCAAACGAATACAGGACATTCCAACTCGTTACAAAACGGAAGATACCGCCTTCAAACATCACTTGATCGCCCTGAACACGAACCTCGCTGGCGCGGATCTTGCGCAAACAGTCCGCCAAATGCCCCGGCAGAACCCTTGAGTCCACCGCCCGATCGAATACTACTGTTCCTTCCTTCTCCAGGATTGACATGTTGCCTGGCCCTTCCTCGGTGCCCGGAGACACCATACGCTGGAGTGAGGGTTTAATGCTGTGACGACAGGGCTCAGCGTGTTGACATCGATTGCATTGAGCCGGGCACAGAAAAGCCGGGGACGATTGCCCCGGCCCATCGAATCGGAAACTCAATTCAGTTAAAGGTTGATCTTGCGACGAAGCATGCCCGCGAGGCCGAGGATCCCGGTGCCGAACATGACGAGGGTTCCGGGCTCAGGAGTAGGAGTGGCGCCCATATCGAACTCACCGCCGAGGGAATAGCCAACGTAAGGTCCGCTGCTCAGGAGCACGCCTGCCGTCGAATACTGTTCCAAAGTGAAGGTGTTCTCGTCATCCACCAGCCAGAGGGTATGTGTGGCCGGGTCCATCGCCAAGGCTCCATTAAAGTAGTGCCCGGTATCGAAGGAAGTGATGACGGTGCCGCTCAGTGAATAATCCGTGACAGTTGTGTTGCCCCATCCGGAGATCCACAGCGAGTTGTTGGCTGGATCGTAGGTGATTCCTAGGTTGTACAACCCGGTGGAAGTAAACAGAGCCACAGGGTTGGTGAAATCGCGAGCGGTCTGGTAAACGCCTCCGTAGGTGTAGTCCACCAGATAGTTGTGGGAGCCGTCAGTGGTGGAATCGTACGCGGTGCTAGGAATCGCAGGCAGAACATAAGTTGTACCAGTGGGGGTTCCGGCCAAGGAGTACTGGCCACCAATAGTAGTCGAAGAGTTCCCGCTGGTTCGAACATCGCCAGCTACCGCGATGGGCACCTCGTCGGGGGCGCCATAGGCCTCAGCGAAGGACGTGAAGGAATTGCCTTGGACGACGACGATACTGTTACCGCCGTTACGGTCGAACGTGTACGTCAGGTAGAGGGGACTGGTGGGGCCGGGGCCGGCCAGAGCAACTCCGGTGAACGCAAGTGCAACAAGGCACACTGCTGTGACGAAGGGCGCTTTCATTCCAACTCTCCTCTTTTAGCTAGGAACGTAAATTGGACAGAACGTCTGACATTTCTACTATGCAGTCAGGGCTGAAGCAAGCCAATTCTTTCTCGATTCCCTAGTGGGATTCTGGGCCCGCACAGCACACACCAAAGTGACGGCGAGCACAGCGGAGCGGTTGTAACAGGTGTTTCATTAGCTTGGCGGCGTACGGACTGCCGCGACTAAGCCCGCTGAGCAGGACTTGCCGCGCGCCGACCGCAATCCTAAGGAGCACAGCATGGCTGACAAGAAAGCGGACCTCGCTGGACCCGGCATCGGCGATTACCTGGAACTCGAAAAAGTCCTGCCGGACAACTACAGCTCGCTGCTGACACCGAAAGAGACGCAGAAGGCGCTCTTCGAGGTGAAGCGGTACATCGAAGACAACCTCTGCAAGGAACTCAACCTGATGATGGTGGAAGTGCCGCTGATCGTGGACGAGGAGAGCGGCGTGAATGACCTGCTGGACCGAGACGGATCCAGAACACCCATCGGGTTCCACATCTCCAACGACCGCGACAAACATCCCATCAACGCCCAGGTGGTGCAGGCAGCCACCAAGTGGAAGAGAATGGCGCTCAAGCAGTTCGGCATGCAGGCCGGCGAAGGCCTGTGCACCGACATGCGCGCCGTGCGCAAGGACTACTTCCTCGACCACGACCACAGCGCCTACGTCGACCAGTGGGACTGGGAGCGCGTGATCACTCCCGAACAGCGCAATCTCGACTTCCTGAAAGGCGTCGTGACCAAGATCTGGAAGGTGATCGTCGGGGCCGAGCGTTATGCGCAGGAGCTGTTGCCGGCGCTGCGTGATCCGAAGTACCCCAACCTGCCGGAGCAGATCACGTTCCTGCATGCCGAGGAAATTCTCGACATGTATCCCGACCTGCCGCGCAAGCAGCGGGAGACGGCAATCCTGCAGAAATATCCGGCTGTGTTCATCATCGGAATTGGATGGATGCTGCGCGACGGCTATCCGCACGAGATGCGGGCGGCTGACTATGACGACTGGGTTACACCCACGATTACCAAGAATGGCCACATGATGCACGGCCTGAATGGCGACATCCTGGTGTGGAACCCGGTGACGCATCGTCGGCATGAGCTGACCTCCATGGGCATTCGGGTAAACGGGGAGTCACTGAAGAAACAGTTGGAACTGACCCACCAGATGGACTTCCTGAAGTATCCGTATCACCAGGCGATCGTGAACCATGAGATACCGCTGAGCGTTGGCGGGGGAATCGGGCAGTCACGTACGATGATGCAGATCCTGCGCAAGGCGCACCTCGGTGAAGTAAGCGTCACGGTGTGGCCGAAAGTGCTGAAGGAGATGTGCGAGAAGAAGAATATTCACGTGCTGAATTAGTAGATAAGTTCACCACAGAGGCACGGAGGCACAGAGTTTTTTTGACCTTATTTCTTCCGTGCCTCTGCGCCTCTGTGGTGAATTATTTTGCCTTCTTCGGTTTGAGCATCTCCCACGCCGCGTCGGGAACCTTTCTTCCCAGCAGGCTGAATACGCTGGCGCCGGCGAGCAGTTCGCCGCCGTCCATGTAAACCATTTCGCCGTTGATGTAGCCTGCGTGTTCGCTCACCAGAAACGACGCCAGGTTGGAGATCTCTTCCAGCGTGCCCAGTCGGTGCAACGGGTTGTGGTCGATGAGCGCCTTCTCCATGGCGTCGGTGGGCAGCAACCGCGAAAACGCGCCCTCTGTCTTGATGGCTCCGGGCGCGATGGCAACGAAGCGCACGCCGCGGCCTCCCCACTCGACTGCGAGGCTGCGGGTAAGAGCGAGCACACCCGCCTTGGCCACGGCGCTGGGCACGACATAGGCCGAGCCGATTTCCGCATACGTGGTGGCGATGTTGAGCACCACGGCAGGATGTTTAGCGGCCAGCCAGCGCTTGCCGCAGGCCATGGTCACATTGATCGTCCCTTGCAGCACGATTCCGATGACAGAGTCGAAGGCGCGCGACGACAGGGTCTCGGTCTTGGCCAGGAAATTTCCCGCCGCATTGTTCACCAGGATGTCGAGCGGACCTTTCGCCCAGAGTTGCTCAATGGCCTGCGCGACAGCATCGTGATCGCGCACGTCGAGCGCGAAGGCCTCGCATGTCCCGCCGGTAGACGCGGAGAGTTCTTTGGCGGTCTGTTCGACGACTTCAGCGCGGCGTCCGCAGATATAGCCGCTTGCGCCCAGTTGTAGGAAGCGCTCGGCCAGAGCGCGGCCGATGCCGGTGCCGCCTCCGGTGACGAGAAATCGTTTGTTCTTCAAGAGATCGCTGGTAAACATGAGGGCCCCTTTCTGAAACGGATAAAAGTAGCACACGTAGTGCGTGTCTGCAGTGATATGCAAACGAGCATGATTGATGAGGCGGGCCCGAAAAGTCGCATTGACAGAGGCGCGGGCGATCCGGTAATTTCGAACTAGAATGATTTCGCTGGTCCATCGCCATCATCACCACCATTCACACGTGGCGAGCGTGTCAGCGGAGATCATCGTATAGGCTTTTCGCACTTATACCTCCGACCCGCTGACAATAAGTTCAGCGGGTTTTTTGTTTTGGCGAAAGGAAAAAGGTAATGCCGGTTGAGATCGACTTCGAGAAAATGATGGGGCTGGCTCCTGCCATCGTGCAGGACGCCGCCACGGGCGAGGTGCTGATGCTGGGCTTCATGAATCGCGCCGCCTACGACAAAACACTGGCCACGGGCTACGTCACGTTTTACAGCCGTACGCGCAACAAACTGTGGACCAAGGGCGAGACCTCGGGCAATCGCCTGAAGGTGGTTAGCGCACTGGCGGATTGCGACCTCGACACCGTGCTGTGCCGCGTGGAAGTGGAAGGGCAGGGTGTGGTTTGCCATACCGGCACGCGCACCTGCTTCAACACCGAGTTGGCGGTGGCGGGAGGCGGACGATGAAACTGCGACTGGGACTTCCCAAGGGCAGTCTGCAGGAGGCGACGCTGGCGCTGCTGGCGCGCGCCGGATTGCAGGTGTATGTCAGTCCGCGATCGTACTTTGCCGGCACCAATGATCCCGAGATTGAATGCATGCTGATTCGGGCGCAGGAAATGGCGCGCTACGTCGAGCATGGTGCGCTCGATGCCGGAATGACCGGACTCGACTGGGTGACGGAGAGCGGACTCGAAGTCGTCACCGTGGCAGACCTTATTTACGCCAAGCAAAGCCGCGGCAAGGTGCGTTGGGTGCTGGCCGTGCCGGAAGATTCGCCGGCGCAGCGTCCCGAAGACTTGCGAGGCGCCACCATCGCGACCGAACTGGTGAACGTTACGACGCGCTACTTCCAGCAGCGCGGCATCGAGGTGAAAGTCGAGTTTTCATGGGGAGCGACGGAAGTCAAGCCTCCCACATTGGCGGATGCCATCGTGGAAGTCACCGAAACCGGAAGCTCGCTCAAAGCCAATCGCCTGCGCATCATCGAAACCCTCCTCGAATCCAACACCCAAATCATCGCTAATAAGAAAGCCTGGACCGACGCCGGCAAGCGGCAGAAAATCGAAAACCTGGCGCTGATGCTGCGGGGAGCGATGGAGGCGCAGGGACGCGTTGGCCTGATGCTCAACGTACGAGTCGAAGACCTGCTGGCCGTGCTGGCCGTGCTTCCAGCGCTCAACAGCCCCACCATCTCTACTCTGAGCGATAAGGCGTGGGTCGCGGTGAACACCATCATGGAAGAGAGCCTGTGCTGGGAGGTAATTCCGCGGCTGAAAGCGGCGAATGCGACGGGCATCGTGGAGTATCCGCTCAATAAGGTGGTCGTGTGATGCGAACTCTCGATGGGAAAGCGGCAGAGCGTGCCGTTGCGAAGCTGGAAAGCCGGGCATCGCGGCTGGAAGAGGTCGAACCCGCGGTGCGCAGGATCATTCAGGGCGTGCGCAAAGGCGGCGACAAGGCGCTGATAGGCTATGCCACATTGTGGGACAAGCTGGAACCGGGACAGCCCATCCGGGTCTCGTGGCAGGAGATCGAACAAGCGTGGAAGGATACGCCGGGAGAAACCCGCGACGCACTGAAGCGCGCGGCTGCGAACATCCGGCGATTTTCCAAATGGCAGATGCCCAAGTCGTGGAGTAAGAAGATCAATGGCGGCGAGTTGGGGCAGATGGTGCGTCCGCTGGCATCGGTCGGATGCTACGTTCCCGGCGGGCGATATCCCTTGCCGTCCACGCTTCTGATGACCGCTATTCCGGCGCAGGTTGCCGGGGTCGAGCGCATCGTTGTGGTCACGCCGAATCCTCAGCCCGCCACGCTGGCAGCCGCGTCGCTGTTGGGGATTACCGAGATTTACCGCTGCGGGGGAGCGCAGGCGATTGCGGCATTGGCGTATGGGACGGAGAGCATCGCGCGCGTGGACAAGATCGTTGGACCGGGCAATGCCTTCGTCACCGCAGCCAAAAAGCTCGCGAGTTTCGATTGCGCTATTGACATGTTGGCGGGTCCAACCGAGGCGGTGGTGCTCAGCGACAACGGCACCGCGGAATTTCTCGCGTCCGATTTGGTGGCGCAGGCCGAGCACGACCCCGATGCGGTCGTCGTCTTCATCTCGACCAACAGCGCCTTGGCGAAAGAGGTTGCGCTAAACGTAGAGCGTCAGGCGATAGGCAACGCTATCGCGGTCAAGGCAGTTCGGCGCAATGCCTACGCGCTGGGTGCGTCGACGCACGAGCAGGCGATGGAGTGGGTCAACCGTATCGCGCCTGAGCACCTGACGATTGACGAGGATTCGGACGTGAATGCGATCCGCAACGCTGGGTCGGTATTTGTTGGAAACTATTCACCGCAGTCGGTGGGAGATTACGCAGCCGGACCGAACCATGTACTGCCCACGGCAGGCGCGGCACGCTTTCGCGGCGGATTGAGTGTAGCGGACTTTGTGAAGGTCATCACAGTGCAGAAATTCACCAGCGCGGGACTGCGCAAGATTGCGCCGGTGGTGACGAAACTGGCTAAAACGGAAGGTCTGCGTGCCCATGCCGAATCGGTGCGAGTGAGGTGCGGCAATGCTTAGCGCCCGCAAAGCCGTGCGACAGATGCACGAGTATCATCCGCCGCTGGCGGGACGGACGGGGCTACGCCTCGACTTCAACGAAAATACTGAAGGTTGTTCGCCGCGCGTGCTGGCGCGCGTCCGCGAAGTCACAGCCGAGGACTTGGCGCGATATCCCGAGCGCGAACCTGTGGAGAGGATTGCAGCCGCGCATCTTGGATTACCGCCAGAGCAGGTGCTGCTCACCAACGGCGTGGATGAGGGCATTCACCTGTTGTGCGAAGCCTATCTGGAACCACAAGACGAAGTGATCGTGGTGACCCCCACGTTCAGCATGTACGAGATTTTCGCCGAGGCAACCGGGGCCAACGTCATCCGAGTGCAGTGTGGCGAGGACCTGCGGTTCCCGCTGGAAAAGGTGCTGTCGCAAATTACTCCGGCTACGAAACTGATCGCGGTGGCCAGCCCCAATAATCCCACCGGCGGCGTGGCGTCACGTGAGCAAGTATTGGCGATCGCGAAGAGTGGGTCGGGCGCGGCGTTGCTGGTCGATGAGGCGTACTACGATTTCCACGAGAAAACGGTGATGCCCGATGTTGGTACGGTGCCGAATTTGTTTGTGGCGCGGACGTTCTCCAAGGCTTACGGACTGGCGGGACTTCGTATCGGGATCCTCTCTGGACCGCGAGAGCAAATGCCGATGGTGCGGCGAGTATCGTCGCCCTACAGCGTGAACGCAGTGGCGTTACTGGCGCTTCCGACGGCGCTGGCAGATGCCGAGTTTATCGCTAACTATGTGTCGCAGGTGAAGTCGGGGCGCACTAAACTGGAGCACGACCTGACACGAGCGGGTATTACCTGGTGGCCGAGCGAGGCCAATTTCGTGCTGATGCGGATCGGAGAGAGGCATCGCGACTTCGTCACTGCTATGCGACAACGTGGGATATTGGTGCGCGACCGATCGGGCGATCCGGGATGCGAGGGGTGCGTGCGCATCACCCTCGGAACCACCGGGCAGACCGAGCGACTGTTGGTGGTATTGCGCGAAGTGTTGTCGGTGCTGAAATTGGGAGCGGAGGTGACGGCATGAGGCGGGCGCGTATCCATCGCAAGACCAACGAGACCGACATTCGGATCGCGTTGACCATCGAGGGGCATGGGCGAGCGAAAGTCAGCACTGGCATTCGCTTCCTTGATCACATGATGGAGTTAGTCGCGCGACATGGAGCGTTCGACCTCGAACTGCAGGCCGCCGGAGATCTCGATGTCGATCAGCACCACACTGTCGAGGACGTGGGGATCGCTCTGGGAGAGGCGTTCACCGCGGCGCTGGGCAGCAAGCGGGGCATTCTTCGCGCCGGCTATTTTGTGATGCCCATGGACGAGACGCTGGGCGTGGTGGCCGTCGATTTTGGAGGGCGCAGCGCGGCGGTCGTGGACACCAAGGTCCGTACTCGCTTGGTCGGCGATCTGCAGACAGAGTTGGTCTCCGATTTTTTCGACGGGTTCTCGCGCGGCGCAAAGGCCAATGTCCATGTGAAGACACTCTACGGTCGCTCGAATCATCACAAGATTGAAGCTCTGTTCAAAGCATTTGCGCGCGCACTGCGGGTAGCATGTTCAAAAGACAAGCAACTGGGCCGCATGCTGCCCAGTACGAAGGGATTGCTGTGATGTCAATGCCGTTGCTTCCAGCTGACTTTCGCGGCGAAAGTGGTCCTTCGACTTCGCTCCCTACGGTCGCTCCGATCAGGATGACAACATGATCGCCATCGTGGATTACGGCGCTGGGAACCTCACGTCGGTGGTGAAGGCGCTTCAGCATCTTGGCGAGGAATGTGCCGTGACCAATGACCCTGACATTGTGGGACGTGCGACCAAGTGGATTATTCCCGGCGTGGGCAATTTCAAGGCGACGGCTCCGCTGGTGAACGGAAAACTCGGAGAGGTGTTGCGCACGGGCGTTGATTTGGGAAACAGGCCACTGCTGGGTATTTGCCTGGGGCTGCAGTGGATGTTCGAAGGCAGCAGCGAAGCTCCAGAATTGCGGGGCCTGGCTACATTTAGCGGGGAGTGCACACGCTTTTCGGACCAGGTAAAGTCTCCGCACGTGGGATGGGACAGCATTGCCGTCGAACAGCGCTCTCGGCTGCTGGCCGGCATACCGTCGGGCGCGTATGTGTATTTCACCCACTCGTACCGCGCACCGGTCTGCAGCGACACAGTGGCGACCTGCACGTACGAAGAGCCATTTACCGCGGCGGCGGAACGGGGAAACCTGTTCGGTGTGCAATTCCATCCCGAGAAGTCGGGCGACGCGGGTCTGCAGATCCTGGAGAATTTCTGTGCATTGTGAAACCCTGGCCAAACGTATCATCGCGTGCCTCGACGTCAATGCAGGACGAGTGGTGAAAGGCATCCAGTTTGAGCAAATACGCGATGCGGGCGATCCGGCGGAACTGGCGCTGGCGCACAGCCAGGCCGGGGCGGACGAAATCGTGTTGCTGGACATCACGGCCACCGCCGAGTCGCGCAACACGCTGCTGGAAACGGTGCGGCGTACGGCGCGGCAATTGTTTATCCCCTTCACTGTGGGAGGTGGAATCCGCTCGCTCGACGACGCGGCGGCGGTACTGGACTGCGGCGCCGACAAAGTCGCGATGAATTCGGCAGCCATCGCCGATCCCGCGCTGATCACGCGAGTAGCCGAGCGCTATGGTTCGCAGGCGGTAGTAGTCGCGATTGACGCCCGCCAGAGGACTCCCACAGCGTGGGAGGTGTATGTCTGGGGTGGGCGGAAACAGACTGGAATCGATGCTAAGGAGTGGGCCAAAAGAGCGAAAGAACTGGGGGCAGGGGAAATCATGCTGACCTCGATGGACCGCGACGGAACGAAGTCAGGGTTCGACTGCCCGCTCACCCGGACGATCGCGACCAGCGTGCGCATTCCGGTTATCGCCTCGGGCGGAGCGGGCGAACCGCACCACTTTGTAGAAGTGTTTCAGGGCGGCGCGGCGGATGCAGCGCTCGCGGCTTCGGTCTTTCATTTCGGCCTGAAATCAGTGACTGCGATCAAGCAGGAACTCCGGGATGCGGGCATCCCCGTGAGGCCCACGTGCTGATTCCGTCGATCGACTTAATGGGCGGCAAGATCGTCCAGTTGGTGCAGGGTGAAAAGAAAGCGTTGGAGTTCGAGAACTTCAGCGAGTGGATCGAGCGGTTTTCGCGCTATCCTCTGGTGCAGTTGATCGACCTCGACGCGGCGATGGGCAAAGGTAGTAACCAGGCCCTGATCGCCGAGTTCTGCGGCAAACTCCCGTGCCAGGTGGGAGGCGGTATCCGCTCCGCTGAGAGCGCGCGGCAGGCGCTGAAAGCAGGCGCGAAGCGGGTCATCCTCGGGTCGTCCCTGATTAAGAATGGTGTCGTCGATGCGGCACTCGCAGGCGCGCTTTGTGAGGAGTTCGAAGCGGAGCGACTGGTAATGGCGATCGACTCGCGTGGCGGGCGGGTGGCGATACACGGCTGGACCACAATCACCTCGATCACTCCGGGGGAGATGATACAGGCGCTGGAGCCGTATTGTTCCGCGTTCCTCTACACCCACATCGATACGGAGGGGCTGTTGCAGGGAATTCCTTTGGATGTTGTCGACGGTTTGCGGAAACTAACTTCGCGCAGGCTGATCGCCGCCGGCGGTATCCGCAGCCAACAGGAAATTGACGCGCTCGATGCGATGGGCGTGGATGCAGTCGTCGGGATGGCGATTTACTCAGGATTGCTGGAAGTCTGACAAAGTGGGACTATGCTGGTTGACGGCGTTCGATCGTCGATATGGTTCAAACGCACCCCAATTTCAGCGGAATCTGGCAACTCAATATCGAGAAGAGCACGCTGCGAAGCCCGGTGCCTGGACAGACGCTAATGAAGATAGCGCACGCAGAACCGAAGCTCGTTCAGCGAGTCCTCGTCATTCGTAATGATGGAAGCGAGAACGAACTGGTTTTCAATTACGAGACGGGCAATGAAACCACCAATCATGCCGGGACCCGAACAGTCCTGAGCCGCGCTGATTGGGACGGTTCGGAACTCGTGATTGAGTCATGGCTGCAATCCAAAGATCGCGAGTTTCACTTCAAAGACCATTGGGCGTTGTCCAGTGACGGCAAAACGCTGACCATGACGCATCGAGACGGCGACCTCGCCGGACAGGTGTCTGTCCTTCACAGGGCTTCCCCGGAATCGGCAGCGAAATTCAAGACTCAAGAATAGTAGATTGCGCCACGGGCAATTGGGCAGCGCCGTTACCTAGCGCCGGCCTTGCAACGGAGCTACCAACTGCGCTGCCGAGTTCTTGATGGGCGAAGCAGTACCGGCAACTGGAATCCGTAATTCTACTTCCAAACCATGCGGCGAGACGTTGCGGGCGGTTACGGTGCCGCCGTGAACAGCCACAGCGTTGCGCACAATAGCCAGTCCCAGTCCCATGCCGCCGGTAGTGGTTCCACGAGCGTCATCGACGCGATAAAACGGCTTGAACAGCAGGGGAAGCGCATCTTCGGGCACGCCTTTGCCGTTGTCGCGGATGGTGAGGATGGCATCGCTGTCGTCGAGGCGCAGGCGAACGTCAATTGTGCCGCCCTGTCCCGAATAGAAGATGGCATTCCGCACAACGTTCTCAATGGCACTGCGCAGCAAACCGGGATCGCCTTTGACGTGCAGCAGTGCGTCGTCGGCGTAATTGACCGTGGTATTGGTGGCGGCCGCCTCAAAGCGAGCATCGTCTAGCACCTCGTCGATCAGTTCGTTGAGCGAGAGGTTCTCGAATTTTGGCTTGTATTGTCCGTTCTCCAAGCGGGCAACGGTGAGGATGCGTTCCAGCATGGAATCAAGCTGGATGGTGTCCTGCTCGATGCGGTCGAGCATCTCGTCGCGCTCCGGACGTTCGGTGGTGCGGGCCAGAGCGAGGGCCAGGCGCATCCGGGCAATGGGCGAACGCAGTTCGTGCGATACGCCGCTGAGAAGATTTCGTTCACTCTGGATCTGGTTGCGCAACTCTCCTGCCATGGAGTCGAAGTCGCGAACCAGGTCGGCGATCTCGTCGCTGCGCTTGCCGATGGTGGCCCCTACGCGGATATCCAGGTTGCCGCGCGCCAGTTCGTTGGTAGCTTTGCGCAGCCGCTCAATCGGCTTACTGAGATAGTGGGCGATCAGCAGGCACATCAGGGCAGAGATGACGGTGCCGAGTTTCAACACCCAGAGAATGTCCCCGGGCACACGTTCCGCCAGTCCCGGAGGAATGAACTCTCCGATGAACAAATACGTGCCTCGCGTAGTGCTTACGGGCGAGACCACGAACACGGCCTCATCGGGGCGAACCATGCCTTCTCGCCGCAATGCGCGCTGGGCGTAGTCGAGAACCTCCCCGGGCATCGGACGCCCGCTCAACTCGCGGCCATCAGCATCGAGCAGCCAGTAATTCGCGCGGTGGGGCAAAGCCGATTGATCGAGCACGGCGCGCAGCGCTGGCTGGCCTTTGTCCTCATAACGCCGAACGGCCAAATCCGCCAGCGTTGGCACCAGGCGTCGTTCGGGCTGCACCCACCAGGGATTGTCCGCATGCGCCCGGTGTTGCAGGCGCAGGTAGAGCACACCCAGCAAAAGGGCTTGTGCCACCCAGAAGGGAAGAAAAATTTTCCAGAAGAGCCGGCGGTTCATGCCTTGCTCTTTTCCGGCGTCGCGGCGGCGAGGAAGTAGCCTATGCCGCGGATCGGGCGGATGAGGTCGTCGTTGCCAGGAAGGCTGCCGAGTTTCTTGCGCAGGCGGCTGACATGGACGTCCACGCTGCGATCGAAGGAGTTCAGCGGGCGTCCCAGGGCGACTTCGGCAATCTGCTCGCGCGTGACCACGCTGCCGGCGTTGCGCAGCAGCAGTTCAAGCACATTGAATTCGACGGAAGTCAGTTCGATTGGTTTGCCTCCGCAGGTGACGTTGCGGGTGCCGAGGGAAAGCTCGATGTCGCCGACGTTCAGCACCTCGTCGTGATCGCTGCGGGTTGTGCCAGACGCGGCTTCGCGAGTGCGGCGCAGAACGGCGCGGATGCGGGCCACTAGTTCACGAGGATCGAAGGGCTTGGCGAGATAATCGTCGGCGCCGATCTCGAGTCCCAGGATGCGATCGACCGCCTCTCCGCGAGCGGTCAGCAGAAGCACCGGCACCGCGGATTGGTGGCGCAATGACTTCAGCAACTCGAAACCGGAGCCGCCGGGCAACATGACATCGAGGATGACCAGCTCGTGGTGACCGGCGAGCGCGGCTACCAGTCCGGTATCATGGTCGTAGGCAGCGTCAATATGAAAACCCTCTGCCTCGAGAAAACGCTTCAGCAGATTGACGAGTGCGTGGTCGTCATCGATGATGAGCAAATGATTCACTGGATTCATTGTGCCTTTTCCAGTGTGCGACTGCGGTGAAGAATTGTTTCGGGATGTGGTCGGACCCTTCACAAAACTTAACCTTCCTTCACCCTGTCTTAACGGCCCTAAGGCCCGGTATCCGATCTAATTAAGTGGGATTAATAGTACTGTAACTGGCACGGTCTTTATCAAGTTCCGTGCTCCTGGCGTCGGCCCTGGCCCCCTAATACAAAACCGCTCGCCAGCGAGGAGGAAGTTTGACGTTTCTGCGAATTCATAGAGTGGGAATCGCAATCCTGATTTGTGGCGCG
Source organism: Terriglobales bacterium (assembly GCA_036512955.1). Lineage (GTDB taxonomy): Bacteria > Acidobacteriota > Terriglobia > Terriglobales > Acidobacteriaceae > DASRAA01. The sequence goes on from DATBZX010000407.1 coordinate 15,499, forward strand.
ATTGCTGGATGTAGCCGCGCGGACAAAAACGCCAAGGCAAGCGGTCCTCCTCCGGCAGTTCCGGTTGGAGTAGCTACGGTGCAACAGCGCGATTTTCCGGTGTATTTGACCGGGCTGGGCTCGGTGCAGGCGTTTAACACCGTGGCGCTGAAGAGCCGCATCGACGGCCAGATTATGAAGGTCAACTTCCAGGAAGGCCAGGATGTAAAACAGGGAGAGCTGCTGATTCAAATCGATCCGCGGCCGTACGACGTAGCGCTGCAAACGGCGAAAGCCAATCTGCAACGCGATGAAGCTCAACTCAACAATGCCAAGGTGCAATACGAGCGCATGAAAGCGCTCTACGCTGGCGGCGTGATCGCCAAGCAGGACCTGGACACCCAGGAAGCATCGTTCGGCCAGTACGAGGGCACGATCGCCGCCGACAAGGCCGCCATCAACAGCGCCAATCTGAACCTGGTCTATACCCGCGTTACTTCTCCTATCGACGGCCGCATCGGATTGAGGCAGGTCGATATCGGCAACTACGTGCAGGCGTCTTCCACCACACCGATGGTGGTGATCACGCAATTGCATCCCATCGCAATCGTCTTCACCCTGCCGGAAGATCAACTCCAGGCAGTGCGCCAGCGCATGAAACAAGGGACGCTGGTGGTGGATGTTTATGGCCGCGATGACCAGACCAAGCTCTCCACCGGCAAACTGCTGACTATCGATAACCAGATCGACCAGACGACGGGCACTGCGAAGCTGAAGGCGGTATTCGAGAACCCGGACAATAGCCTGTGGCCCAACCAGTTTGTTAACGTGCACCTGCTTCTGGAGCGTCGCAAGGACGCACTGACGATGCCCGCGAGTGCGATACAACGCGGTCCGCAGGGAACGTTCACGTATGTCGTCGATGACAAGAACACCGTGCAGGTGAAGCCGGTACAAATCGCCCTGACGCAGGGCAATGTCGTCCTGATCGAGTCAGGCTTGCAAGCTGGCGACAAGGTGGTGACCGATGGCCAGGAAAAGCTCCAGCCGGGGACCCGCGTCAATGTGCAGGCGCCTAACGGGCAGTCGAAGAATCCGCCAGCAGCCGAGGGCAACGGATCGCAGTCATGAGTATTTCGCGGCCATTCATCCTTCGGCCTATCGCGACGTCGCTCCTCATGGTGGCTCTGCTGCTGGTGGGGATCGTAGCTTACCAGCAGCTACCGATTTCTGCCCTGCCGCAGGTGGATTACCCGACCATTCAGATCGTGACGATTTATCCCGGCGGCAGCCCCGACGTCACGGCCTCGTCGATCACCGCGCCGCTGGAAAGGCAGTTTGGCCAGCTTCCTGGACTGAACCAGATGACCTCGAGCAGTTCTTTTGGCGCGTCGGTCATCACCCTGCAATTCAATCTCGATGAAAACATCGATGTAGCCGAGCAGGAAGTTCAGGCGGCCATTAACAGCGCGCAGACGTTTCTGCCGCCCGACCTGCCCACGCCGCCGATCTACAGCAAGGTCAACCCGGCGGATGCGCCGATCCTGACGCTGGCCATGACTTCCGACACCATGCCTCTGCCCCAGATAGAGGACCTGGCGGACACCACGTTTGCGCAGAAGATTTCGCAATTGCCGGGAGTCGGACTGGTCTCGATCAGCGGCGGACAGAAGCCGGCAGTTCGTATCCAGGCGAACCCAATGGCGCTCGCGTCCTATGGAATGAGCCTCGAGCAGTTACGCACCATGATCGCCGCGGTCAATGTGGACCAGGCCAAGGGGCAGTTGCAGGACAACCGCCAGGCGTACACCATCGGCGCGAACGACCAGTTGTTCAAGCCCGAGGACTACGCCAACACCATCATCGCCTACAAGAATGGCAACCCGGTTCGCGTGTCGGACGTCGCCAACGTGGTCGAGGGCCCGGAAAACCTGAACCAGGCGGCGTGGATGAACACCACTCCGGCTGTCATCCTTAATATTCAGCGCCAGCCCGGCGCCAACATCATCAAGGTTGCCGACAGCGTCAAGCTGCGCTTGAAGCAACTGCAGGCCAACCTACCGGCTTCCGTCAAGATCACGGTGCTGACCGACCGCACCAACACCATCCGGGCCAGCGTGGCCGATGTGAAGTTCAGCCTGATGCTGACCATCGCGCTGGTGGTGATGGTGATCTTCATGTTCCTGCGCACGCTGGCAGCGACCATTATTCCGAGCGTTGCGGTACCGCTCTCGCTGGTCGGAACGTTCGGCGTGATGTACCTGCTGGGCTATTCGCTCGACAACCTGTCGCTGATGGCGTTGACCATTTCAACCGGATTCGTGGTCGATGACGCGATCGTCATGATCGAGAACATCGACCGCTACATCGAGGACGGCTTTTCGCCGCTGGAAGCCGCCTTGCGTGGCTCGGGACAGATTGGCTTCACCATTGTTTCGCTGACGGTTTCGCTGATCGCAGTGCTGATTCCCCTGTTGTTCATGGGCGACATCGTGGGCCGCCTGTTCCGCGAGTTCGCGGTGACGCTGAGCGTCACCATTCTGCTATCGGCCTTCATCTCGCTGACCCTGACGCCCATGATGTGCTCGCTTTTGCTGCACCAGAAGAGCGAAGAAAAACATGGCAAGTTATACCAGGCCTCAGAGCGGATCTTTAACAGCACCATTGCGTTTTATGGCCGGACGCTGAAGGTCGTTCTGGATCACCAGACGCTGACCCTGTTCATCACGCTGGGGACGCTGGTGGCGACCATCTGGCTGTACATTCTGGTGCCCAAGGGCTTCTTCCCCATCCAGGACACGGGCGTGATCATGGGCATCTCGGATGCGCCGGAGAGCGTTTCGTTCTCATCCATGGCGGAGCGGCAGGTCAAGCTGGCAGCGGCCATTCTGAAAGATCCCGACGTGGCCAGCCTGTCGTCGTTCATCGGCGTTGACGGAACGAATACCACCCCAAACAGCGGTCGCTTCCAGATCAACCTCAAGCCCAAGGACGAACGCAGCGACGATGTTTCGGCCATCATAAAGCGGCTGCAGCAGGAAACCGCGGGCGTGGAGGGCATCACACTCTACATGCAGCCGGTGCAGGACCTGACGGTGGAAGACCGCGTCAGCCGCACCCAGTATCAGTTCAGCCTGGAGGACGCCGACCCGAAAGAACTGGCGCAGTGGACAAGCACACTGGTCGCCAAGCTGAAGACGCTTCCGGAGTTGCGTGATGTTGCAACCGACCAGCAGAACCAGGCGGCGGTCGCCAATCTCGAGATCGACCGCGACACCGCTTCCCGTCTCGGCGTCAGCGCCAGCGCGGTGGACAACACGCTCTACGACGCATTTGGGCAGCGCCTGATCTCGATCATGTTTACCCAGTTGAACCAGTACCACGTGGTGCTGGAGGTCGATCCCTCATTCCGCGACGATCCCGATTCGCTCAAGAGCATTTACGTGCCCGGCGCCAGCGGGCAGGTACCACTGAGTGCCATCGCCCACTTCACCACCGGCAGCGGCGCGTTGTCGCTGAACCATCAGGGACAGTTTCCCTCAGTTACGATCTCCTTCAACCTGGGCGGTCGATATTCGCTGGGTGAGGCGGTGCGGGCGATCAATGGAGCAGTCGCGGAGGTCGGGATGCCTCCCAGCATCCAGGTGAAGTTCCAGGGAACCGCGAGGGCTTTCGAGGCTTCCCAGGCCAACGAAGGCTGGCTCATCCTGGCCGCCATTGTCACCGTCTACATCGTGCTCGGGGTGCTCTATGAGAGCTACATTCACCCCGTCACCATTCTTTCCACGCTGCCGTCAGCCGGCGTGGGTGCAATTCTGGCGCTTAACATCTTCCGCATGGATCTCGGAGTCATGGCGCTCATAGGCATCATTCTGTTGATCGGTATCGTGAAGAAGAACGCCATCATGATGAT
>DATBZX010000408.1:0-4826 GCA_036512955.1 Terriglobales bacterium
GAACGGCACCGCGCAGACGGTCCAGGCCAAAGCGATAACCCGTATGGGAATGAGTGGGGTCTCGACCTACGTACTCGTGGGACGGCCCTGAAGATGTCACTCCGATTTCGGAGTAACTCTTTGATTGTCTGCGAAGCGGGAACAACCCTGATTGCGTGTTGCTTCTGTTTTGGCTCTCAGTCACCGATCGCCCCAGGGCGAGGTGCTCGCTTCGGTCAACCCACTGGCCAGTCGCGTTGATCTTGGAGTATGCCTGAACCGCTGCCACGACTGCGGCGGCGCTCACTTCGACTTCTCCTGCTTTCTCGATGATTCGCTCCAGTGCGGCACGCACGTTCCGCTGGCGCTTCGGGAACAGTCCAAACACATGAGCGTGCCGGTATACGCTGGCTCGATCTGCTAGGCCGAACTCCTGAGCAATAACGCTTGGACTTCGCCACGACACAAAGTCGGATTCGATTTCGGCGCATCTCGGGTGAGAGCAGACGGAGCAGTTCCGGCGGTGCCTACCGATGCTCGTCGCTTGCGACTTGTCTTGGCTTGCCGTCAGCCTTTTAAGCGACATTGCTGACACCTCCTTCTAGAAACTAGACAACCTCGGCCTTCCGGTCAGAGCAGATGGCTTCGGCGCTGATCCCGAAGTTCTTCATCCTGGGGAACGGTGTCCGGGGTTTATGACACACAAACCACGACACCAGAATTCAACTCCGATTTCGGAGTGGCCATCGTTGCATTCAACGTGACCTTCTGTTCGTTTGCTGGTAAAGCATTTGTGTCTTCTCCATTTGGTGCCCTCGATCGATGCCGAGTTCATTTCTCTTCAGCCTGGTGCCCATGCACCACCCTGTATGGTGAGCGTCCGCGGCTGGCGTTGAGGCTTCACGCGAGGCTCTTCGATTGGCACTCTCCCCGTGCTGAATCATCACGATCAGTCTTTATGTCTTCTTTACTCCTTTTTCTCTTCCCATTGCGTGATGACGATTGTCTTGATTCCACGCACCGTGAACTCCGTTCCGGACGGAAGCTCATCGCCGACGCTCTCCGGCCAATACCCATGAACACAGAAGAACCGCATTTCCAGTTCGGACCGGCCCAGGATCATCAGCTTAAACTGCCGCGCCTGCTGAAGCTCCCTCCGCTCCTCTAGACTGTCCAATCGCTTCCGCGCGGTGCTCATGCAGGCTGCTTCCTGTCTCGGCTCCCAATGTCACCTCTGGGCGCCGCTTGCGTGGGATTTTCAACCTCTTGTGTAAGTTCCAGCTTCTTCAGCCGGACATCAATATCCGCCACTTCAATCGCCTTCAGCAATGAGACTCCCATATACGCCAAGGTCGTCCCAAGTTTCGGGTCCATCCTTCTGGCGCGGACCTCCGCCATGCTTTCCGCCAGCATTCGCTTTACATCGCCTGCGGATTCAGGGGCCGCAACAGGCTGCATCGGCTCGTCCGAAGTATGCCGATTTCGTCGACCGCCCTCCCGGCCAAGCTCTGCCGCTTTCTTAGGGTCGAAGTGGAAGAAACAAAGCCCTCCCTTGTGTGGCTTAGCCTTGCAAGGTTCACCGCTTGACCTTGTGGCTTTACACTGCGCCAGGAGTGGCTTTGAACGCTTAAGCGGCATGGGTGGCACCTCCTAGGCAGTAGTCGGTTCCGAATAAGATCGACCAACAGGCAGTGCGGCATACTGGGGTGTCACAAAAGGTGTCACAGAATTGCGGGAAGTTAGAATCTGGTATTGAATCGACGAGGGTTAGAGTCGGTAATAAAAGGTCTGCAAAACCTTTATGCGTGGGTTCGATTCCCACCCGCGCCTCCAACAAACCTCCGTTCGCTGATCGCCCGGCGCTTTTCGCTCGTGGCGATTCGCCGTGGTTTTCGGCAGAGCGGATTGGGATAGAATCATGCAACGCCTATGCCTCTCGCCACTGGAAGTCGTCTCGGCCCTTATGAAATTCTGTCTACCCTCGGCGCAGGTGGAATGGGCGAAGTGTATCGCGCCCACGACTCGCGCCTCGACCGCACGGTAGCAATCAAGATCCTGCCGACGTCGTTTGCCACCGACCATGAGCGATTGCAGCGCTTTGCGCAGGAAGCACGTGCTGCGGCGGCGCTGAACCATCCCAACATACTTTCGATTTTCGACATTGGTGACGACCGGGGAACGCCTTACGTGGTGTCCGAGTTGCTGGAGGGCGAAACGCTGCGGGCGCGGTTGCAGAAGGCGCCGATTTCGCTGCGCAAGGTAATCAACTACGCCCTGCAACTCGCGCATGGACTGGCGGCGGCACACGGTAAGGGCATAGTCCATCGTGACCTCAAGCCAGAGAACCTGTTTCTCACCAACGATGACCGGTTGAAAATCCTGGATTTCGGATTGGCCAAGATGGTCCGCCAGCCGGGCGCTGGCGGAAGCGGCGATGCCATGACTGTGCAGATGGCCACGGAAGCCGGGATGGTGTTAGGAACAGTCGGCTACATGTCGCCCGAGCAGGTGCGAGGCAAGCCAGCGGTACCCGAGTCTGACATCTTCGCCTTTGGCGCGATTCTTTACGAGATGGTTTCAGGCAAACGCGCGTTTCATCGTGAGAGCGCGGCTGACACCATGAGCGCCATCCTGCACGAAGAGCCGGCCGATCTTACGGAGACGGCGCGCAATGTCCCGTCGGGGCTCGAACGCATCGTTCGGCATTGCCTGGAGAAGAATCCGGCGCAAAGGTTTCATTCCGCGGGCGACCTGGCATTCGATCTCGAAGCCATGGCCGATGTCACCTCCAGCAAGTCGGGGGTTCAGGCGGCGGCACAACAAGTCCGGACAGCCGACTCACGCCGTAAGCTTCTTTTGGGCGGGATAGCGGCCATTGTTGCGGCAGCCATTCTGGGCCTGGGCTGGTGGTTCGGTCGCGGTAGCGCGTTCGCGACTCCTCCGGAATATCAGCAGATCACGTTCCGCATGGGTTCCATCGGCAACGCCCGCTTCACGCCCGACGGCAGCGTCGTCTACCAGGCGTCGTGGGATGGCGGCGAGGGACAACTCTACCTGGCACGCACCGATGAGAACGGCTCGCGCGAACTGGGCTTGAAAGACGCAGAGCTCCTGGCGATTTCCAAAAGTGGCGAGCTCGCCATTCGTCTCGACACCTTTGGCCTGCTCAACTATGAGCGAATTGGTACGCTGGCACGGGTACCGCTGAGCGGCGGTACGCCCCGCGAAGTTGTGGAGAACGTCCAGGACGCGGATTGGTCGCCCAGCGGCGACAACCTCGCGGTTGTCCGTTTTGTTCCCGAGAACCGTCACTGGCGTCTCGAGTACCCGATTGGAAAGGTGCTCATCGACGGAATTAACTGGATCAGCAATCCCAGGATTTCGCCTGACGGCAAGTGGTTGGCATTTGCCGACCACCAAAACTCCATCGGCGACGACGAGGGTGCAATAGCCGTAATTGGCCCCGATGGCAAAGAGAGGAAGCTTACTCTGGAATGGATTTCGATTGAAGGAATTGCCTGGTCTCCGGCGGGCAACGAGGTGTGGTTTACAGGCGCGCGGAACGGTTCGTCCGAAAACCTTCACGGCGTAACCCTCAGCGGCAGGCTGCGTGACATCACGAATGTTCCCGGTGGCATGTGGCTGCAAGATGTGCGAGACGGTCTGGCACTGACTGTCGCGCAACACATCCGTCTGGGCATCCGTGGAACTTCCCCAGGCGACGCAGACGAGAAAGAACTGGGCTGGTTCGGGTGGTCCATTCCCAGAGACCTCAGCCGCGACGGCAAGAGACTTCTGTTCGAAGAAGACGGTGAAGGCGGTGGGCCGAATTACACGGTATTCGTGAGAGACACGAACGGGTCTCCCCCGGTAAAAATCGGCGAGGGCAGGGCCGAGACGATCTCGCCGGATAGTAAGTGGGTCATTACCCAACCTATACAGCAGGCAGCATTGCGTGTGGTACCAACTGGCGCGGGAGAGGCCCGGCAGTTGACCCACGACAACATACGCTATACGACAGTCCGCTATCTGCAGGATGGGAAGCACCTCCTGGCCGTGGGCATTGAAGCCGGACACGGCGCCCGTGACTACCTGATCGACGTGAGCAACGGAAACGCCAAGCCCATCACGCCGGAAGGCACCACGGGCGTCCAACTATCGCCCGACGAACGCAGTGTCCTGGTGATCGATTCCGAAGGCAAATGGGGCGTGTGGGCGCTGGACGGCAACCGCATGCAGCCCATTCCCGGCTTGGATTCGAAGAGGAACTACGTTACCGGCTGGACTCCGGATGGGTCGTCAGTGTATGCGCTCTCCAGCTTGCAGAAGGATACCGTCGCCAAGGTCTATCGCGTCAATGTCACCACCGGAAAGATGGAATACTGGAAAACCTTTGGAGACCACATCGCGTCCGGCGTAACGGCGGTCAGCGGTCCGCAATTTTCCAGCGACGGCAGGGCCTACGCTTATCTCTACGTGCAGATACTGTCAGCCCACATTTCCTTTTTGAAATTGGCCCAAACCGCCGTATGATCGGGCCAACGCCAGTATTCATGCGACTTTGAGATCAACACGAACTCTGCGGAGGCTCGGACCCAATGGGTGAGAAGCAAAACCAGCCCTTTCAGCTCTCATTCAACCCCTCTTTGAAAGTGGATTTCCAAGGATCGCGAGTAACGTCGGATGGTGGCCTGCTGCTCGTGCGAGAGTTGGATGAACGCTTGGGGTTGAGCGAACTCATCGCAGAACACTTGACCGACTCACGCGGGAAGAACACGCAATTGCCGATGGCCGATCTGTTGCGTCAGGCTGTGTACAGCCGATTGGCTGGATACGAAGACGTGAAC